>JAFAVT010000240.1 GCA_019242275.1 Alphaproteobacteria bacterium
ATTGCCGGCGATGCTCTTTTGGGAGAGGCGGCATGAGGAGGTTTGGCGAACCGCCGCCGCCGCCCACCTTCCTGGAGCGACTGAAACAGGGCTTGGCGAAAAAGGGTGGCCTTTCCGACAGCCTGGTTGGTCTTTTCACCCGCAAGAAGCTGCACGCCGCCACTTTGGGCGAACTGGAAGAGGCGTTGATTGCTGCCGACCTTGGCGGCGCCCAGGCCAAGGCGATTACCGCCGCCATCGCCAGGGGACGTTACGAAGAAGACATTTCCGGCGCCGAATTGCGGGCGCTGCTGGCAGAGGAAATCGCCCGCCTACTGGCACCGGTGGCCAAGCCGCTGGTGGCCGAGGACAGCAGCAAACCGTTTGTGGTGCTGGTGGCCGGTGTCAACGGCGCCGGCAAAACCACCACCATCGGCAAAATGGCCAAGCGGCTGATTTCCGGCGGGGCAAAAGTGACGCTGGCGGCAGGAGACACTTTCCGCGCCGCCGCCATTGAGCAATTGGGCGTGTGGGCGAAGCGCACCGGCGCCGGCTTTGTCGCCGGCCGCCAGGGCGGCGACGCCGCGGGACTTGCCTTTTCCGCGCTGGAAAAGGCAAGGAATGATGGCAGCGATGTGCTGCTGATTGACACAGCCGGGCGCCTCCAGAACAAAGCCGGGCTGATGGCCGAGCTGGAAAAGATCGCCCGCGTGCTGAAGAAGCTGGATCCGGCCGCGCCCCATGCCGTGCTGCTGGTGCTGGATGCCACCACGGGACAAAATGCCATCAGCCAGGTGGAAGCTTTCAGCCAAACCGTGCCGCTGACCGGGCTGGTGATGACCAAGCTGGACGGCACCGCCAAAGGCGGCATCCTGGTGGCGCTGGCGGCCCGTTTCAGCCTGCCGGTACATTATCTGGGGGTTGGGGAAGGCGAGGACGATTTGCAGGCTTTTGAACCTAAGGCTTTTGCCCGCGCTCTTACCGGGTCCGAGGCGCAGCCGAGGACGGGCGTGCGGCCAAGCGCGCCCCGGGGTGCCGCCGGATCGGATGTTGCAGGAGAAGACGCGTGAACCCGCAGCTTCGCCGCCTGATCCTGGATTTGGGGCCCCTGCTGGTTTTTTTTGCTGCCTTTAAACTGGGCGGTTTCTTTGCCGCGACGGCCGCCTTCATGGTGGCGATCGCCGTTGCGCTGGTGCTGGGCTGGATGTTCGAACGCCGGCTTTCGCCCATGCCGCTTTTCACCGCGGCGCTGGTGATGGTGTTCGGCGGCCTGACGCTTTATTTGCAGAATGAAACATTTCTGAAGGTCAAGGTCACCATCCTGTATCTTTTCTTCGGCGTCATTCTTCTTGGCGGTCTGGCCACCGGACGGTTGTTCATCAAATATGTCTTCGCGCAAGCCTTTGATCTGACAGAGTCCGGTTGGAAGAAACTCACCTTACGCTGGGGTTTGTTCTGCCTGGCGCTGGCCGCCCTCAACGAAGCGGTGTGGCGCAATCTCTCCACCAGCCTATGGGTGGATTTCAAGGTCTGGGTCATACTGCCGCTGGTATTCATCTTCGCGCTGGCACAAACGCCGCTGATTTTGCGCCATGGGCGCGATGAAACCGAAAACGATTGAGACAATAAACCCACCGCCGCAATAGATATGCGGCGCAGGGCGCGCCCTACCAATCATTGTGTGCCGTCATGGGACGAAGGGCACACCAAGTTGCCAAACTCTGTGACAAGAAAAATGCCTTGCGCGCCCGTTCCCGCCGCAAATGAAAATTTGCGCATGGACAAGTGCGCGCAAACTTAGTTTAACATGCACCCGGGCGCTGACGACGAGCTATCGTCCGGTAGAGATGATGCTCGCGAGCGCACGAAGCAGGGGACTTCATGATCAAGGGCACGCGAAAGGCGCAAGGCTTCGACCTGTCGGACGCGCCCTCGCACCTGATCCGCCGCTGTCAGCAATTCTATGGCGATCTTTATGCGCGCGAAGCCGGCACGCGCGAACTCACCAAGCAACAATTCACCTTGCTGGCGGCGTTGGAGCAGAATGACGGCACCAGCCAGACTGCGCTGGTGGAAATTACCGGCATTGACCGCTCAACCCTGGCCGAGATGGTGCGCCGGATGCTGGATCGCGGGCTTCTGACACGCGAGCGCACGGAAGAAGACCAGCGCGCCAATGCGGTGGCCATCAGTCCTTTGGGCCGCAAGGCGCTGCGCAGCGCCCGCAATGCCGCCGACCGGGCCGAGCGCCTGTTTCTGGAAGCGTTGCCGGCGCCGGACCGGCAGAAATTCGTCAAGGCCCTGCGCGAAATCGCTCAGGCGGCGGAAGCCATGGTGGCCGACGGCCATGAGCGCCCCACCAGGCCAACCCGCAAGCGGCGGTTGTCTTAAGCACCACTGTCATGGCCCGCGAATGCGGGCCACCCAGGTGCCATCTGCGCCAATTCAGCAATATGGCCCTGGATGGCCCATATAAAGCATGTCCTCGGACCGCGCTCAGCGCGGATCGGGGATGGGCCATGACAATCAAGGCCTAAATTACAATGTTGATGTGCTGACCCAGCGGGCCACCCGGCTGCGGCTGCGCGGGCGGGGATGGTGGTGCGGCAGCAGTTTTGGCCGGTTCTGCTGTCTTGACCGGCGCTGCCTGCAAATCCGGCAGGGTGAAGGCCGGTGCCGCCACTTTGGCAGCCTGCTTGGCGGCCAGGGCCGCCTGGGCGGCCTGCTGTGCGGCAAGAAGGTTGGCGGCGGATATCTGCATCCCATCAACCTGACAAAATAGGGTTAGCCAAGTCTTAACCGGCTGCGGCGGCCCGGATCGCCGGCATGATCTGGGTCTTCAAGACATCGGGCGTGATGGCGCCCAGATATTTGAAGCGGATGATGCCCTTGCCATCCACAATAAAGGTCTCCGGCGCGCCAAAGACGCCCCATTCAATCCCCGCCCGGCCGTCCACGTCATTGCCGATGCGGCTGAAAGGATTGCCACTTTCCGCCAGAAAGGCGCGGATCTTCTCCGGCGTGTCCCGCTGCACCATGCCATAAAGCTCAAAACCCTTTTGCTGCGCCAGTTGCATCAGCACCGGCGCCTCGACATGGCATTCGGTGCACCAGGAGCCGAAAACATTGATGACGCTGACATGACCGGCCACCAGTTCCTTGGGACCAAAACCCAAAGTCTGGCTATCAAGCGCGGCAACCTCCACCTTGGGGGCCGGCTTGTTGATCAGGGTCGAAGGCAGCGAAACCGTGGTAGGGGCCAGGAACAGACTGCGATAGAGAAACATCGCGATCACGATGAAGCCAAGCACCGGCAGGACATAGATCAGCCGCTTCATGTCTTTTCCAGCGTTGCCAGCTTGGCTTTGACGGCACGCCAACGCGCCATCGCCCACAGCGTCAGCCCGCCCAGCAGCAGGGCAGAGACCGCGTAGGCCGGCCAGATGAAAGCGCCATACGGCGAAAGATCGAAATTCATGCCGCCCCCATCAGCGAACGCAGCCGCCGCTCCAGGATGAGGGTGCGGATGCGCGTCAGCCAGAGACAGACAAAGAGCAGCATGTAGAACAGCATCATCACCAGGAAGGGAACCAGGAAAGGCCCGGCCAGATTGCCCGACATGATGCTTTCGCCCTGATGCAGCGTCGCCCACCAATCCACCGAGAATTTGATGATGGGAATGTTCACCGCCCCCACCAGCGCCAGCACAGCACAGATGCGGGCGGCGCGGGTTTCATCCTCGATGGCGTTCCATAGCGCGATATAGCCGAGATAAAGAAAGAACTGGACCAAGGTAGAGGTCAGCCGCCCGTCCCATACCCACCAGGTGCCCCACATTGGCTTGCCCCAAAGCGAACCGGTGATCAGCGCCAGCAGGGTGAAGATCGCGCCCAGGGGCGCCGCGGTGCGGGCGGCGACATCGGCCAGAATGTGGCGGTTGATCAGGCTGAACAGCGACGCCACCACCATGCAGGCATAGACATTGGTGGCCATGATCGCGGCGGGAACATGGATGAAAAGGATCAGCACGGTGCGGCCCTGCTGATAATCGGGCGGGGCGGAGAAGCCGAGATAAAGCGCCGTCGCCAGGGTCAGCAGGGCCGCGCTCCACAACCAGGGCAGGAGCGCCCCCGACAGGCCCATGAAACGGGCGGGATTGGCATAGCGGAACAGCCAGTCGAACATGCGGGTTTTCTATCTTCCTACCCGGCCAGATTGAGGCGCACGCCTTGGGCGGCGACAAAGGGACTTAGCAGGCTCGCGGCCAGCGAAAAAGCCGCCAGAAAGCCAACAGCGCCATTGGTGAGGCCGGTCTGCGCTTCAAGCACCATGCCGGCGCCGAACATCACCGCCGGAACCAGCAGAGGCAGCACAATCAGGGGTAAAATCAGCCCGCCACGGCGCAAGGAGAGTGTCAAACTGGCGCCAATGGCGCCCACAGCGCTCACGGCCGGCGTGCCGATGGCCAGCGACATAGTAAGGGCAATGACCGCCGAACCGGAAAGGCCGAAGAAGACCGAAAGAATGGGCGACAGCAAGGTCAGCGGCAGACCGGTGGAAAGCCAATGCGCCGCGATCTTGGCGAAGGCGGCCCCTTCCAACGACAAAGGTGAAAGGGCGATGAGGTCCAGCGAGCCGTCTTCGTAATCAGCCTGGAAGAGGCGGTCGAGCGACAGCAGCGCCGCCAGCGCCGCCCCCACCCACAAGATGCCGCCCCCCATCTTGGCCAAGAGATTGAGATCGGGGCCGACGCCCAGCGGCACCAGCGTTGCCACCAATGCGAAAAAGCCCAGCGCCAGCACGGCGCCGCCGCCTTCGCGCACTGAGAGGCGCAGGTCACGTGTAAGAAGGGCGAGGAACGGCGTCACAGCTTCAGCACCGCGTTGCCCAAGCGAAGCGTTTCATTTGAAAGTCCCAGCGATTCATGCGTGGCGGCGATGACAAGACCGCCCTCTCCGCAATGCAGCGCAATCAGCCGCGCCACCAGGGCCTTGCCGACGGTGTCCAGGGCGGCGAAAGGCTCGTCCAGCAGCCAGAGCGGCCGGCGTGATGCCAGCAATCGCGCCAGCGCCAGCCGCCGCCGCTGCCCGGCGGAAAGATAGCGGCAGGGCAATTCCGCCTGGCGTGAAAGGCCGACCTGTCCCAGCAGCGCGATTTCGTCGCCCTCACGGCCGTAAAGCTTGCTGAAGAACGCCAATTGCTCGCTGACCGTGAAGCTGGCCTTCAGCGCATCATGATGACCCAGCCAGCCGACATATTTGCCGCGCTCTTCCGGCTCGGAGATTTCCGTGTCGCCTTCATGCAGCGTCACGCTGCCCGCACCGGCAGGCAGCAGTCCTGCGATCAGGCGCAGCAGCGAGGTCTTGCCGGCGCCATTGGCGCCTTCCAGCGACAGCGCTTGCCCGGCTTTCACGGTGAAGCTGAGATTCTCCACCAGCCGGCGCGAACCGCGCTGCACTGTCAGCTTTTCGGCGGTGAGGGATTGGATCATTCTCTCAATTCACCATGGGCGGCCCCGTCGCGCAAAGCGCGATAAAACCAACAAAGTGCCGCCCATCCAGGGCAACACGCACCGGTTTTGGTGGCTCTGGATGGCCGGGTCAAGCCCGGCCATGGAGAGGTGGGAATGGCGCGAACCGCGCTGCACCGTCAGCTTCTCGACGGTGAGAGAGGATCATAAGCACTTTTTGGCTCAGTCCGACCCTTGCCGAAAGGCGCGGTCATCTTCCAGAGTGCCGAAGTGCCTACCACCGGCGCACGCTTTTTGCGTATATGTTTGCGCTTAGCTGAAAACGCGGCCTCTAGTTTCAGTTGGAACTGAGACTTTGGCATCTGCTTACTTTGCGGGGCAGCCTTGCCTTTAGTAAGGCGTTTGTGCGGGCGAATTTCGGCGTCCCACCTCCAGGAAAACCTCCTGCAGCGTGCTTGTACACTCCAATCTTCCATCGCTAGCGCGAGGGATTTTGTGGCGTGAGCAGGAGTGCGGTTGCCGCGGCCGCTCGCCCAGGCTCGCGGCGCTCGTCGCTTTCGCAGGTCCACTGGACCTGCTCATGCGCTGCGCGCACCGCTCCTCTCAGTACATGTGCTGGCCGCCATTGATGGACATGGTGCTGCCGGTGATAAACCCCGCATCATCCGCCACCAGGAACAGCACACCGCGGGCGATTTCGTCGGCCTTGCCCAGGCGGCCTACAGGAATACGCGCCACAATCTTGGCCAGCACATCGGCCGGCACCGCCGCCACCATGTCGGTATCAATATAGCCCGGCGCAATGGCGTTGACGGTGATGTTGGCGCGGGCGCCTTCCTGGGCCAGCGCCTTGGTGAAGCCGTGAATGCCCGACTTGGCAGCGGCATAATTGACCTGACCATACTGGCCGGCCTGGCCGTTGATCGAGCCGATATTGACGATGCGGCCGAACTTGCGTTCGTTCATCCCGTCCCAGGCCGCCTTGCACATGTTGTAGCAGCCGCCCAGATTGGTGTGCATCACATCATCCCAGGCGGAGCGGGTCATCTTCTTCATGGTGCCGTCACGGGTGATGCCGGCATTGTTGACGATGATTTCGACCGGGCCCAGTTCGCTTTCGATCTGCTTCACCCCTGCGGCGCAGGCGTCGAAATCGGCCACATCCCATTTGTAGGCCTTGATGCCCGTGCGTTCGGTGAAGGCCTTGGCCCGTTCCTCATTGCCGGCATAGTTCGCCGCCACTGTGTAGCCAGCCTTTTTCAGCCCGACCGAAATCGCCTCGCCGATGCCGCGCGTTCCGCCCGTCACCACCGCCACCCGTGCCATGCCATGCTCCTGTTCAAATATCGGAGCAATTAAGGCGGCATTCTTGGGACGGTTCAACCGCCCAAATGTTGCTGCACTGCGTTAAATCGCGGGCAAAATGAGAGCAGATCATGCTGCGCACTTGAGCCGCCTTCTGCTGCGGCATAGCGTCAGGCCAAACAATAAAGCCGGGGAAACATCATGCGCGCCTTGAAGCTCACCGCCCTTCTGCTGGCGGCCACCTGTCTGGTCCCCGCTTTCGCCCAGGCCCCGCCCGCCGCGGGCGGCGGCGGTGGCCGCGGCGCCGCCGAGCAATGGTATGTCAACAAGACCAGGGGCGGCGTTTACAAGGCGCCGATGAAGCCCTTGTGGAAGAAGGCCGACCTGCTGGCCGCCCATCGCGGCCAGAACAACTGGTCGGAGCAAATCATCCTCGATCCCGAAAATGACGTGACCTATAATTCCGGCGCGCCGGGCTCGAAAATTGACACCCAGATGCATCCCGACACGCCGACCTTGTTCGTGGTGATCCAGGGCGAGATGGATTTCACGGTAGAAGGCCAGCAGCCGGTGCATGCCAGCCGCGGCTCGCTGGTGAACATCATGCACACCACGCTTTATTCATATACGGTCTCAGGAAGCCAGAACGCGCTGTGGGTGGAGATCAATCCCACCAACTACAAGACGGTCTATCCGGCCAGCGGCCCCGCACCCAAAGCCTCCGGCGGCGGCGAGATCGTCAAGGTGGCTTTCGGCCACCGGCCGGGCGAATACACCCCGCCCAACAAGCTGCACTACAACACCTTCACCGACGGCATAGACAAGTGCGAAGGTGGCGGCACCAAGGTGCTTGACGATCACATCTTCGCCAATCCCATCATCGGCTATGCCAATGCCGCCGACAACAAATGCGCCGCGGCCGGCGGGCGCGGCGGCGGTGGTGGACGCGGCGGGCGTGGCGGCGCGGGCGGCGGGGCGGCGGCAGCCTTCAACCCGGCCTCGACCTTCGGCCACATGCATCCCGGACCGGCGGAATGGTGGGTGGTGCAGGCCGGCGGCATCAGCGGCCGCTTTGAGAACACCGGCGAATTCCATGCCGTGGAAGGCGATGTGCTCTATGCCGCGCCGATGATGTGGCACCAGATGGGAGTGGAAGGCGCGAGCGGTCCTTCCATTCGCCTGGCGCTGGGCGGCTACAACTTCATCAACATGAACAACACGGCCGGCGCGGGCGACTGAGGCCTTCGCCTTATCGCGCCAGCCGCCGCCGGTTAGCACGGACTTTGCGGCGATAGTCGCGCAGTATGCTGTCCGCGCTGCCGCCGGTCATCAGCTTCAGGCCCGCTTGCGCGGCCGCGGTCAGCTTCTCGGCCGTCATGCGCTGAAACTCGGCCTCGGCGGGCCTGCCGCCGCCGGCCAGTTTCATCACCCGCAAAGCGATCACCTGCTGCGATTCCGCCGCTAGCATGGCCCAGTCCAGCCAAGGGTTTCTCACCGCTCGACACACATGGCGATGCCCATGCCACCACCAATACAAAGCGTGGCAAGACCTTTTTTGGCGTCACGCTTGCCCATTTCGTGCAGCAGGGTCACCAGCACGCGGGCGCCCGAAGCACCGATGGGATGGCCGATGGCGATGGCGCCGCCATTGACGTTTACCTTGGCGGTATCCCAGCCCATGTCTTTGTTAACGGCGCAGGCCTGGGCGGCAAAAGCCTCGTTGGCCTCGATCAGATCGAGATCGGCGGCCTTCCACCCGGCTTTCTCCAGCGCCTTGCGCGAGGCCGGAATAGGCCCGGTGCCCATCACCTTGGGATCCACACCGGCCTGCGCCCAACTGGCGATGCGGGCGAGCGGCGTCAGGCCCTTGGCGGCAGCGTCGGCGGCGCTCATCAGCACCAGCGCGGCAGCGCCGTCATTCAGGCCCGAGGCATTGCCGGCAGTGACGCTGCCGGCCTTGTCGAAGGCCGGGCGAAGGCCGGCCATCGCTTCGATGGTGGCACCGTCGCGGATATATTCATCGGTATCCACGATGGTGTCGCCCTTGCGGCCCTTCACCGTCACCGGCGCGATCTCATCCTTGAACTTGCCCGCCTTCTTGGCCGCTTCCGCCTTGTTCTGGCTGGCGACGGCGAATTGATCCTGCTGCTCGCGGGTGATCTGGAATTCTTTGGCGACATTCTCCGCCGTGGTGCCCATGTGATAGCCGTTAAAGGCGTCCCACAGCCCGTCGCGGATCATGGTGTCCACCATCTGCATGTCACCCATCTTCTGACCGGCGCGTAAGTAGGCGGTGTGAGTTGAAAGACTCATGCTCTCCTGGCCGCCGGCGACAACGATCCGGCTGTCGCCCAGGGCGATGGCCTGGGCACCCAGCGCCACGGCGCGCAGGCCCGAACCGCAAACCTGATTGATCCCCCATGCGGGCGTGCCGATGAGAAGGCCCGCGGCAATGGAGGCTTGGCGGGCGGGATTCTGGCCCTGGGCGGCGGTCAGGACCTGGCCGAGAATGACTTCGCTGACTTCCTCGCCGCTTAGTTCGGCCCGCTCCAAGGCAGCGCGGATGGCAACTTCGCCCAGCTTGTGCGCCGGAACAGAGGCAAAAGAGCCCAGAAACGAACCCACCGGCGTGCGTGCCGCCGCCACAATCACCACATCGGACATATTCTTCTCCACCAATCCCGCCGCCTATGTAGCGCAAAATACCGCAAATGCGAGCACAAGGAATTTTATTGGTGTTTCAATGGGTTGTAAAATTGCTGCGCAGCATTTTTTTGCTGCATGTGCTAAAATGGCGCTTTACGGAAGTTACACATTGATGTTTGTTGCATCGCAAGCCTTCGGGGGAAGGCCGCGTTTCGGGGTACGTACCGTGTCGGAAGAAAAATCCAAGGGCGAGAGCCCGGTCGTCATCAAGAAGTACGCCAACCGGCGGCTCTACAACACCCAGACTTCGTCTTATGTGACGCTCGATCACCTCGCCGCCATGGTGAAGGAAGGGACCGAGTTCGAAGTGCAGGACGCGCGTACCGGCGAGGACATCACCCGCTCGGTCCTCACCCAGATCATTTTCGAGGAAGAGGCCAAGGGTCAGAATCTGCTGCCGATCAAGTTTCTGCGCCAGTTGATCCGCTTTTATGGTGACTCTTTGCAGGCCTTTGTGCCCGGCTATCTCGACATGAGCATGGAAAGTTTCACCAAGAACCAGGGCGAATTGCGCGACCGCATTGCCCAGGCGTTGGGCGGCGGCAACCAGATGGTGGAAAATCTCACCCGCCAGAATCTGCAACTGTTTGAAAACGCCATGGCCATGTTCTCGGCGCCTTTCACCGGCGCTGCCGCCGGCGGCCGCGCCAAAAACGAGCCGGCGGAGAAGCCTGCCGCCAGCGAAGTGGACGCGCTGAAGCAGCAAGTGGAAGCCATGCGCCGGCAGATAGACGAACTGGCCAAGAAGTGAAGCACCCGTTCGCGCGGGGCCTTTTTCTTTTTTTCGCCTCTGTCCTTGGCGGTTGCCTGGCGCCCATGAGCCAGCGCGAAGCCACCTCTTATGCCCAATTGTCGCTGCGCCGCTATTGCGCTGAGACCCAGCCCTGCCACCCTGCCCGCTTCATCAAGGCCCAGCATCTGGCTGCCGGCTGGCTGCTGGACTATGAATCCGACACCGCAAAATACGGCGTGATGGTGCGCGAAAACGGCGCCACGCAGGTAAGCGTGTGGGATAAGAATGCCGCCCCGGCGGCGCGCTGACTGTCAGCAGTTTCAGAAATCGCGAGCCCGGCACTTCGCCGGGCGACCCGCAGCATCCGCCAGCTTCTCCCCCTGCGGCGCGAAGCGCCATGCGGGGGGAGATGTCCGCCGGCAGGGCGCGGCACGCGCCCGCGAGGCGGACAGAGGGGGCAACAAAGAACGGTTATTGACCCCAGACGGGGTCAATAACCGGCGCGCCAAAGTGAAAGCCCTGGAAATAATCAACCCCGAAGCTTTGCAACAGCGCGGCGTCGGCATCGGAAGAGACCCATTCGGCCACCACCCGCATGTTGAAATTCTTGGCCAAACCCACAAGGGTGCGGACAAAGATCTGGTTCTCGGGCGACGCCGACAAATCCTTTACATAGCAGCCGTCAATCTTGACGACGTCCACGTGCAGCAGCTGCAGATTGCGAAACGAGGTATAACCGGCGCCGAAATCGTCAATCGCCACCTTGACCCCCAATTCGCGCAACTGGCTGACGAAGCGGGCATTCTCTTCGAAATGATGCAGGGCAGCGGTTTCCGTCAGTTCCACGATCAGGCGGTCGGCAACGTCGCGATTGCCGCGGACATGATCCACAAAACTTTGCAGCCAGGCGGGATCGCCGGCGGCGGTGCCCGAAACATTGACCGCCAGGGAAGCGGTTTTGTGCGCCTTGAGCCTGGCAATCACCGATTCCAGGGCAAAACGATCCACCAGATGGACGATGCCAAGCTGCTCGGCGGCAGGGACGAAATAGCCGGCAGAGACGATTTCGCCATTCTCCCGTTCCATCCGGACCAGAGCCTCGTGATGCATGACCTTGCGGGTCTTGGCGTCAATCAGAGGCTGATAGGCGAGTTTGAGCCGATTTTGCCTGAGCGCCACGATCACTTCGTCGGCCACCGCCATCTGGCGGATGCGAGCCGATTCCTTCTGGGCGCTATGCTCATAGACCATGAAACCGTCACGCCCGCCGGCCCGGGCTCCTTCGAGCGCGTTCTCGGCCCGCAGCATGGCTTCCTGGCTGGTGGCGCCGCTGGTCGGCAGCCAGACCGCGCCCACCGAGCAGGTGGCCGAAACCTGGCCGGCGCGGGTTTCGACGGCACTACCGCGCACCATAGCGCGCAACCGCCCGGCCACGATGGCGACTTCCCGTTCCGAACAATTTTTGAGGATGACGCCGAACTTGTTGCCGGCGGTGCGACCGATCACGTCACTGGCGCGAAGCGAGCGGGCCATGCGTTCACCCACCGCGAAAATGACCTCGTCACCGGCGTCGAAGCCGAAGCCGTCATTGATCATGGCCAGCCGATCAATGGAGGAGACCAGAAAGGCGCAATGGCGGGATTCCGATTTGGCGCGATCAATCGCCAGCGCCAATTCCTCGCGCAGGGAATTGCGGTTGAGAAGGCCGGTGAGTTCGTCGCGGGTGGCCAGATAAGAGAGACGCTGCATCTCGCGGGCGCGCTCGGTGGTATCACGCAGAATGCCGACCAGCCGTTCGGTGCGCCCGCCCCCCGCGGCAAAGCGCGTGCCTTCCATGGTATAGGTGATGGCGCCCATGGCCGAGGCAATCTCGATCTCAAGAGCAAAGCTGCTGTTCTGGGTGCTGCGCGCTTCCAGCAAGGCCTCCAGGGCGCCGCGCTTGCCGCGCTCGACCGCTTCCAGGAAGACCGCGGCCCGGTGGATATCGCGCTGAAAGGGCAGGATTTGGGTGGCGCCGTCCCAGGCGATCAAGCCATCGCCCACCTGCCAGTCAAAAGCGGCGGCGCCGGCCGCCTCAGCCGCCAGACGCAGACGTGTGACGTCGTGGGCGGCGCCCAGTTCGGCAATTTTCTCGTGCGCTTTCTGCAGGGCTGCGCTCAACACATCCACCATCCCGCCCGGTTTCTTCGGGCCTTCGACGGCAAGCCTAAAAGACGGGCGCTAAAAATCCGGTAACCGGCTTGGTAAACAGGGGCGGCGCGCGGCTTGCGAAGAGACCGGCATGCGTGTGATCCCGTCTTTGCCTGTTCAGTGGCGCGAAAGCTTGAAAGCTTCCGCAGAACGGGTCAGCGCGCCTGAAAAAACCAGCGATTCCGCGACATTGCGGGAGGAGCCGCGCAAATCCGGAAAGGATGCCGCCGTATCGCCGCCGCCGCTCAAGGTCGAACTGGTGTGCCAGGACAGCACGAAAGCCCATGACCCGTTCTGGGACGGCCCTCGCCTCAAACCGGCTTTTGTCGCGCAACTGCTGGCGCAGGTGATCGCGAGCGACGAGCGCCCCACGCCCCGCCGTGTCTATGGCGAAAGCGAAAGCCGCAAGGCCCTGTTGCTGGACGCCTGTTTCTGAAACGCAAATCCTGTCAGCGCCGCAGCCAGGAGGGAAATGCCGGGCGTTGTCAGCCCCGCGCCGGCAAATGACAGCGCCGCCGTCATCAGCAGCAAACCCGTGAGCAGCATCGTCATGGTGCCGCGATGCAGCGCCGCCAGCATGACGGCAATACCGCCCAGCAGCAGCGGCCATAGCGCCCAAAGCAAAGCGGCGCCAAATAGGGCGGCAATCCCGCCGGCCATTGCCAGCAGCAGCGCCATGGTCGCCGTCAGTGGCGGCGCCGGCCGCGCCAGCCGCGCCATGGCCGACAGGGAGAGACTTGTGCCGGCCAGCGGCAAAGCGATCAGCGCCACGGCGGCACCAAGGCCGGGTGCCAGAGGCCGCGCCAGCAAGGCCAGCGCCAGCGCCGCGCACAACATGGCAGTGAAGCGAAGATAAAGTCCCCGGCCCGTGATTGCGGCGAACAGGGCGGCGGCCAGCAATGCAAGGGCGGCGATCAAGGACGAATCAAACACGTGTAACTAGGCCACCAGCAGATTGCGCAGCACGTAGGGCAAAATACCGCCATTCTGATAATAGCCGACTTCGTCCGCCGTCAGGATCATCAGATAGAGCGGAATCTTGTCTATGCCGCCGTCGGGGCGGTGGATCACCCCTTCCATCTTTTGCCGCGGCGTCAACGCGCCGGAGAGACCCGGAACCGAAATGGTCTCGCGGCCGGTGAACCCGTAATCCTTGCGGCTCTTGCCCGGCTCAAAGCAGAAAGGCGCCACCCCCATGCCGATCAGGTTGGAGCGGTGGATGCGCTCAAAGCTTTCGGCGATGACGGCGCGCACGCCGAGCAGCCGCGGACCCTTGGCGGCCCAGTCGCGGGACGAGCCCGTGCCATATTCCTTGCCGCCGATGACAATGGTGGCATGGCCGTCAGCCTTGTAGCGCTGGGCGGCATCGAAAATACTCATGCCAACGCCTTCGGCCTTGGGGTCGGCATAATAAAGCGTGTTGCCGCCTTCCTTGCCGCCCATCATTTCGTTCTTGATGCGGATATTGGCGAAGGTGCCCCGCTCCATCACTTCGTCATTGCCGCGGCGGGCGCCATAGGAATTGAAATCTTTCTGCGCCACCTGATGCTCCGACAGATAGATGCCGGCCGGCGCGGATGCCTTGATGTTGCCGGCGGGCGAAATGTGGTCGGTGGTGACGCTGTCGCCAAAGATCGCCAGCACGCGGGCGCCGGTGAGTTCGGCCACCGGCGCCGGCTTGACCGTCATGTCGTCAAAATAGGGCGGGTTTTTCACATAGGTGGATGTGGGATCCCACTGATAGGTCTTGCCCTTGACCAGCTTGACCCTCTTCCAGTTGGCGTCGCCCTTGAAGACATCGCCATAGCGCTTCTTGAAGGCAGCCGGCTTCACCGCCCTGGCGATGGCGGCCTTGATCTCCTGTGGGCTGGGCCAGATTTCCTTGAGATAAACCGGCTCATTGTCCTTGTCATAACCCACCGGCTCGCGCGTCAGATCCATATTGACCGAACCCGCCAGAGCATAGGCCACCACAAGCATGGGTGACGCCAAGTAATTGGCCCGCACCTGGGGATGGACGCGGCCTTCGAAATTGCGGTTGCCGGAAATCACCGCCGACGCCACCAGATCGGCATCGGTGATGGCCTTGGCCACCGGGTCGGGCAGTGGCCCGGAATTGCCGATGCAGGTGGTGCAGCCATAACCGGCCAGGTTGAAGCCAAGTTTATCCAGCGCCTTGTCCAGACCGGCCTTCTGCAAATAGTCAGTCACCACCTGGCTGCCCGGTGCCAGCGAAGTCTTGACCCAGGGCCGCACCTTCAAGCCGCGCTTGACCGCTTTTTGTGCCACCAGACCGGCGCCGATCATCACATTGGGGTTGGAGGTGTTGGTGCAGGAGGTGATGGCAGCGATCACCACATCGCCATGACCGATGGAATGTTCGCTGCCTTCCAGCCTGGCGCGCTTGTTGGCTTCGGCCTCTTTCTTGAAGGTGCCGATCAGATTCTCGGCGAAATTGGCGGCGACCTGGCCCAAGGGCACGCGGTCCTGCGGCCGCATCGGTCCTGCCATGGAAGGCTCCACCGTGTCCATGTCGAGGTGTAAGGTATCGGTGAAGATAGGGTCGGCACTTTTTTTGGTGCGGAAGAGGCCTTGTGCCTTGGCATATTTTTCCACCAAGGCGACGCGGGGATTGGCGCGGGCGGTGTTTTTGAGATAGCGCAGGGTTTCGGCATCAATGGGGAAGAAACCGCAAGTGGCGCCATATTCCGGCGCCATGTTGGCCAGGGTGGCGCGGTCTTCCAGGCTGAGCTGATCCAGCCCTTCGCCATAATATTCCACGAACTTGCCCACCACGCCCTTCTTGCGCAGCATTTGGGTGACGGTCAGCACCAGATCGGTGGCAGTGACGCCGGCCTTGAGTTTGCCGGTCAGCTTGAAGCCGACAATTTCGGGAATCAGCATGGAAATCGGCTGGCCCAGCATGGCGGCCTCCGCCTCGATGCCGCCCACGCCCCAGCCCAGCACCGAAAGGCCATTGACCATGGTAGTGTGGCTGTCGGTGCCGACCACGCTGTCGGGGAAGGCATATTCGACGCTCTTCTTCGGATACTTCGGGTCCGGACCTTTCCTGGTCCAGACGGTCTGGGCGAGATATTCCAGATTGACCTGATGACAGATGCCGGTGCCCGGCGGCACGACGCGGAAATTGGCGAAGGCCTGCGCCCCCCAGCGCAGGAAGGTATAGCGCTCGCGGTTGCGCTCATATTCGATTTCGACATTCTGCTTGAAGGCCTTGGGCGAACCGAAGGCATCCACCATCACGCTATGGTCAATGACCAGATCCACTTCCGCCAGGGGATTGATCTTTTCGGGGTCGCCGCCCAGCGCTTTCATGGCGTCGCGCATGGCCGCCAAGTCCACTACGGCGGGGACACCGGTGAAGTCCTGCATCAGAACACGGGCGGGACGGAAGGCGATTTCGCGGTCGGAACTGCGCTTTTTGGCCCAATCCGCCACCGCCTGGATATCGTCGCGGGTGACGGTGTTGCCGTCTTCATAGCGCAGTAGATTTTCCAGCAGCACCCGCATGGAATAGGGGAGTTGGCCGATCCCTTTCAGCCCGTTCTTTTCCGCCGCGGCGAGGCTGAAATAGACATAGCTCTTGTTGCCGACCTTCAGGGTTTTGCGGGATTTGAAGCTGTCCTGGCTCATGGCGGCCCTTTGATGGAAGGATCAGGGAGAAAGGGGCGGTTTAGGCAGATTTGCGGCCAAAGGAAAGCGGGCGGGAAGCCTCACCCTCTCACGTGCCACCGGCCTTGCATCTATCACCCTCAAAAAGGGCAATGCGTGTTCCTGCAAAGGCTTGGCCGATATTCGTTTGTCCATTTTGGGGCTTATTCCTCCCTCTTCCCCGGGTTTGCCCGCGCTTCATGGGACTTGCCGCCAAGATGTGAGCAGTTGGAGGGCGCGTATCGGGCGCGGGCGGCAGTGAGGGGCGTGGCCGGTTTGGCGGCATTGCGGTTGCGCGCCGCAGTGCCAGTTGGGCTTTTTTCCAGGCAATTGCTGGGCCGTTGTTTTGCAATTTTTGCTCACCCTTACCCCCCTCCTACCAGCCCCTCAGCCTGGCAAACTGGCGAGGGGGCGCGGAACGCATGGAGGCGGATGATGTCGCCGCACTCGGCAACCATGCTGCGCAGCAGGGCTTCGGTGGGATCGGGTTCAGTCATCTCTTTGCATCCTCTTGCCTTCTGCGTTGGCGCTGCCCGCATCGGCGCGAACAGGGGCGCAAAAGGTAAGCGGATTTTTGGGAAGAAAAAGAGGCCGGCGAGATTTCCCTTGGTTATCCCCGCGCGGGGCGTTGAAGCGAAAGGAAAAACATTTTCCCTATCCTCAGCTTGTCCGCAGTGATCCTACCCTGTAATGCGGGGTGAGGCGCGACCGCGCGCAGTGCGCCGCGAGAGAATGGGCGAGCGGCGGGAGGCAGAAAACTCAAAAATAATGTCCGCGGTTCCCAATGTCCGCTTTGTGCAAAGCGGCCATTGGGCGTGACGCCGTTTTTACCCGGCTAAAAGGTTTACGTGGACGACCGCTTATGACCCTAAGCTGCCCTTCAGGCGTCCCTAGTTCTGAGGAAGGTTCATCTATGGTTGGGACACTGCCAAAAATTCCCGCTATTTTGCGACGACTAACTTTGGGAGGGGGCAGTGTCGAGATTACTCATCATACCCCTGATGATTCTTTTTGCTGTTTCCCCTTTGCGCGCTCAGCAAGGTGGGCAAAATGCTACTGCACAATCTGATTGTGAGGTATATGCCGCTGCTTTCGTCGCACGCCCGCCACACGGAATAATGATTTCAGGGCTACCGGGTGCTGATTGTAACTGGAAATCACTTGGCGTCGAAATAGAGGTTGCGGCGGTACTGCCCGACCCAACCAAAAACGCCTTGATCCTCAGTTTATCGCGCCCAACCTATTCCTCAGATGGAAGTCGCGCATCCTTTATGCAAGCAGGATTCCGCCACAGCAATCCGCCATCGGCTTTGGGAGGCTCAACTTTTATCTGCACAGATGAGAAGCGCGGTGGGAGATGGAAGTTTGTCGGTATTCGATTGTGGGCAGTCAGTTAAGCATACTCACCGCATTGCGACCGCTCTTCGCCGCAGCCCTTTTCGCGGGAGCGACTGGCTGCGTCAGCAGTGAAGAGCGCATGATTGCCATTGCGAAATCGAAATGCGCGGACACGATCAAAGAGTATTCGGGGCGCGGCACATTGAATTGGGCTGTTGTGCGAGACGGGGGTTTGGTGTTTGTAAGAGGAGAACTAGCTCCCCACCAAGGTGTTGGTGTCCAGCTTTTATTTTCGCATGGACGAGAATTGTCTTGTGGCGGGTTTATCGATCTTGGTCCCCATGACCCTGACGAAAGGGGCAATGGGACGCCAGTACAAAATTAAATCAATAGGAATTGAGCGCTGGGGAAGAGTGAGGCCCCTTGTGGCGCTTGGCAGAGCTAGAATTAGCATTTGAGATGATTGCACGCCTCCACAACGCGGTGCGACATCCCGCTCAAGCCGCAGTCGCTGTCGATCCTTCCTTCCAGCGAAACAAAAATCTCCCGCATAAGACTGGCATCCGTTTCTGAAGGCGCAAAGTGCGCCGCAGTATAGTACGCCTCATATTGGTCTTGGCCGTTGCGTCTCACGAACTGGATGCCACCCGCGAAGGCGATGTGCGCAATGGGTAAGATGTCCAGAGCAAAATAAAGAGCGTCTGGTTTGGCAAAGCCACGCCGGCCACCATAAGGGACAGAATGCGCTTCACGGACGCCGGGGACAGCTTCTGCTGCGTGGAGGACGCATTGTTCGGTCGGAATTTCCTTAACAGCAGCGGTGCGCTTTAGGCCCCAATCCGGGTCACTAAACAGGCATCCACCCAGAGGAATCAACGCGGTCATCACGACCAGTTTTTGTACTGCTCCCATGCCTCCTAATCTCAGCCCTTTTTCCCAGCCTACACGGCTCCGAATGGCAAGTCATTATGCCGTGAGGGAAACTTCTGACTAGAAGGAGGACTAAGTGCTCAATGCTGGCTGGCGGAATGATGACGGGATGCGGAACGACGGTTAAACTCTCGGCTGAACAAAGTTGGGGGATGATATGTCGGGACTACGATATTTCATCTTTGCTTTTGTAATTCCGGTACTTTGCAGTTGCGTATCTACTGGCTGGATAAGGGAACGCACCGCGACACTCTCGCAAGTGCCGGACCTTGACTGTATGGAAAGAGTCATAGCCAGCGCCGTCGCCCCAAAGGCGGTTAATCGCAGTCATATCGAAAAGAAAAACATGTTCAGCGGGCGCATTGAGAGTGTGACGGAGAGTTACTCTGTGACTACAACAATATCTGGTGGGCGTCG
Organism: Alphaproteobacteria bacterium; assembly: GCA_019242275.1. Lineage (GTDB taxonomy): Bacteria > Pseudomonadota > Alphaproteobacteria > Micropepsales > Micropepsaceae > Rhizomicrobium. The sequence continues at coordinate 18,741 of JAFAVT010000240.1, forward strand.
CGATCCGCTGCCTGCCCTTGCGTTCCGGTTTACGGTCACAACCAATCGCGCGCCATTTCAACGACTGCTTGGCGGTTCAGGGGATTACCGACTCTTTTGGGGAAATTGGATCGCAGGCACGGAATACGCGAGCGCCGTCCATGATATTGGGCTAAAGGTGGAGGAAAGCATCATTACTAGCTGCGGAGCGTCATTCTCCTCCGGTGTCCGCGAAAGCACTCATACCCAGAGCCGCGCCATCGACTTTAACCCAATCTAGTGCAGCCACTCTCGAAGGACCGCTTCTGGCGCGAAGCGGACTTACAACAGGCAATCCGGTTTAGACTTGGGAGGTGGCTTCGGAGCCACGATTTCATTCATCCGGAACGGATTGTGCCTTGCGTTGCGCCTGTTCCGAATTCGACAGGCTGAACCAAGCTGACCCTGCTTTCGCCGTCTCATGGCGGCAAGGAAGGCGCCGGCCGGGATTGGCGGAAGGCGCCCTTCAGCCAAAAAGCGGCACAAATTTGCCCCATTGAACAGGCAGATTAGCAGGCGAAGGGGCGCCGGCCCCACGTCAGGGCCGGACGATGAAGTGCTTGCGTGAGCGGAACGTGAAAGCGGTTTTGGTTCTGGTGCTTGTTGCGTTGCTGCCGGCGGCGGCCGGCGCGCAAAGCGCCGATTCCATCCTGGCACGGCTTTCGGCCGAGAAACCGGCGGCGCCGGAACCGGGCCTCTACAGCGCCGGCGAAGGTCGCGACTTTGTTCTGCTCCCTTGGCACGGCAAATATCTGCTGCGCTTTGCCGGTGCGGCGGAGACCTTTGTTCTCACCTCTGATCCCGGTTCGCTGGGCGCCAAGCTGCTGAAATATGACACCGGGGCGGCGGCGCTTTCCGTTTCGGTCTGGGGCGGGGTGACGCTTTATGCCGCCGATGCGCCTGGCGGCCTGCCCGCCACCCGCCAGGGCGATGCCGCCACCCCGGCGCCTGCCGCCATCACCGCAGCCGATCTCAAAAGTGCCTTTGACGACGAAGGCAATCATTTCTCCTATGCCGACAATCTGGGCCTGCGTTTCATGGTGGATGGCGCCCTTCCCGCTGACGCCGGCGGGCGTGCCCTGCTGTTCGACGTGCTGGACACATGCCAGGCGGGCATTGAACGCTTTCTCGCCGCCGGGGCGGCGGCGCGTCAGGCCTTGTCGCACCATGTCGCCCAGGTGAAGCTGGAAAAAGCGGCGAAGCCCGGGCTCGCCTTGAATGGCCGCACCCTGCTGGTGCGCTATGTTCCGGCCGACGGTTTTCTTGGCCGCCTTTCGTCGCATGCGGTAGCACATCAACTGGGCAAGCTGTTGGCCGTGAAAACCGCAGAATAATCCTCGCCGGCGTGGGCCGAATTTAAAGCAGCTTGGTGGCCACGGTATCGAAAGCGGTACTGAGGTTGGTGCCGATATTGGTGAGGGCACCGATCACCACCACGGCGATCAGGGCGGCGATCAGGCCATACTCGATGGCGGTGGCGCCGCGGCGGTCGGCTGCAAATCTTTTGAGCAGAGCGGTCATGGAGAGGGTCCCTTCGATGATGTCGGACGTTATCCGACACACGGTGTGGGGGCGGAACCCCTTGCCGACAACGCCATTAACGCGCGTGCGCCGCGAAAGCGAACATTTTAATAAGCCGAACTTGAAGGAAGTTTTCCGCAATACGCGCACCGCGCTTGTCTTTGGCCTGCACGAACGGACAGCATCCCGATAAACAAAAATCAATCGGGCGGGACGAAATCCTTCGGCGCCAGCTCAAAGCCGGAAAAGTCAAAGCCGGGCGCCACCGTGCAGCCCACCAGGGTGTAATCGCCAAGGCTCCTGGCCATCTGCCATGCATGCGGCGGCACCACCAATTGGGGCGCCTGGCCCTGTTCAATTTGTGGCCCCAGAATATGCGCCATCTGGCCGACGCAAAGCTCAAGCGGCGCGCCGCGATAAAAATGCCAGACTTCCGCCGCATCCACTCGATGCCAGCGCGAGATTTCGCCGGCCTTGAGCAGGAACAGGATGGCGGTGGAATACCCACGCGGACCGCTGCCGGCAGAAAGATCACGCATGGTCTCGCGGAAATGCCCACCTTCGGGATGCGGCTCCAACCCAAGGCGTGCGATCAGATCGTCGGCTTCGCACCTCATGCGCTGTCGCGCATTCGTTTAACGCTCAGCCCGCTGCTCATGCCGCGGGGCGGACGGCGCCACGGCGCACCATCTCCCGGGCGCCGGCGGCGAGGACCTTGGCATCATCCAGGGCATTGTGCGCCCGCCCGACAAGCTTAAGGCCCAGCGCCGGGGCAAGGTCGCAGGAATGGCGCCCGCGCGGGTCAACGTTGCAGGCGGCGAACCAACGGCGCAAATCGGTAAAGGGCGGCAGCCTGGGATGGTCGCTGATGCCATAAAGCCGCAAATTCTCTTCCAGAATCCATTCGTCATGGCCAAAGGCGCAGATCGGCCCGCCCTCGACAAAGGCCGCAAAGCGGCCATAGGCCTCCCTGAAATCCAGCCCCCTCGCTGCCACCGCGTCATTGCTGATGCCGGTGAGATTCTCAAAATAGGGCGAGAGCACGGGATTGATGCGGGGCTTCACCAGAAGATCGAGCTCATCCAGCACCGAAAGATCACAGCCGTCGAGCTTGACCGCGCCGATCTGCACCACCTCCTTGAACTGACCGGGCTCCAGCCAGTGACCAGCCATGGAGCCTGACCAGGCGGTATATTCCAGGTCAAACACCGTGAGGGTGGGAGCGGACACGGGAAGAATCATGGGGCGCTGTCGGGCCTGCCGCGAATCATAGTATCAGTGGCCATTAAGACATTATTAAGTGTGCGGGCCGAGGCTTGTCCGGCATATCCGCAAGCCAAGGGGGCGGCAGCATGGCGTTACCCGAATTTGCCAAGCCGGCAGCCAACGACGCGCCCGCGCCGCTGACAGTCCCCGCGCCGTTGCCGGCCGCGGCGCTCAAGCGCCTGCCCGAATTGCATGACGAAAGCCGCCTTGCCTTGCGGCGCGCCAGCCTGATGGCCCGCGCGGTGCCGGCCGCCGGCAGCTTGCTATTGCTGGGCACGCTGACGGCGATGTTCGGCGGCGGCCCATTGGCGCCCACCTTTCTCTGGAGTCTGCTGGTGCTTGCGGGCGTGGTTGCGGTTCTCGCCAGCCATTTGCGGGCCACTTCGGTCTTTAAGGACCTGGCCGGCTCCGCCGCCGACATGCGGGCGATACTCTTATATCTGGGCGCGGCATGGGGGGCGGGGGCCTTCCTTGCCATGGCACCGCAAGCGGCAGCCCTGGTGCTTTTCGCTGCCGTCCCTTCGCTGGTGGTGGCGCGGCTGCTGGGCGACCTGCCCGCCATCCTGGCTTTTACGGCGCCGGCCACTTTTCTCACCTTCGCGGCGCTTGTCCTTCGCACCGGCAACATGGGCGCCGCCGCAATCCTGATGCTTTTCCAAGCCGGCTGCGGTTTTTGGCTGCTTCGCAGCCGCACCCATCTGGCCGGACCGGGGCCGGGTTAATCCCGCACCTGTGGCGTGATCTTAAGACCTTGGCGCTAGCCTGGGTGCCATCGCGTTTATCCTTTGATCACACCGGGCGCCGCTCATCAAAAGGCGCCTAAGCCAGGGCAGGATCAGCCATGACCATGAACCCGCAGCCTCTTGACGAGTCCGGCACCCTGGCGCTCGCCCGCGCCCAACTGACATTTGAGATGCGGGATTTTTTCGATGCCCTCTTTGCCGGCGCCGACACCGGCGGGCTTGCGGCGCCGGACCTGGCCCTGATCGCCGAACGCGCCCGCGCTACGCTGCTGAATGGCGCGCCGCAAGTAACCTTAAGCGATGCCGGCCGCTTCAGCTTGCTCACGGCCGTCAATGAGGACCGCCCTTTCCTGTTTGATTCCGCCGTTGCCGCGGCACTCGCCGGCGGCGCCCATCTGCGCAACGTTTTTCATCCCATGGTCGCGCTGGGCGGCCGCAAGCTCAGCCTGATCGTCTTTGTCATTGACCCGGTGAGCGATGAGGGCGCCCGCGCCCGGCTGATCGCCGCGCTGGAGGAATGTTTCACCGCCGGCGCCCTGGCGGTGCGCGACTGGCGCGCCATGCTGGCGCGGCTGAGAGCGGCCCGCGACGGCCTGGCGGCGCAAGGACCGCAAGGGCGCGACATCGAGGAGGACATCGCCTTCCTGGACTGGCTGGCCGACGATCATTTCACCTTTCTGGGCGCGCGCGAATATCGTCTGGCAGACGATGGAATGAACGGGACCTTGTCGGCCGTGGAAGGCAGCGGCCTTGGCGTCCTGTCCGATCCTGAGGCGCGGATATTGGGCAGCAACAGCACGGGGCCACGTCCCGGCCTTTCCGCCGAGGTGCGCACCTATCTGGAATCGAATGGCCCGCTGATCGTCAGCAAGTCCAGCAGCCGCTCGGTGGTGCACCGGCGCGTCCACATGGATTATGTCGGCGTCAAAATTTACGATCGGAGCGGTCGCTTCTGCGGCGAGCACCGCTTTGTCGGCCTGTTCACGTCCAGTGCCTATGCCGCAAATCCCCGCCAGATTCCCCTGCTCCGCCGCAAGCTCGCGGCCGTGACGGCCCGCATCGGGCTTGATCCGCGCAGCCATGACGGCAAGGCGCTGGCGCATATTCTCGAATCTTATCCGCGCGACGAACTGTTCCAGGTCTCGGAAGCAGAATTGGCCGATACCGCGCTGGGCATCACCCGTCTTTCCGGCCTGCCCCGCACCAAGCTGTTTCTTCGCTTTGACCGCTTCGATCGTTTCGCCTCGGCGCTGTTGTTCGCGCCCCGCGATCACATGACGGCGCAGTCACGCGAACGCATTCACCAGATTCTGGCCAAGGCCTTGAACGGGCGCGCCAGCGCCGCCGAAGTCGGCCTGGATGAAGGGCCGCTGGTGCGGGTGCATTACATCATCGGCCGCAATCCCGGTGCGCGCCCCAATGTTGATCTTGAGTCTCTTCAGGCTGAAATCACAAAGGCGCTGGAAACCTGGGACGATGCCCTGATCGGCGCGCTTTGTGCCGCCCATGGCGAGGTTGAAGGCCCCGCCATGGCCACGCGCCTGGCGCCGGATTTTCCAGCCACCTATCGCGGCGCCTTTGGCGCCGCCGATGCCGCCCGCGATCTGGACGTGCTGGTGGCGCTGGCGGACCAGGCCCTGAAAGTGCGCGCCGCTGCCTGGCGCAAGCCCGACGACGAAGCTGATGTCGTGCGGCTGAAACTCTATGTCCTGGGCGAAGTGCTGCCTTTGTCGCAGACCCTGCCCATGTTTGAAAATTGCGGCCTCACCGTCATCGCCGAAGACGCCTTCCCGGTTTCCTTCCGTCGCGATGACGCACGCCGGCACGGCATGGTGCTGGATTTCCTGATGACCTGCGAGGATGCGGCCGATCTTGCCCGCATCCGCCAGCCACTGGAAGATGTGCTGCATGCGGTGCTGGCCGGTGCAGCGGAAAATGACGGCTTCAACCGGCTGGTGATGGCCGCTGATCTTTCCTGGCGCCAGGCGGTAATCCTGCGGGCCGCCGCCAAATATCTGCGCCAAGCCGGGTTTGCTTTCAGCCTCGCCTATATGCAGCAGGCCCTGACCAAGAATCCCGATGTCGCCGGCCTTCTGGTAGAACTGTTCCTTGCCCGCACCGACCCCGCCCGTGCTGCCGCGCCCAAGGAGGTGGAGCAGATCGAAGCCCGCATCGAAGCGGCGTTGAATAATGTCGCCAGCCTGGATGACGACCGCATCATCCGGCGGCTGCGCAATGTCATTCGCAATATCCTGCGCACCAACTATTTCCAGCCCGCTGCGGACGGCGCGCCTAAGCCGGTGCTGTCCTTCAAGCTGGATTCGGGAAAACTCGATGATCTGCCGGCGCCGCGGCCCTGGCGCGAAATCTTCGTCTATTCGCCGGAAGTGGAAGGCGTGCACCTACGCTTTGGCCGCATTGCTCGCGGCGGACTTCGTTGGTCTGACCGCCGCGAGGATTTCCGCACCGAGATATTGGGCCTGGTGAAAGCGCAACAGGTGAAGAACGCCGTCATTGTGCCGGTGGGTGCCAAGGGCGGGTTTTTCCCCAAACAGATGCCGGCCAACCCCACGCGCGAGCAGTTCATGGCGGTGGGCATTTCTGCCTACAAGACCTTCATCCAGTCCCTGCTCGACATCACCGACAATCTGGACGCGCACGGCAAGGTGATCCCGCCGGAGAATGTTTTGCGGCCCGATGGCGATGATCCCTATCTGGTGGTGGCAGCCGACAAGGGCACGGCCACTTTCTCTGATATCGCCAATGGCATCGCCATCGAACACAATTTCTGGCTGGGCGATGCTTTCGCCAGCGGCGGCTCCAAGGGCTATGACCACAAGAAAATGGGCATCACCGCCCGCGGCGCCTGGGAAGCGGTCAAGCGTCATTTCCGCGAGATAGGCCGCGATATCCAGAAGGACGATTTCACCGTCATCGGTGTGGGCGACATGTCGGGCGATGTGTTCGGCAACGGCATGCTGTTGTCGCGCCATATCCGGCTGGTGGCGGCGTTTGACCATCGCCATATCTTCCTTGATCCCAACGCGCCCACCGAGGCCGCCTTTGTGGAGCGCGAGCGGCTGTTCAACCTGCCCCGTTCGTCCTGGGACGATTACAACAAGGAATTGATCGGCAAGGGTGGCGGTGTTTTTGCCCGCACATGCAAGGAAATCCCGCTTTCTGACGCAGTGAAGGCGCTGATCGGCAGCGGCAAGGACTCCATGTCGCCGCCGGAGCTGATCAACGCCCTGCTCAAGGCCAAAACCGACCTGCTCTGGTTCGGCGGCATCGGCACCTATATCAAGGCCGCATCGCAAAGCCATCTCGACGCCGGTGACCGCGCCAATGATGCCGTGCGCATCAATGGCGGCGAGGTCAAGGCGCTGGTGGTGGGCGAAGGCGCCAATCTGGGCGTGACCCAACTGGGCCGCATCGAGGCCGCTCGCGCTGGTGTGCGCATTGACACCGACGCGGTGGACAATTCCGCCGGCGTGGACACGTCCGACCATGAAGTGAATCTGAAAATTCTGCTTTCCGGCCCCTCGCGCCGCGGCGAGCTTTCCGACGACAAGCGTGACAGTTTGTTGGCTGCCATGACCGATGATGTGGCTGGGCTGGTGCTGGCCGACAATTACGACCAGACTCTGGCCCTGTCGGTGGCGCAGCATAACGGCGTGCACGACCTTGACGCCGATGCACGGCTGATTGCCGACCTGGAAGCCCGCGGGCGCCTCGACCGGGCGGTGGAATTCTTGCCTTCGCCGGCCGAGCTGAAAAAGCTTGGGCATAACGGCGCCGGTCTCACCAGGCCTGAACTGGCGGTGCTCCTGGCCTATGCCAAGCTGGACCTGGATGCCGAACTGCTGGAAAGCGATCTGCCGTCAGACCCGGCGCTGCACGACCTCCTCATCACCTATTTCCCGCCCGCCGTCATCGAAGCCTTCCCTGCCGAGGCCGACCGCCATCGCCTGAAGAAGGAGATCATTTCCACCGTCCTGACCAACCGGCTGGTCAATCTGGCCGGACCCGCTTTCGTGCTGCGGATGAAGGAATTGTCGGGCCGCAGCGCCGCCGATGTGGCGCGCGCCTTTGTCATCGCCGACGCTGCCTTTGATCTTTCGGCGTTGAAGCACCGCATTGACGGACTGGACGGCAAGACCAAGGCCGAAGCGCAGATCGCGCTTTATGCCGCCATCGCTGAGCACCTGCAGCGGGTGACGCCCGCCCTGCTGGCGGCGCAGGATCAGGACATTGTGGCTGCCATCGCGCTCTATCGCGGCGCAGTGGGAGCGCTGCGCGCGCGCCTTAACCCGCCGGACGGCGCCGACGAGATTGCGGGCGAGGTTGGGCTGCTGCCGGCGTTGGCCATCGCGCCGGCGATTGCGCGCCTGGCTGCCGGCGCCAAGGCCGATCCCGCCCGTGCTGCCACCCTGTATGAGGCGGTGGGTGCCAAGCTGGGTCTGGAGCGGCTGCGCAGTTTGGCCGCCAAACTCAACCTGCCGGAGCATTGGGACCGGCTGGCGGTGCGCCGCCTGCTGGACGATCTTGCCGCCGCACAAGCCGCGCTCACGGCGCGGCTGCTCAAGGCCGAACAACCGGGCGAGGAAGTGCTGGAAGATTGGGCGAAGGCGAACCGCGAGGCGCTGGCGCGGATGACCGACTTCCTCCAGGCCATCGAAGCGTCGGGCGAACTCAGCGTGGCCAAGCTGATGCTGGCGGCGAGTCAGATTCAGAATCTGGCCTGAGGCTCAAAATTTTTTAAGGCCGGCCGGTACGGCGGGAGCATTTTCCTGACGCCGGTGTGGCGGCATGGTCCTTTCATCATTGAAAGGATCGTTGCCATGTCCCGCTTAGCCTTGGCTGTCTTCGCATTGACTGTTTCCGCCCTGCCGGCGCTGGCCGCCGCCGCCCCGACGGAAGCGGACGTGAAAACGGTGATTGAAAAAATCAGCGCCGGCAAGGATAGCGATTTCACTTTCCGCAGCGTGCAGATCGCCAAACCGCGGCCGGCCTCGTCCGGCGAAATCCGCGCCGTCGCCCTGCCCGGCAAGATCACGGTGGTGCCGGTGAAGGCGGATTTTACCCAGGCCACCAGCGCCCATGATGGCCGCGACCACGTCCAGAACTATCTTTTCTTTAAAGACGATTTCGGCGCCTGGTCGGCCCAGGCGATTTCCGTGCCAGGCAATTACACCAGCGAGCTGAAAAAGGTGCGGTAACCGCGCGCAGGCCCCGGCTTCGAAACCCACGTTGCCAGCATCAACAATCTGTGCCCCAATGTGCGTAATAGTACGGTTGGGGAGCCGGGGTGTCGGAAGACTTACAAGCGCCGGAAAGCGGCGCCGGGACTGCATCGGCCGACGCGGCCGCACTGGCCCTGTCGCTGAGCGGGGCCAGCCGCGGCAAGGCTGATGCTTTTCTTGACGAGCAACGCGCATGGATGGCGGACCAACGCCATCATCTGCACGAACAGCAGAAACAGCTTGCTCCCAGGCTGTGGGAATTGCGCATGGGCGTGCTGCTGCGCGTGGCCACCGCGTTTGTCGGGCTGGCGATCGCCGGCGCCGCCATCTTCATGGTGTGGGATGCCAGCCGCAGCAGCCGGCTGCTGGTCGAGCCGTTTTCGGTGCCGCCGGAACTGGCGGCGCGTGGGCTGACCGGTGAAGTGGTGGCGGGGCGGCTTCTGGCCCGCATCCGCGCCTTTCCGGCCCAGACCAATACCGCCCGCGCGCCGCGCTCCTTCGCCAACAGTTGGAGCCAGAAAGACCTGCGCGTCGAAATCCCGGAAACCGGGGTCTCGCTGGGCCAGATTGACAGTTACCTGCGCGAAAGGCTGGGCCATGACACCCATATCAGCGGCGAAATCGTCAGTGGCGCGAGTGGGTTGACGCTGTCGGCGCGGGCCGATGGGGATGAAGCGGGCACGATCGCCGGCAGCGAGGCTGATCTCGACACACTGGTCGGAAAGCTGGCGGAAGCTATCTACAAACAGACCCAGCCTTATCTCTATGCCTCCTGGCTTGGCTCCCATGGCCGCGGGCCGGAGGCGATCGCGATTTTCCGCGATCTGGCCGAGAACGGCCCGGCGGCAGAGCGGCCCTGGGCCTATCTGGGCTGGGGACTTCAGGTGCGCGACACGCTGGGCTGGTCGGCGGCACTCGCATTGATGGACCAGGCCGTGGCGCTCGCGCCGGACAATGTTCCGGTGCGCTATGAGCATGCGCTGCTGCTCTACCAGATGGGAGGGGCGGAAAAGGGATTGGCCGCTATTCGAGAAGCGCTGGCGCTGCCGGTGACCGGCAAGGACACGATTCCCGCCCAGATGGCTTCCCGCCAGGGTTCGGCGCGCGCGACGATGGACAACGCCAAGGGAGCCTATCTGGAGGCGCTGGGAGAATACGCCAAATACATGCGTGACCCCGAGGCACAACGGGTCGGGACGACTGCCGGTGTCGCTGGGACACATTTGGCCCTGCATGATCTCAAGGCGGCCCGGGCCATGCTGGCCAACCCGATCCGGGTGAACGCCGTCATCGGCGTCGGCGCGATGGAACTGCGTGACATCCAGCAGCCTATGCAGGTGGATCTCGCCAGTGAAGATTGGGCCGGTGTCGTGGCGCGCGCGGCGCAGATAGGCCCCGTTCTCGCCCGCTATCCGGGCCTTCGCGAGATGTATATCCTTTTGGTATCGCCCGTGCTTGCTCCGGCACAGGCGCGGCTGGGCCGCTTTGCCGAGGCAGAGGCCACGCTGCGTCCGACGCCGGCCGACTGCTATCGCTGTCTGATTGCCCGCGCCCAGGTCGCCGAGATAGAGGGCCAGCATGAACGGGCCGACTGGTGGTTTGCCCGCGCCGCATCGCAAGGGCCCTCACTGCCGCATGCCGGGTATGCCTGGGGCCGGGTGCTGCTGGATCGCGGCAAGCCGGATGACGCCATCGCGCAATTCACCCTCGCCAACAAAAAGGGGCCGCACTTCGCCGACGCGCTGGAGGGCTGGGGCGAATCGCTGATGGCGAAGAACCAGTCGCATCTGGCCTTGGCCAAGTTCGCGGAAGCGGAGAAGTACGCCCCCAATTGGGGCCGGCTGCACCTGAAATGGGGCGAGGCACTTTATTACGCGGGCAAGCGCGCCGAAGCGAAGGCGCAATTCGCCCGCGCTTCGCAACTCGACCTGACGCCCGCCGAAAAAGCCGAACTGGCGAGACAGAGTGGGCCGCAGAGAAACAGACCATGACAAAGCACCGGCCCGCCCCTCTGAAATACAATTGTCATGGCCCGGCTCGCCCGGGCCATCCAGAGTCCGAAGCACCGGTGCATGGGATTCTGGATGGCCCACGTAAAGTGGGCCATGACAGTTGGGGGGAAATCCGCCCATGAGCGAAGACACGGACGCTCCAGAATCTGGCTCCGCCCCCGACACCAGCAGCCTGGCCATAGACCTTGCCATGGAGGAAGCGCGGCGCGATCCCGCCTTGCAGGGCGACGTCGCCCGCTTTTTGCGCAACCAGAATTCCCTGGTGGATGTGCAGAAACATCATCTGCACGAACAGTTCAAGCAGTTGCGGCTGGCCACGCTCAGCCAGCGCCTCACCATCGCCCTCAAGCTGGCGACAGGATTGGTGGGAATTGGCGTCATCGCCGCGCTGGGCATCGCGATGTGGAATGCTGCCCATGCCGGCGGCCTGGTGGTGGAGAGTTTCGCCGTACCGCCCAAATTCGCCGAGGCCGGCGTCACCGGCGCGGTGGTCTCGGACGACCTCAACAGCAAGCTGGGGACCATCCGCGATCTTTCGGATGCGAACTCGCTGACTCGCTCCAGCGAGGTCAGCGCAACCCACGACGACGAATTCAGGGTCGAGATTCCGGAGACCGGTGTTTCGCTGGGGCAGGCGTGGCGCTTCCTGCGCCTGTGGCTGGGACATGAGCGGCGCCTGAGCGGAAATCTGCGCGAACTCCCCGACGGCAGAATCGCGCTGACCGCGACCCTGGCCGGCGCGGATGCCTTCACCGCCACCGGCACTGCCGCCGACCTCGACAAGCTGGAGCAGCAGGCCGCCGAGCATGTCTATCAGCAGGTGGATCCCGTCAATTATGGGCAATATCTCGGGCAGGTGAACCGCCAGGGGGAAATGCTGGCAGCAGGCCAGCGGGCCACCGAACTGGCAAAAACCGACCAACACTGTGCCGAAGCCTTTGGCTACTTTGCATCCGTAACCGCCGGCACGGGCGATCTTGCGCTGGCCATGAAGCGCAACCAGATAGGGATCGGTTACGATCCGAAGGTGATGCCGGCCTACACCCAGTGGGCCGGCATCCTGCTGTTGCTGGGGCACGACGAAGAAGCACTGCAAAAACTGGCTGTACTCCCGACATTGCGCGAGGAGGACCAACCACCCCTGCTGCAGGGGCGTCCTTTCCTGACGTTGCAGTGGAGAACCGCGCTGGTGCGCGCCCTGGAAATGGGCGACTTCGCGGGTGCGCTGTCGCTCAACTGCGTTGAGTGCACGCTGCTGTCACAGAAACTGCGCCAGGCCGAGTATGCGGCGCGCGCGCACGATCTTCCGCAAAGCCGGATGCGGCTGGATGAAATCAGCACCCTTTTGCGTGCCCCCGGCGCTGCCCAGCCCGCGAACTTTTCCGGCATGACAAACAGCGACCTCAACCGCATCGGCTATTACCAGCACGCCGCGCTGGGCCAATGGCGGGAAGCAACGGCGGATGCCCGCGCCATCGCGGCGGCAGCCGATTCCCGCAACTTGAAGTATGGACCGCTGCTGGTGTCACGTAGCTGGGCTTATCCGTTGCTGGTGGTCGCCGAGGCGCGCGGCGGCGATCTGGCCCGCGCGCACGCCGACGCCGATGTCATGCCGGCCGATTGCTACGCCTGCATGCGCGCCCATGGCGTGGTTGCCGGACTGGAGCATGATGGGGCCGCAACGGATAGCTGGTTCGCGCGCGCGGTGAAGGCGGCGCCGTCCCTTCCCTTTGCCTATGAAGAGTGGGGCCGTGCCCTGCTGGATCGCGGCAAGCCCGACGAGGCCATCGCGCAGTTCACGTTGGCAAACAAGAAGGGTTCCCACTTCGCCGACCCGCTGGAAGGCTGGGGCGAGGCGCTGATGGCGAAGAACCAGTCGCATCTGGCGCTTGCGAAATTTGCCGAGGCAGAAAAATACGCGCCGAATTGGAGCCGGCTGCACCTGAAATGGGGTGAAGCGCTCTTTTACGCCGGCAAGAAGGGAGATGCCGCAAAACAATTCGCCCGCGCCGCGCAGCTTGATCTGACGCCCGCCGAAAAAGCCGAACTGGCAAAGGCGCCCCATGTCTGAGGAAGCCGAAGATAGGACCCTCTGCGCGGGAGCGCAGGGTGAGGGCGGGCCTGATCCAGCTTCCATTGCGCTCTCGATAGGCAGCGCAAGCCGAGAAAGAGCAGACTCGTTCCTTGCAAGGCAGGAACGCCTGACTGCTCTCCAGATCGAGCGTTTGGAAGCGCAGGACCGTCACTTTCATGAAGAGGCCGAGCTTCAGCTTTCCAACTTGCGTTGGGGCGCCTTCAGCGCCCGCATGAAGGGTGCGCTGCAGATCATGACCGTGCTGGTTGGACTGGCAGTGGTGTCGGCCGCCGGCGGCATGGTGTGGAGCGCCGCTCATGCCGACGGATTGATCGTCGAGAGCTTCAAGGTTCCGCCGGACCTGGCGGCGAAGGGGCTAACCGGCGATGTCGTCGCCACCCGCCTGCTGGACCAACTTTCCACCATGCAGGCGCACTCCGTATCGGTCCGTGCCCCCAGCAGCTATGCCAATAACTGGGGCGATGATCTGAAGGTGGAGATTCCCGAAACCGGAGTTTCACTCGGCGAGATCAACCGCTATTTGCGCAGCCGGCTGGGGCATGAGACCCACATTTCCGGCGAAGTCGTGCAATTGGACAGCGGCGGCATCGAGATGACGGTGCGCGCAGGCAACGATACCGCCGAAAGTGTCACCGGCGACACGGCCAATGTGCCTGCCCTGGTGCAGAAGGCAGCGGAGGCAATCTACGCCCGCACCCAGCCCTTCCGCTACGTCTTCAATCTTTGGGCGCAAGGCCGCGCACAAGAGGCGGAAGCTCTTGCGCTGGAGCGCACGCAGACAGGCCCAGCCACCGAACGTGCCTGGGCGCATGTTGTTCTTACCGACTCGCTGGTGGAGCAAAACCGGTATGAAGAAGCCATTCAGGCCGCGCGCCAGGCGACTGTCATTGCGCCTGGACTTGCCGTTGGATGGTTTCGTCTTTCGATCTGGTCCAGCAATCAAGAGGAAAGGCTTGCGGCGGCAAAAAAAGCGCTGAACCTATTGGCCAGCGCCGCGGATTTGTTGCCCGACAGCCTGATCCAGTTCCAGAACGGCGGGAAACAGACCATTGCCGGCATTCTCGGCGACTATGACGAAGCCGCGCGCGCCGCTCTTACCACTTTCCCGATGATTGATTTTTCCGCTGACCCGGCAACGCAGATTCGGCAGTCGCGAAGCGCCACCGGCGGGGGATTTACCACGCCGTTTTACACACATGCCAACATCGCACAGTACCGGATCAGGCAGCATGACCTTCGCGAAGCCCGGCATGTTCTGGCCGAGGAGGCCGCCTATCTGGCGGCGCTGAGGAGCAGCAGCGACGCGCTGAACGAGATTCCTCGCCAGGCACTCATCGAACGAGCAGAACAGGACTTCCGCAATTTGGAGGTCGCGCTGGCCCTGAGCGCAGAAGAATGGGCGCGCGCAAAACAGCTTCTTTTGGCCCGAGAGGCCGTGGAGGCCAGACTTGCCACTTCCTATTCCGGAGGCGCCTATCCGCCAGTCGCACTTTGGCCCGACTTGGCGCTGGCTGAGGCGCAAATGGGAGATTTCGCGGCGGCACACGCGCGGATTGACCGAACCCCCACCGACTGCACCCGCTGTCTTCTGGATCGCGCCCAGATTGACAATTTGCAGAAGAATTATGGCGGAGCAGATTTTTGGTTTGCCGCCGCGGTGGCGAAATTTCCCTCCATTCCCATGCCTTATGCAGAGTGGGCAATATCCTTGTTACAGCGCGGCCAATACGACGACGCCATCGCGCAATTCACCTTGGCGAACAGAAAAGGCCCGCACTTCGCCGACCCGCTGGAAGGCTGGGGCGAGGCGCTGATGGCGAAGAACCAATCGCATCTGGCGCTTGCGAAATTTGCCGAGGCAGAAAAATACGCGCCGAATTGGGGCCGGCTGCACCTGAAATGGGGTGAGGCGCTTTATTACGCGAGCAAGCACGATGAAGCGAAGGCGCAATTCACGCGCGCTTCGCAACTCGACCTGACGCCCGCCGAAAAAGCCGAACTGGCGAGACAGAGTGGGCCGCAGAGAAACAGACCATGACAAAGCACCGGCCTGCCCCTCTGAAATACAATTGTCATGGCCCGGCTCGCCCGGGCCATCCAGAGTCCGAAGCACCGGTGCATGGGATTCTGGGTGGCCCACGTAAAGTGGGCCATGACAGTTGGGGGAAAATCCGCCCATGAACGAAGAAGCCACCGTTTCGGAAAATCCGGCTCCCCTGCTGGCCCTGGCCGGCGCCAGCCGCGACAAGGCTGACGCCTATCTTGAACTTCAGATGGAGGAGATGCGGGCGGAATATCCCTACAAACTCTCGCACCACCGTCTGCGCCGCTTTTCCGATTGGGCCAAGGCG
>JAFAVT010000278.1 GCA_019242275.1 Alphaproteobacteria bacterium
GTTGCCGGCATTTGGCTGGGCAATGATGATAATTCCCCCATGCGCAATGTCACCGGCGGCTCCATTCCCGCCCTGATGTGGAAGCGGCTGATGACCGGTCTGGAAAAAGGCCATCCGCCCCGGCCGCTGGACCGCACGCCGGGGCCACCTCCCGGACTTGAAGCCATGCCGCAAGATTCGCTGGCGGTTTTTGACAGTGACGAATCCGTGTCCACCTCTGCCGCGGATATGAATCAAGTTGCGCTACTTGCGCCCGCTATCAGGGAAGAACGAAATATCTTGCCGGAGCCGGCGTTGACGCAGACGCTGGATAGCCCTGCCCTGCGGCCTGAACCACCGCAATTGCCTGTGGTGAGTCCCACGCCGCCAGTGGAGTTCGCACCCCCACCGCCCGCCGCTGTGGCAATTCCTGATCCGCCTGTCATGGTCGCGCCACAATCGCAGCCGGCGTTTGATGCCACTCTTGGTTCTTCCGGCATCCCCTGAGCCGTAAGCGCTGCCTACCGCCGGGCGGTCTGCGGAACTGAGGCATGACAATTTCGTTATCATTTGAGGTTTTTAAGATGCCTCACGCCGCATGAAACGGGATTACAAACTTCTCAGCCTGTTTCTTGGGGCTGTGGTTCTTGGCGCTATCGCAGGCTTGGCATTTGTCCATCGCCCGGAGCAGATCGCCAGCTTCCCCTCGAAGCGGTTGGCGCTTCCCGATCAACTTCAACCTGCGTTGCAGGCGAACGCCGCCAGCCTCAACGAACCGACGCTCCGCTCGGTTTACGAGGCGCGCAATTTCGCCCCGCTTTGGATCGAAGAAAGCGGTAAGCTGAAAGCCGAGGCCGAAAGGGTGGCGAGTCTCCTGGCGGACGCCGCTGAGCAGGGACTGCCCGCTGCGCTTTACACATTGCCTGCCACACCCGGTGCAGGGGCCTCGGCAGAGGCCAAGGCCCGCTTTGATATCGCCTTCTCTCGCGCGGCCTTCAAATATGCGAAGGACATGGACTATGGCCTGCTGGGCCCTTCGCAAGTTTTTGCGGATGTGAGCCTGCCGGCGCGCAAGGGTGAAGTGGAAGAAGGGTTTTCCGCCGCGGCACAGAATGGCCAGGTCGCCGATTATCTGCGCGGGCTGGAGCCGGCCGGTGATTATCCCCGCCTCAAGGCGGCGCTGAAAACCTACACCAAACTGGCAGGCCAATCCTGGCCGGAAGTCACCGGTGGATTTTCGAAGAAAGATTATCCCTCCTCTCTCGTCCGGCGCCTGGAGCTTGAAGGCTTTCTCAAGGCTCCGCCCGAAGCCTCGCCGGGCCCCCCGCCCGCCCGGGCAGCAATCGCAGAAGCCTTGCAAGCGTTCCAGGTCGCCAACAATCTTCGCCCCGACGGCCAGCTTGACCGGGAAACCTTGACTGCACTCAACCTTCAGCCTCAAGACCGTCTGGAGCAGATAAAAGCCAATATGGAGCGCTGGCGCTGGCTGCCCAGACAATTTGGCGACCGTTTCATTGTGGTGAATGTTCCCACCGCCAATCTGGCGATGATCGAAGGCAACGTCCCCGTCATCCAATCTCGGGTCGTGGTCGGCGCGCCCGACAAGCCCACGCCCATTCTCGCCACCAAGGCGGTAGCGATCACGCTTAATCCCAGTTGGCACATTCCCAAATCCATTGTGGAACACGAAATCAAGCCTAAGCTAGAAAAGGATCCTGGTTATCTCGATAGCAAGAACATCACCCAGGAAAATGGGGAATATGTTCAAAATCCCGGGCCGGCAAATGCCTTGGGCTTGGTCAAGTTCGAGATGCCCAATGGTTTCGATGTTTATCTGCACGATACGCCCTCGAAACAGGCATTTCTCAGTGACGATCGTGCCTTGAGCCATGGCTGTGTGAGAGTTCAGGCGATCCGGCCCCTGGCGGCGCACGCTCTTGGCCTTCAAGAGGACGAGCTTTCCGCCAAAATCGCGGAAGACCAGACACGGCGGCAGCCAATCAGCCAGCCGATTCCGGTTTACATTCTATATTGGACGGTTCTGCCCAAGGACGATGGAACCGTGATATTCGCCAACGACATTTATGGCCGCGACGCAAAAATCACGGCGGCACTGCAGCAAGCTTCGGGAACTCGCGTTTCCTCTGCGCGCTAAAGCATCAGGAACTTTGCAATCCTTGGTCGGCCACACTACATAGGGTGCGACCCCAAGAGACTTGTTCCCCATGCATCTTCCCCGGCGCGCGTTTCTGCGCACCAGCGGCGCAGCGTTGCTGACGCTTTCCACTCCCGCTTTCGCTCTGGAAAAGGTCATGCCCGCTGCCGGCGCTGCGCGCAGCGGCGTCAGGAGTCTCAAATTCGAAAACATCCACACCGGCGAAAAGCTGGCGGCCGACTATTTTCTCAACGGCGCCTATCAGCCGCAAGCGATGCAAGCCATCAATCATGTGCTGCGGGACTATCGCACCGGCGATGTCCACACCATGGACCCCAAGCTGATGGACTTGCTGTTCGACATGCATGGGCAGCTTGAAACGGACGCCGCCTTCCAGGTGATTTCGGGTTACCGCTCGTCGCAAACCAACGGCATGCTGCATGAACGCAGCAGCGGCGTCGCCAGCAAGAGCCTGCACATGCAGGGTATGGCGATTGATATCCGGGTTCCAGGCAGGTCCTTGGTGAACGTCCACCAGACCGCTCTGAAGATGGGCAGAGGCGGGGTCGGCATGTATCCGACTTCCAACTTTGTACATGTTGATGTTGGCCGCGTGCGGCAGTGGAGCGGCACTTGAGCTGAAGCGTTCGGGCAACGCTTACGACTCAATGCCGGGCAGTGCCCGGGGGCAGTCTCCTTGGCAAGTGTTTTTCGCCTACCGTTAGCAGGGCCTTCGCCACCCGCTCTTGTTCTCCGGGCCGGTGATGACTTCGCCTTGCCGGCCAGTGTCGCATAGAATTGGCCAGCGACCGGGGCGATTCATTTTTCGTACCGAACTTGGTGTCCCCTCAGCGTTACGCAGGAGTTTGGATCTGCGGATCAGGGACTTCATCCACGCGCACGTCGTAGCGACCGTGATAGACTACCGCTTTCATGCCACTCTTCCTTGAAGTTGGAATAAGAACCGGGGATAGGACGGAACATTCCGCAAAATCGCCTCATTTCCTGACATCGGATAACAAATGACATGACCGCCGCTTGGGATCTTTTGATGTATGCCGTGTTGCCGCTCTGGGTGCTGAGCGGCTTTGCCGACTATCTCTGCCATCGCGCCAGCGGCATGACTCACATCACGGGCGCACGGGAAAGCTTGTTTCACTGGCTGATGCTGGCTGAGGTCGGTGTCCCTTTCACGTTGGCGGTGTTCTTCCGCATCAACGCCCTGCTGCTCGCCATAATGCTGGTGTGCCTCGTCGCGCATGAAGTCACCGGCCATCTGGACCTGAAGCTGGCGGTGGCGACGCGCAAGGTCAGCGCCTTCGAACATCAGGTTCACAGCCTGTTGGAGATATTGCCGCTGACCGCCATCCTGCTGATGATGGTGCTGCATTGGCCACAGACCCAGGCGCTGTTCGGCGTTAGGGGCGAGACTGCCGACTTCACCCTTGGGCCCAAGCAGCCGCCACGCTGGAGCGAGATTATTCCACCGGCCGCTGCATTCCTGCTTTTGGTGCTGCTCCCATATGCCGAGGAATTGCTGCGCGGTATGTCGGAAACCGGGCGCCGGGCAAAGTCGGAATAACAAATACTGCGGTAATCCTGCTACTGTCGTGGGCAACGCCGGCGGGATAAGCAGTCGCGGATAAATAGGGCTAGGTGTCTTTGGCCCCTGGCCGATCATATTCGTGCATGTCCGCTGAATATGAATGCTGACTGAACGACGCTCTCAGCTTTCCTTCAGGCCACTTCACACATGCTGGTGCGACTGACGGAGAACATCATGCGCTATTATTTCGATATCCAGAGCGAACGCCTGAACAGCGTGGACCATGAAGGTTGTGAGTTGGCCGATGATCAGCAGATGCGGCGAGAAACCGCGCGCCTTCTGGCGCAAATTGCTTTCGACGAACTGCCCTATGCCCAATATCCGGCGCTTTCTGCCCGCGTCCGCGATGCTGAGGGCCGTACCGTCTATTGCGCCGTCCTGCGGCTGGAAGGGGCACGGCTCCAGTGATCAGGGTCCCAGTTGCGCCTCTTCGGCCAGCACCGTGAAACCGAAGGGCTGACCGGGCCGG
>JAFAVT010000279.1 GCA_019242275.1 Alphaproteobacteria bacterium
AGCCCCGAAAGCGTCAGCGCCGCGCTGGCGGCGACCATGGCGACGACATCGGGATCACTTTCGAGATCGTGGGAGAGCACCTGCGCCACGACCAGCACTTCATTCTTGAAGCCTTCGACAAAGAGCGGGCGGATGGGGCGGTCAATCAGGCGGGAGATCAGGGTCTCGCGCTCAGTGGGGGCGCGTTCGCGCTTGAAATAGCCACCCGGGATTTTGCCGGCGGCGTAATAGCGCTCTTGATAATTGACGGTGAGCGGGAAGAAGTCCTGGCCTTCCTTGGCGGACTGGGCGCCCACGGCGGTGGCCAGCACCACGGTCTCGCCATAGGTGGCCAGCACAGCGCCATCGGCCTGGCGGGCAATCTTGCCGGTTTCAAGGGTCAGCGTGCGGCCGCCCCATTCGAAGCTTTCCTTGTGAATATTAAACATGTGATTTTTCTTTCGTCGTTGCCGGACGCCGTATTGCGCCAGGCCTTTAGTCAGGTCCCCCTATGGGACCGGCTT
The DNA here is from genome assembly GCA_019242275.1 of Alphaproteobacteria bacterium. Taxonomy (GTDB): domain Bacteria; phylum Pseudomonadota; class Alphaproteobacteria; order Micropepsales; family Micropepsaceae; genus Rhizomicrobium. The sequence continues at coordinate 504 of JAFAVT010000279.1, forward strand.
TTACGGCAGCTCATCCGCCGCAAAAGCAAAAGCACGGCCTCACGTCTTCGCGCGAGACCGTGCCAATTCTGTAATTTCGCGGATCAGCGGCGCAGACCCAGCTTGGCGATGATGGCTTCGTAACGCTTGGCGTCCTTGGCCTTCATATAGTCGAGCAGGCCACGACGCTGCGATACCATCTTGATCATGCCCCGGCGGGAATGATTGTCCTTCTGATGGGTCTTGAAATGCTCGGTGAGATTGGCGATGCGCTCGGAGAGGATGGCGATCTGGACTTCCGGCGAGCCGGTGTCGCCCTTGTCCTTGCCGTATTGCGCAATAACTTCCTGCTTGCGTTCAGGGGTAATCATGTTTGTCGGTCATCCGTTGGTGGAGAAGTTGAAGACGCGAAACGGCCGAAGCTCTCCTTCGGCAATCTCGGCCAGTGCCACAGGCGAACCATTTTCCTCGGTGAGGAAAACTGTCAGCCCCTGGAGTTCACCGTCGGGAATTGCTCTCAGCTTCGCAAACAGGTTTGCGCGGATGAGAATGGGATTGCCCTGACGCAGGCGAACCGTATCGGGGCTGCCAACAGCCAGCGCCGGGATGCCGTCCAGCGCGGTTGAAAGCGGCTTCAGATACGCAAAAGCGGCGGGACTATGCATAAAAGGGGTGAGGGTATCCAGCGGCACGGCGTCTTTTTCTTCCCACCCCCCTAAAGAGGTGCGGCGCAGGGCCGAAACATGGCCCAAGGTGCCAAGGGCCAAGGCCAGATCGCGAACCCAGGAACGGACGTAAGTGCCTTTGCCACAAAGGATTTCGAACTCGGCACTATCTTGAACGGCGTTCAGCAGGCGCGCCTTGTAGACCTCTACTTGGCGCGGTTCCAACGCCACCGCCTCCCCATCTCGGGCCAGGTCATAGGCCCGTTCGCCCCCTACCCGGACGGCGGAATAAGCCGGGGGAACTTGGGAAAGGGTGCCGGTAAAGCGGGGCAGCATCGCCTCGATTTCGGCCTCGCTGGGGCGGGATTGGGTGGTGGCGGTGACGGCGCCTTCGGCATCGTCGCTGTCGCGAGCTTCGCCCCAGCGTGCCGTGAAGCGATAGGTCTTGTCGGCGTCCATGGCGAAGGGGACCGTCTTGGTCGCCTCGCCCAAGGCAATGGCCAGAATGCCGGTGGCCATGGGGTCAAGCGTGCCGGCATGGCCGGCTTTCTGCGCCTGAAAAATGTGGCGCACCTTGGCCACCGCCTGGGTCGAACCCATGCCCAGCGGCTTGTCCAGGATCACCCAGCCATGGACGGGGTTGCCTTTCTTACGTCGTCCCATGCGGCCGGCTTCTGCCAGCGGCGGCCCCTGAAGGCAAGCCGCGGAAGTGAGCGTCAGCCTTCCAGGCGAGCTGCCAGAATGCCTTCCTCGCCTTTTACATAAGGGACCTTGTCGTGCATCGAGCCATAGAGATTGTGGTCGGCGCGCACGCCGAACAGGCGCACGCCCACCGGCTTGAAGGGTGCGAAGCGCGTCACCAGATTTTCGTCTAGGAAATGCGGCTCGGTCGGGGTGGGGGCATGACCAATTTCCACAATCACCAGAATGCGGCCGCTTGATTTTGTGACGCGCTTGAGCTCGGCGATGGTGGCGTCAACGTCGTCCACGTGATCGAGCGAGTTGAAAGTGGAGACGCTGTCAAAATAGCCGTCGGGGAAAGGAATGGCTTCGGAGGGAGCGCAGCGATAGGTCATCTTCTGGCGGTCGTCGCAAAGGGCGCGGTATTTGTCGGCCAGAGGATCAACGCCGACGCGCTCGGCTGTCATGTCCGCCCATTCCAGGCTGCCACGCGGGCCGCAGCCCACATCAAGAATGCGCTTGCCGGCATAGTCGGCATGGGTAAGGCCGAAGAATGTGGTGAAGAAGAACTCGTAATGTGACCGCTCATGTTCCAGCATGGCGCGGTCATCGGCTATGGGCGTGGTGACGCTTTTCCAATAGCGCAGCTCGTGGAATTCCTTGTAGCGCTGACGGGTGGCCGCCGGCAGGGCGAATATCGCCGAGTTCAGCACGTATTTGGCGGCGGGCTTGAGGGCCTGGAGCATGATAATCCTTCTTGCGTGCCGGAATGGGGCAACAGCCGGCCGTTGCCCTCAAAGCCACGCAAGACAGAGGCCAATCTTTAAGACTCTTCGCCGTCCGCCTGCAGATCGCGCTGCACCTGCGGCGATTTGAGGATGGTCTCGATTTTCTCAGCCTCGGCGAAGGACTGGTCTTCGACGAAGCGCAAATCGGGGGTGAATTTTGTGGCAATGCGGTGACCCATTTCGCCACGCAGGAAGCCCTTGTGGCGATTGAGGGCCGCAATCACTTCGCGGGCATGCGCACCGCCCAAGGGCTCGCAATAGACGGTGGCGTAGCGCATGTCGGGTGACGGCTTGACTTGGGTGATGGTGACGGAAACCCCGGCAAGATCGGGATCGCGGATGTCATTCTCGCGCAGGATATCAGCCAGGGCATGGCGCAGCATTTCGCCCACGCGCAATTGGCGCTGGGAGGGGCCAAGCGGGCCATCGTTGCGGGAGGTGCGGCGACCGCCGCCGCGGGGGGAACGGTGTCTGGACATGCATTATAACCTGTCATCCCGGCCAGCGAACGCCGCAGAGCGGCGCGAAGCGCGAGCCGAGACCCATTGCGACGATACTACAGCGCCCTCTTGACGGTCTCGACCTCGAAGCACTCGATGACGTCGCCCTTCTGCATGTCCTGATAATTGGCGAAGGCCATGCCGCATTCCTGACCGGCCTGCACCTCTTTCACTTCGTCCTTGAAGCGCTTCAGGGTCGAAAGCTCGCCTTCATGGATGACGACATTGTCGCGGATCAGGCGGACCTTGGCGCCGCGGCGCACCACCCCTTCGGTGACCTTGCAACCCGCCACCTTGCCGACCTTGGAGATATTGAACACTTCCAGGATTTCGGCATTGCCGAGGAACTTCTCGCGCACTTCCGGCGCCAGCATGCCTGACAGCACGGCTTTGATATCATCCACCACATTATAGATGATGTTGTAATAGCGCAGCTCGACACCGTCGCGCTTGGCCCGCTCCCGCGCCGTGGCATTGGCGCGGACATTGAAGCCGATCACCGCCGCGCCGCTGGCATGAGCCAGGATAACGTCGCTTTCGGTGATGCCGCCGACGCCGGACTGCAAAATCTGCACGCCCACTTCGTCAGTATCCAGCTTGGTCAGCGCGCCCTGAATGGCTTCGGCCGAACCTTGCACATCGGCCTTGAGCACGATGGGCAGCAGCTTGCGCTCGCCTGCCTCGCGGGTCTTGAGCAACTGGTCCAACGTCTGGCGCGACGAAGAGGCTTGGCGAGCCTCGCGGCGCTTCCTGGCGCGGTATTCCACCACTTCACGGGCGCGCGCTTCGTTATCCACCACCACCATTTCATCGCCGGCGTCCGGCGGAGCCGACAGGCCCAGCACTTCGATGGGGGTGGAGGGGCCGGCGCTTTTCACCGTCTCGCCCCGTTCATTGGCCAGAAGGCGCACCCGGCCCCATTCAGCACCAGCCACCACGATATCGCCGACTTTGATCGTGCCGCGCTGTACCAGGACCGTGGCGACGGGGCCGCGCCCTTTGTCCAGTTTGGCCTCGATCACGGCGCCTTCGGCATTGCGGTCGGGATTGGCCTTGAGGTCCAGCACTTCGGCTTGCAGCAGGATGGCGTCCAGCAGCTTGTCGAGATTCATTTTCTTGGTGGCGGAGACTTCCACCGACTGGACGTCGCCGCCCATGTCTTCCACCTGGATTTCGTGCTGCAAAAGCTCGGTCTTGACCCGGGTGGGGTTGGCGTCGCCCTTGTCAATCTTGTTCACCGCCACGATCAGGGGCACGCCTGCCGCCCGGGCATGGGCAATGGCTTCCACCGTCTGGGGCATGACGCCGTCATCGGCCGCCACCACCAGCACGACAATGTCGGTAACCTTGGCGCCGCGGGCGCGCATCGCCGTGAAGGCGGCGTGACCGGGCGTGTCGAGGAAGGTGATCTTCTGGCCGGACTTTAATTCGACCTGATAGGCGCCGATATGCTGGGTGATGCCGCCGGCTTCGCCTGCCGCCACGTCGGTCTGGCGCAGGGCATCAAGCAGCGAAGTCTTGCCGTGATCCACATGGCCCATGATGGTGACCACGGGGGCGCGTGATGCCAGGGCTTCGGCGGCATCGGCGGCGCCGGAAAGCCCTTCCAGCACGTCACTCTCCGCGACCCGCTTGACGACATGGCCATATTCGGTGGCCACCAGTTCGGCGGTGTCGGCATCAATCACGTCATTGGCGGTTGCCATCATGCCGTTCTTCATCAGCACCTTGATGACATCCACGGCGCGGCGGGCCATGCGATTGGCCAGTTCCGCCACGGTGATGGTTTCGGGCACGACAATATCGCGCGGACCGGCGGGGCCGGCCTGTACCTGGGTGTGAGCCTTGTTGACGCGCTGCAAATGGCGGCGGAACGACGCCACCGAGCGCACGCGTTCGTCATCACCTTCCAAGGCGCGGGTGACCGTGAGCTTGCCGCGGCGGCGCTCGCCGTCGCCCACCGTCTTCTTCGGCACCGGCACCTTGGCCGCGCCGGGCTTGCCGGTCTTCTTGCCGCTTTCTTCTTCTTCCTCTGCCTCCATGCGGCGACGCGGGGCTTCGCCGGGGGCGGGAGTTTCAAGGCGGCGGGCGGCTTCGGCTTCGGCGCGCTTCTTGGCAAGCTCGTCAGCCGCCTTGCGGGCTTCTTCTTCGGCCTTACGCTTTTCGGCGGCGGCGCGTTCGACCTTGAGTTTTTCTTCTTCTTCCGCGCGGCGGCGGGCTTCGGCTTCGGCAATCTTGCGGGCTTCGGCATCCGAGACCTTGGCGTCGGCCAGGGCAGCGGCCCGGCGGGCCTTTTCCTCATCGGAAAGCTGGCGCAGCACCACGCCGCGGGCGGGCGCGGCCGGCTTGGACGGTTCAGCCTTTACTTCCGGCGCAGGGGCGGGCGCCGGCTTGGGCGCAGCCTTGGCAGCGGCCGGCGGCGCGCCCGAGCGCTTTTTCTCCACCACCACCGCCTTGGTGCGGCCATGACTGAAGCTTTGCTTGACGGTGGAAGTTTCCGTCTTCTTCAGCGAAAGCGTCTTGGCTGGGCGCTTGGTTTCGTCAGTATCACTCATGCGGTTCTTTCGGGCGCCCAGGTTGTTGAAGTGCGCGGAAGCCAGAAAGCCGTTCCGCGTCAAGGATTAAACGGTCTGCCAGGCCGCCCGGCTGGACGGCGGCATGTATCACATTCTCGCGCCCCAGCGCCAAGCCCAATTCGCCGCTGGTCAGCGTCTCGATCACCACACATTCCAGGTCCATCCGGTGGGCGGCGGCGTAGAGCTTGCGCTTGCCGTCGGACGCACCATCAAAAGCCTCGATCAGGACTTTCGGCGGCTTGGGGCCTTCCAGTTGGCGCAGCACATTGTCAAAGCCCAGCACCAACGCGCCGGAGCGCCGCGCCAGGCCGAGATCGCCGGTCATGCGGGCGACCAGCGCGCTTTGCGTGCGGGCGGCAAGATCGGCGGCGGCGGAGACATTGGCCTTCGCGGCCTTGGCGAACAACTTTTTCTCTACTGCCGTGGCGATGGCGGTTTTTGACGCCGCCACCCACAGGCCGCGCCCCGGCAATTTCGCCGCGACGTCGGGAACTACGCTGCCATCGGGGGCCACAGCGAAGCGGATGAGGCGCGCTTCAGGCATGATCTGGCCGCTCACGATATCCCGCCGCTCACGGCCATCGTGCTCGTCTTCCATCATTTTGCGCGCCGCTGCCGTCATCAGGCTTCCACCGCGCCTTCCTCGCCGGCCTCTTCCTCGGCCGCCGGCTCTTCTTCGATCCAACCCGCCTTGACCCGGGCTTTCATGATGATGGCATTGGCATCGTCGGAAGTGAGGTTGAAGCCTTCCAGGGCACCGGGAATGCGGACCCGTTCCTTCTCCTTGTTCTGCTCGTAATAGCCGATCAGATCGTCGGTGGCGGCGCCGGCTAGGTCTTCCAGCGACTTGATTTCGGATTCGCCCAGAGCGACGGCGATGGCGGGGGTGACGCCCTCCACCTCCAGCACCTCGTCGGCAACGCCCAGCGCCCGGCGCTTGTCGTCCATTTCCTTGTTGCGGGCCTCGATGAATTCGATGGCGCGATTTTGCAATTCCTGCGCCGTCTCCTCGTCAAAGGCTTCAATCTGGGAAAGCTCGGCCAGATCAACATAGGCCACGTCTTCGATGGTGGCGAAGCCCTCCGAAGCCAGCAATTGCGCCACGGTCTCGTCTACGTCCAGCGAATTCATGAAGAGTTCGGTACGTTCGTTGAATTCCTTCTGGCGACGCTCCGATTCCTCGGCCTCGGTCAGGATGTCAATCTGCCAGCCGGTCAACTGGGAAGCCAGACGCACATTCTGGCCGCGCCGGCCGATGCCCAGCGAAAGCTGCTCATCGGGCACCACAACTTCGACGCGATTGGTGTCTTCGTCCAGCACCACCTTGGTGACTTCGGCCGGGGCCAAGGCATTGACGATGAAAGTGGCGGGCTCGGCGTTCCAGGGAATGATGTCAATGCGTTCGCCCTGAAGTTCCTGCACCACTGCCTGCACGCGCACGCCGCGCATGCCGACGCAGGCGCCGACCGGATCAATGCTGGAATCCTTGCTGATGACGGCGATCTTGGCGCGGCTGCCGGGATCGCGGGCCACCGCGCGGATTTCGATCACGCCGTCATAGATTTCCGGCACTTCCTGGGCAAAGAGGCGGCGCATGAAATCGGGATGGCTGCGGGAAAGGAAAATCTGCGGGCCGCGGACTTCGCGGCGCACGTCATAGATATAGGCGCGGATGCGGTCGCCGGGGCGGAAGCTTTCGCGCGGGATCATCTCGTCACGGCGGACCACGCCTTCGGCCTTGCCAAGGTCCACCACCACCGAACCAAACTCGCTGCGCTTGACCTGGCCGTGAACGATCTCGCCGATGCGGTCCTTGTACTCGTCATACTGGCGCTCGCGCTCGGCATCGCGCACCTTCTGCACGATCACCTGCTTGGCGTTCTGGGCATTTATGCGGTTGAAATCCACCGGCGGCAGGGTTTCGGCGATGATGTCGCCAATCTGGGCGTCGGGATTGCGGCGGCGGGCATCGGCCAGCGAAATCTCGGTCTTGTCGTTTTCCACCAGCTCGACAACGTGGAGATAGCGCGAGACATGGGTCTCGCCGGTCTTGGGATCAATATCCACCTTGATGTCGTTCTCGCTGCCGTAATGGGCCTTGGCGGCGCGCTGCATCGCCTCTTCCATGGCCGTCAGCACCACGGATTTGTCTATGGACTTGTCGCGGGCGACGGCGTCGGCGATCTGAAGCAATTCAAGCCGGTTGGCGGAAACAGCCATTAGTCTTCTCCTTGTATTTGGTCACCCCCGCTCTCGCGGACGCTCCTGGACGCCCCTTTGCGGGCTTTCAAATCTTCCTGAATGAGTTTGTCGGTGAGCACGAGCTTGGCGTTGATGACACTGCGAAAGGGAAACCGGATATCCTTGCCGTCGGCGCGCAACATCACATCGGCGCCGTCGAGCCCCAGCACCAGCCCACGCCAGCGCTTGCGGCCTTCATACATGCCGTCGAGTTCGATCTTGGCCTCATGGCCGCTCCAGCGGGAAAAATCCGTGGGCCGGGTCAGCGGCCGGTCAATGCCGGGCGAAGAGACTTCCAGTTCATATTCGCCTTCGATGGGGTCGTTCTGCTCGATGAAGTCGAGCAAGGCGCGGGAAAGTTCGGTGCAGCCTTCCACGTCCATGCTGCCGTCGGGACGTTCGGCCATCACTTGCAAGGTCTGGCCCGCGCCCATCAGGCGCAGGCGCACCAGCTTGAACCCCGCCTGTTCGATGACGGGTTCAAAGATCGGCTCCAGACGTGCAGCGGCCGTGACGGTCATCTTCTCTCTGGATGGCCGGCGCAAAGGCCGGCCATGGATAAAGCCTAGGCCCGCAGCGAACAGCGGAGGGCCAATAAAAGGTTCTCTCCCGCGGCGGTCTTGCGACCGCCACACAACAGGTCTTGTTGTTTGGGATGGCGGCTATCTACGCCTGCCCGCCCAGGATTTCAAGCGACGGGCTACTTCTTCTGCTGTGGCGGCGGGGTGGCCGGCTTGAGGGGATAAAGCTTTATCTCGGTCTCGCCTGGCGCCAGATGCAGTTTCTGGTCGGGGGGCGGGCCGGGCGGAGCGTCGGAAAACAGCTCGGCCAAGCCCGGAATCCTGGGGTGAAAGAGAAGGACATAGAAGCCGCCCACGGTCAGGGCCAGGAAGAACAGGGCCGTCATCAGCATCAGAATGTCGCCGCCATTAACCTCCAGAAAGCTGCGCTCCCGGGTCCATTTGTTCGGCTTTTCCTTGAACATGCTCAGAGTTTAGGCCCCCGCAGGAAGCTTAGCCAGCGCGGCTACCGCCGCGAAAATCTCAGAAAGCTGGGTGGACCCTTGATCGCCTTGGCCTCGTAGCGGGTGGGGGGCCAGTCGGCGGGGCGGGTTTTCCAGTCTTTGGGGCCCGCGGCGGTCCAGCAAAAGACCGGGTGCGCCATCAGCCGTTCCAGGGCGAAGGGCAGATAGGATTTGTCGTCGGTGGCAAAGCGCAGTTCCCCGCCGGCCCGCAGCACCCGCGCCAACTGATCCAGCATCGCCATCTGAAGAAAGCGCCGCTTGTGGTGACGGCTCTTGGGCCAGGGATCGGGAAACAGCAGAAAGAAGCGGGAGAGGCTGGAATCCGGCAGCGCCTCGATAATATCGCGGCCGTCGCCTTCATAGAGGCGAACAGTGTTCAGGGGCTTTTCTTCAAGCTTGGTCAATAGCTTGGCCATGCCCATTTCGTAGGGCTCGGCGCCGATCAGACCGACCTCTGGATGCTGCTGCGCCTGCGCCACCAGATGCTCGCCGGCGCCAAAACCGACCTCCAACCAAATCTCCTGAACAGTGTTTGGAAACTGGCCTAATGGCTCCTCGCCCAGCCGCCAAGAGAGCTTTTCCAGCAATGTTTGGCGCAAGCAAGCCTGCCGGGCGGAGAGCTTCGGGCCTTTCCTGCGGCCATAAAGCTTGCGGCGGTTGCGGTCGGGATGATGCGGGGCAGTCATGCGGAGGCTTAAACAGCATTTCGTCGCCCTGCACGAGCAGAGCGGCGAAACGTAAAGCGATAAAGGACCGGTTAAAACGCCGCCTTGATCTGGTCGGCCAGGTCGGTGCGCTCCCAGGAGAAGCCGCCGTCGGACTCCGGATCGCGGCCAAAATGACCGTACGCGGCGGTGCGGGCGAAGATCGGCTTGTTGAGATCCAGATGCTGGCGGATGCCGCGCGGCTTCAGATTCATGATCTGGGGCAACAGTGATTCCAGCTTGGCTTCGTCCACCTTGCCGGTACCGTGGGTATCCACATAGACACTCAAGGGTTCGGCAACACCGATGGCATAGGCGAGCTGGATGGTGCAGCGGTCGGCAACGCCCGAGGCAACCACATTCTTGGCCAGATAGCGCGCGGCATAGGCGGCGCTGCGGTCAACCTTGGTGGAATCCTTGCCGGAGAAAGCGCCACCGCCATGAGGCGCCGCGCCGCCATAGGTGTCCACAATGATCTTGCGGCCGGTGAGACCACAGTCGCCGTCGGGGCCGCCGATCACAAAAGCGCCGGTGGGATTGATGTGCCAGACGGTTTTGTCGTTGATCCATTCGGCCGGCAGGGCCTTGCGGATATAGGGTTCGACCACCTTGCGGATGTCGGAAGAAGACTGGTCTTCGCTGGTGTGCTGGGTGGAAAGCACGATCTGGGTGGCTTCCACCGGCTTGCCGTTCGCATAGCGCAGGGTCACCTGGCTCTTGGCGTCGGGCAGCAGGATCGGCTCCTTGCCGGCATGGCGGGCATCGGCCAGAAGCTTGAGAATCTTGTGGCTGTAATAGAGCGGTGCCGGCATCAGCGCCGGGGTTTCGCGGCAGGCATAGCCGAACATGATGCCCTGGTCGCCGGCGCCCTCATCCTTGTTGCCGGAGGCATCAACGCCCTGAGCGATATGCGCGGACTGGGCATGCAGCAACACTTCGACATTGGCATTGCGCCAGTGAAAGCCGTCCTGCTCATAGCCGATGTCCTTGATGGCGGCGCGGGCCACTGCTTCGACATCGCCGGCCTGCACCGACTTGGGCCCGCGGGTTTCGCCGGCGATCACCACGCGGTTGGTGGTGCACATGGTTTCGCAGGCGGCGCGGATCACCCAGGGGTCCATGCCGTCCTTGGGGCCTTCACGGAAGAACAGGTCCACCACTTCGTCCGAGATGCGGTCGCACACCTTGTCGGGATGGCCTTCCGAAACGCTTTCGGAAGTGAAGAGATAGTCGGAGCGCGCCATCTGGCATTCCTTTTGAATTTGGCGGCCCCCTATACAGGGAATTCCCGGGGGGTCAAAGAGGGATATGCAGATTTTGACATATCCTTTTGCCCAAACCGGAAGGGGCGGCGTGGCGGCGGCGGGATTATTAACCCTTCCCCCGGCCGCGATAGGTTATAGGAACCGCAAAGCTGCAAGGATTGGCCCGTTGCGTACTGCCACCGTCGAACGAAAGACCCGCGAGACCGAGATTTCGGTTTTCCTCGACCTCGACGGCACCGGCGAGGCCGACATTGATACCGGGATCGGCTTTCTGGACCACATGCTGGAAAGCTTTGCCCGCCATTCCATGATGGACCTCAAGGTGCGGGCGGTAGGCGATCTGCATGTGGATTACCACCACACCACCGAAGACACCGCCATTGTCATCGGCCAGGCGATCAAACAGGCGCTGGACGATTTTTCCGGCATTACCCGCTTCGGCACCGCCCTGATCCCCATGGACGAGGCGCTGACGCGGGTGGCCATTGATCTGTCCAACCGGCCCTATTTGATCTGGAAAGTGAAGATTCCCAAGCCCAAACTGGGGGAGATGGACACCGAACTGTTCAAGGAATGGTTTCAGGCCCTGGCGCAGAATGCCGGCATCTGCCTGCACATTGAAAATCTCTATGGCGACAACAGCCATCACATCGTCGAGACCTGCTTCAAGGGCACGGCGCGGGCGCTGCGCATGGCAGTGACGCCGGATGAACGGCTGGATGGGGCGTCTCCGTCGAGCAAGGGCAGTTTGTAGCAACCCCTAAACTCTCCATGGGCGGGCTTGACCCGCCCATCCAGGGCAACAAAACTCGGCTGTGCCCTCCGGCTTTGTCTACATCCTGGCAAGTGCGCGCAACGGCACGCTCTACATCGGCGTAACCTCCAACCTGCCGGATCGGATGGAACAGCACCGCAGAGGGGAAGGCTCACGGTTCGTCAAAAACTATGGCGTGATGCGGTTGGTCTGGTTCCAGGAATATTCGCTCTATGCTGATGCCATTCGTCGGGAGACGGCGATGAAGCGATGGAAGCGCGATTGGAAACTGGCTCTGATCGAAAAGATCAATCCGCAATGGAAGGATTTGACCGGAGAATGGCGCCTGTGACTCTGGATGGACGGCTCAAGGCCGTCCATGGTGAGGAATAGAGAGTGATAAGCACCTCCACCGCCGCCGAAGTGGCGCGGGGCGTCTCGCGCCTGCTGCTACAGGACGGCTATGCCCCGATCCTGGAATTCACCTTGCCCAATGGCCGGCGGCTGGATGTGGCAGCCATCGGCCCCGGAGGCGAGATATTGGGCGTGGAAATCAAGGTGGCGCTGGCCGATCTGCGGGGCGATTCCAAATGGCCGGACTATCTGGACTATTGTGATCTGTTCTATTTCGCCATTCCGCCGGACTTTCCGCCCGAGCATGTGCCGCATCAGACCGGCTTGATGGTGGCCGACCGCTATGGCGGCGAAATCGTCAAGGAAGCGGAAGTGCAGAGCCTGCATGCGTCACGCCGCAAGGCGGTGACCATCAGCTTTGCCAATGTCGCGGCCGGGAGGCTATCCGCCGTGCTGGAAGCGGTGGCACAAAATAATTCTCCCAGTTTGGTGGTCCCCGATGGCACTGACGCATGATCAAGCCTGGAAAATCATTCTCGCCGTCCCCGGTGCCGAGAATCGTCTGTGGTTCAACCAGCCTTCTGGCTTTGTGCATGACCGCTTCCTGGCCAAGGTGCATCACAAGGAAGAGGCGGTGACGCTCCAGGTCGGCAGCATGGAAATGCGCGACATGATGCTGGAGGCCAAGCCCGACCTCTTCTACATCACCGACCATTATCGCAAATTCCCTTTTGTCCTGATCCGGCTCAAAACGCTGACGGCCAAGGTGCTGAAGGAAATCCTGACCGGGCGCACCAAACAACTGGCCGAAATGCCGCCGCCCAAGCGGCCGCAGAAAAAGGCCAAGGCGGCAAAAGCGGTGAAGAAGAAAACTTCAAGGGCAAAAACCTAACTCGCCATGGGCCGGTTTAACCCGCCCATCCAACTTCGTGCCACGTGATGGAAAGTTGGATGGCCGGGTCAAGCCCGGCCATGGAGAGATTTATAGACCAGCGATTAACGCGGGCTGCGCTTGGCCAAAATCCGTTGCAGCGTGCGGCGGTGCATGTTCAGCCGGCGCGCGGTTTCCGAAACATTGTGGCCACAGAGCTCATAGACCCGCTGGATATGCTCCCAGCGCACCCGGTCGGCCGACATCGGATTCTCCGGCGGCTTGGGCTTGCCGCCCGGCGTCGCCATCAGCGCCGACAGAATGTCGTCGGCATCGGCCGGCTTGGGCAGATAATCTATGGCGCCATACTTCACCGCCGCCACCGCGGTGGCGATGTTGCCGAAGCCGGTCAGTACCACCACCCGGCTGTCTGGGCGGGTGGTGTGCAAGGTCTCGACCACATCAAGCCCGTTGCCGTCTTCCAGCTTCAGATCCACCACGGCAAAGGCCGGGGGCGCATCCTTGGCGCGGGCCTTGCCTTCGGCCACCGATTCCGCCTGGGCGACAACAAAGCCCCGCGTTTCCAGCGCACGCGCCAGGCGCTCGCGCAAAGGACGGTCGTCTTCCACCAGTAAAAGGGTCTTGTCTTCGCTCATCGGGGCGCCTCTATAACGTCCCGACCCGTCTGCCACAACAACGCAGACCCATCTTCCCCTTATGCGCGAAGCGCATCCGAGGGGGAGATGTCCGCCGGCAGGCGCGAAGCGCCGCGAGGCGGACAGAGGGGGTCATTGAACTTCCGAAGCCGGTGGGACTTCGCCGTCAATCACCCCGCGGGCCCAGGACACTGCCACCCGTGCACCGCCGCCGGGCGGGTTGGTGGCTTTTACCAGCCCGCCGCTTTGTTCCAACAGCACCTTGGCGATGAAAAACCCCAGGCCCATGCCTTCATGGCCGTCAATGGCAGCCTCGGGCACCATTTCGGTTTCGCCGGGGGCGCGGTGGCCGGGGCGGGAGGTGACATAGGGTTCCCCTAGCGCCTCGAAAATTTCCGGGGCAAAACCGGGGCCGTCGTCATCCACCGCCACATAGAGACTGCCGGCATCCCAGCGGCCTTCCACCGTCACCCGCTCGCGGGCGAAGTCGGCGGCATTTTCCAGAATGTTGCCCAGCCCGTGCAGCAATTCCGGCACGCGCCAGACCTGCGGTTCCTCGCCCGGCCCCCCGGAGACGCGCACCGCCACATCCACCACTTCGCCGCGATGATTGTGGGCCAGGTCTTCCAGCAACGCGCCCAGCGGCAGGCGAGCGACGCCGCCCAGCAGCTCGGCGCCGGGATGAGCCAAACCGGCAATGATGGCGCGGCAGCGTTCCGCCTGTTCGCGCAGCAGCCGGGCATCCTCGATCTCGGGCGAGTTTTCCGGCAGCACCCGCTCCAGTTCCCGCGCCACCACCGCAATGGTGCCGAGCGGCGTGCCCAGTTCATGCGCCGCCGCCGTTGCCAGGGCGCCAATCGAGGCCAGCCGCCGTTCGCGCGACAGCGCCAGTTGCGTCGCCGACAGGCCCGCCGACATGCGGGCCGATTCCGACGCGATGCGCCAGGCATAGACGGAAGTAAAGCCGATCCCCAGCACCAGCGCCGCCCAGATGCCGGCCTGGTACAGCGGCGGCAACGCCAGCACATCGGTCTGGGGCCACGGCAGCGGACGGTGCCAGATGCCGATCACGCTTACCGCCGCAAAGGCGAAGAAGGCCAAGATGATGGTGTTGGAGAGGTTGAGAATGGTGGCGGCGATGACCACCGGCGCCAGGAACATCAGGGCGAAGGGATTTTGGATGCCGCCGGTAAGATAAAGCAGCGCCGCCAATTGGGCCACGTCGAAGGCGAGATAGAAGGTGGCTTCGCGGTTGGTAAGGCGGTGGCTGACCGGATAGCGCAGCGCCAGCACGGTATTGAGGGCAGCGCTGGTGAGGATGGCGGCGGCGCAATAGAGAATCGGCAGGGGATAGCCGAAGGCAAAATAAACCAGCAGCAGCGTGCCGGACTGGCCCGCCACCGCCATCCAGCGCAGATAGGTAAGCGTGCGCAGCCGCACCCGCCCGCCGGTGGCCGCAAAACCGGTGGCGGAAAAGCGGCCGGCAAAGAAAGTGCGTCGCGGCCCTTTCGCCTCCGCCACTTTAGGCTTCCCCTGCTGTCATGGCAGCATTACAGCATGGGCGCCGCAAGGCATGAAAGGCTTCCATGTTCCGCAAGCCGCAACTCCTGATCCCCTATCTGCTGGTGGTGGCGGCGCTTGCCGGCGTGGGCCTGTGGTGGCAGGCACGCCAAGGGTTGGAGACGGCGGGCGAGGCGCCGGTTTTGGGCAAAGTGGTGTCGAGCGGCAGCATCGCCGTGGGCGGGCCCTTTACCCTCACCAACCAGGACCGCAAGCGCGTTTCTGACAGCGATTTTCGCGGCCGCTACATGCTGATCTATTTCGGCTACAGCATGTGTCCCGATGTCTGCCCCACCACCCTGGCGGTGATGAGCGAGGCGCTGGCAAAGCTGGACCCTGCCGGCAAGAAGATCGTGCCGCTATTCATCACCATTGATCCGGAGCGCGATAGCCCCGCGGTGCTGGCGCCCTACATGAAGGAATTCGGCGACCAGTTCGTCGGCCTGACCGGAACGGTGCAGGAAATCGCCGCGGCGGAGAAAACCTACAAGGTCTATGCGAAGAAGCAGCCGCTGGAAGAGGGCAAGAGCCTGAAGGACGGCTATGGCATGGACCATTCCAGCGTCATCTACCTGATGGGGCCGGACGGGAAGATCGTGTCCTTCTACAGCGAGCTCATTCCGGCGGAGAAGCTGGAAGCGGAGTTGCGCGCGAAAACGAAGCTCTGATTGTCATGGCCCGGCTTGCCCGGGCCATCCAGGGCAACCAGCGTGCTCCAC
>JAFAVT010000327.1 GCA_019242275.1 Alphaproteobacteria bacterium
TGCCCGCCCTGGCGCAATCCGCGCGCCTGCCGGTGGACCGGACCATCCCGCGCTACGATCCCCGTGCCGGCTTTGAAGTGGGCCGCCCGGCCCGTGACGGCTGCGTGAATGTGCCCGGTATCCCGCACAATTCCGCCGATTGCATGCGCATTCCCAAGAACGACTACAACACCGTCATGAACACGCCTTCGACCGATCTGTCGGGCCGCCCCACCGGTGCGACCGAGAATGCCGAACGCAACAGGCGGATCATCTCCGGTCAGTCGTTGAACTGACGGCCGTTCCGCTACGTTCCGAAATGTCGGTTAGAGTAGTTCCAGATTTGTTTGATCCAAGTTCCTTTCTCACCATGGCCGGCCTCCGAGCCGGCCATCCAACTTTCTTGCAAGCGGCAAGTTGGATGGGCGGGTTAAACCCGCCCATGGCGGATGTGAGAGATTCATAAGACCAGAAACGACTCTAACCGGCCAGCAGCGCGCTGGTCGCGGTTTCGATGCGCTCTTGCAGAAGGCTCATGAATTCCGCCCGTTTCAGCCCCGGCGGGATCGGTTCTAGAAACGCAAGCGTAATGGTGCCCGGCCGCTTCCAGAAGCCTTGCCAGTAACGCCCGGAATTCAGCGCCACCGGCACGCACGCCACCTCCAACTGGCGATAGAGCCCGGCCACGCCGGGCTTATAATCGGGCGGCGCCGCCGGCTTCTTGCGCGTGCCTTCGGGAAAGATCACGACCGGTCGGCCTTGCGCCAGCACCTTTTGCGCCGCCTTTGTCATCGCCCACAAGGTCGCCGCCCCGCCGCCGCGATCAATCGGGATGGCGGAGGTCTTGGCCACATACCAGCCGAAAAACGGAATCCACAGCAGCGAGCGCTTCAGCACAATGCCGGGATCGCCCAGCGCCAGGTGAATCGCCAGCGTGTCCCAGGTGCTCATATGTTTGACCGCCACCAGCACCGGCGCGCGTGGCACACTGCCCGTAATGCGCCAGTCAACGCCGGCGAAGACTTTCAATCCCCACAGCGTCGCCGCCGCCCATTTCTGCGACAGCCACAGCGCCGCCTTGCGGGGCCCCAGCAGCAGCGGCAGAGCCAGCGTGCCCATCACAATGGTGACGGCCGCGAACCACAGCAGAAAAGCGAGCGAGCGCAGAAAGCTCATGCCGCGCGGTTGAGGGAATGCGCCACCAGGCTGGCGAGATATTTCATATATTCCCGCTGCAGCAGGATGGCGGTGTCCTTGTGCCGCCACCACCCCGCCACATCCACGCTGCCGGTTTCCACCGGATAAGCGATCAGGCTCGCCCGCGGCATGGCATGGGAAAATTCCTGCAAG
Source organism: Alphaproteobacteria bacterium (assembly GCA_019242275.1). Classification (GTDB taxonomy): domain Bacteria; phylum Pseudomonadota; class Alphaproteobacteria; order Micropepsales; family Micropepsaceae; genus Rhizomicrobium. The sequence goes on from JAFAVT010000327.1 coordinate 1,330, forward strand.
GCGCGCGGCATGTGATAGCGTGCCGTCACCACGATCAGGCTCTTGAAGCCGTGCTCGCGGGCCCATTCCGCCGCTTCCTCGGCGTTGCCGCGGGTATCCTCGGCGGCATAGCCAAGATCGGCACAGCAGGCAAAACGGGGGCCGCCATTCGACATGCGGCCCAGCGTGTCCTTCTCGGTGTCGAGGTCAACCCCGCTGATCAGCAGCCGCTTGGCTGCACCCTTCTCCAACAACGCCACGGCGGTATCCAGCCGGGCATCGCCGCCAGTCAGCGCCACAATGCCGTCGGCATGGGGTGCTGCGGGCGCCGAAGGCAGCCGCGCCAGAAACAGCAGGAACCCCGCCGCATAGACGACCAGAACCAAAAGGATGCTGCCGAAAAAGACCCGCATGATTTGCAAGGATAGCAGCGGGGCTTCCGTGCGCTCAACCCGCTAATCTGTCAGGAAATTGCTGGTTCTCACCCTCATTTTATAATCACCATGGGCGGCCTTGAGCTGCCCATCCAACTTGAATCATGCAAAGAAGTAAGAGCGGGTCAGTAAATCGCCCGCACCACTGAGAGCACCGAAACCCGCGCCGTCGCCCAGGCAATCGCCGAAATCACCACCGGCACGCAAATCAGCCAGGGCAATTCCTGCCACGCCAGCGACAAGGGCGGCAGAAACGGCACCACTTCGACACCGACAAATTCCAGCCCCGCCGGACCCTGAAACAAAATCGCCGCCAGCACCATGCCGGCCGCCGAGGCCGCCAGCGCCGACAGAAAATAATGCCGCTCGATATTACGGGCGATGAAACCGGCGCGCGCGCCCATCTGGTGCAGCAGCGCCACCATTTCGTGATGCGCATCCAGCCCGGCCCGCGTCGCCAATGTCACCACGGCGGCCG
>JAFAVT010000006.1 GCA_019242275.1 Alphaproteobacteria bacterium
CTGGCGCTGCTCTACGCTTTAAGGCCGCGCCTGCTGCAACCGTAAAGCTAAATCTTCACATTGCCCGTCTTGGCTGCCGCCGCCAGGTGTTCGGCCGCACGGAAGGCCAGGGCCGAGATTGTCATGGTGGGATGATTGCGTCCGCCGGTGACAAAGCTGGAGCCGTCCACCACAAACAGATTGGGCACGTCATGGGCACGGTGGAATTTGTTCACTACCGAGGTTTTCGGATCGTTGCCCATCCGGCATGTGCCTCGCGAATGCGCTCCGCCTCTGGAGTCACTGATATTGTCGGCCCAGACTTCCTTGGCGCCCGCCGCCTTGAGGATTTCGACTGACTTATCGCGGAAGAACTCCATCGCCTTGAAGTCATTGGGATGGCTGGTGGAGGTGATGCGCATGGCGGGCAGCCCCCAGGCATCTTTCACCTCGGGGTCAAGATCAACGCAGTTGGTCTCGATCGGCATCTGGCTGATGAAGTTGGCCAGCACCATCTTGCGATTGGCCTGCTCAATCAGCGCCTTCTTGTAGGCAACGCCCCAGGTCGGGGCGCCATGCACCCCCGAAAGACCATAGGCGATAGGGCTGGTGAAGCCGCGCGCCGTCATGCGGCCGCCGCCATAAAAGCCCCGCCCCTTCACATCATTGGGCACAAAGTCCAGCACCGCGGCACCGGTGACACAGCCCTTGTATTCATTGAGCGGCTGGTCGAACAAGGCACTGGCGCCGCCGCCATTGCCGCTCATCAGATATTTGCCCACTACGCCGGAGGAATTGGCCAGGCCATTGGGAAACCGCGCCGACTTTGACATCAAAAGCAGCCGCGGTGTTTCCGTACCATTCGCTGAGAGCACCACCACCTTGGCCTTCTGGAAGACCTCGCGGTTGTTGGCGGCCTTATCAATGTAGACCGCGCCGGTGACTTTGCCGTTGCGATCGGTGGAGATTTCGCGGACATAGGCATTGGCCCGAATTTCGCACTTGCCGGTCGCCACCGCGTCGGGCAACAGGGCCACGGCGGAGGAGGAGCGGGATTTGGTCTGGCAACCATAGCCGCTGCACATGCCGCAATTGATGCAGGCGCCACGCCCCTTGTAGGGCTCGGTGATGATGGCAGCGACGTTGGGCACCACCGTCAGCCCCAGTTTGCCGGCAGCCAGCTTGGCCAAGGCACCGGAGCTTTTGATCGGTTGCGGCGGAAGGGGATAGGGCTTGGACATCGGCGCCATGAAAGGTGTGTCAATGCGCTCGCCGGAAATGCCCAGCTCCCATTCCGCCATGGTGTAATAGGGCTCAAGCTCCGCATAGGAGATCGGCCAGTCGGCAATGCCGGTGCCGGCCATAGTGCCGAACACTGATGCCTCATTGAATTCCCAGGGCAGGTGGCGCCAGGAAGAAGCACCATAGGTGACGGTGCCGCCGCCCACCACACAGCCATAATTATGGCCGCCGCGAGTCGCCGTCTCGCCGGCATTGCGGCGGAAAGTATTGCGATGCAGGTTGGGATCGCTGATCAGCTTGTCAACATCAGCCGGGTAACGATTGGAGAGTTCATCCTTGTTATAATCCTGTTCATGGCCAAAGGCGCCCCAGCCCCCCTGCTCCAGCACCACGACGGAGAAGCCGGCCTGGGAAAGCTGTCGTGCCATCACCCCGCCGGCCGCGCCCGAACCGATGACGACGAAATCCACTTCGGTCGAAGGATCGTATTTCTGCATCTTTGCCTCCGCCTCAAACGTCGTAGGAACCGAAAGGGGTATGGAAATTCAGGCTGTCGTCAAAGCCGATCAGCTTCCAACCCACCTTGTTGAAATTGCCGCCATGCTGGGGGGCCGCGAACATCCCCATGACAGTGAGGTCGCGGATAGCGCGGAAGAAGGGGGTGGTTTGGATTGCAGTCAGAAGCGTAATTTGCTGAGCCGTGGTGAGGGATTCAAAATTGCGTCCCCCTTGCGCGGTAACGCGGCGGCTCAAATCATCCAGACCGGCTGTCACCACGGCCTGCTGATCCTTCGCGAAGGTGACCAGCGCGGTGTCAATGAAGATGATGGCCTGGGCTTCCTTGGCGCCTGGGGTGTCGGTGGTGGGAAAGATTTGCGCTGCCATCGCATCCACCGTCGCGCCCTGCGCCTGTGTGAAGAAAGCGAAACGCGTCCAGGCGCCGGTATATTGGCCCCAGCTCGTTTCCGCCGCCGCCGCAATTTCGGGCCAGCTTGCCGCCAGCCAGGCGGCGCTGACGCCGGTCATGGACTGGATCAGAAATTGTCGCCTGCTGTCTTCGATAACCTTTGGGCCCATCCGTGACTCCATTTGGTCTGCTGCATTCGCGGAATTAAAGACGCGAGTCCGTTTGAGCATAGGACCAATCCCGAGCGCCGCACAGAGATAGAGTTCGTTGCTGCACTTGCGAACGGCTTGTGCTTTGGCGGCGGTGGGCTAGGCTTCCCCGGTAGGGAGCCCGAAATGAAAAAGAAATTCGCGTTTGGCGCAGCGCTGCTTGCGGGATTCGCGGGGATAGGCGTCAGCTTCAGCCTGGCCGAAACACCGCGCACCCTGGCCGATTATCAGGCCGACCCGGCGGCGATGATCGAAGCCTATGCCCATGTCGAAGTGGCCTCAATCTCCGACGCCGTCGAGCAAACGCTGCATCAGAAACGCTATATGAGCCACCGGATGCAGGCGATCTTTCCCACCAAATTCGCTGGCTTCGCCGTCACCGTGAAAATGGAGAAGCATGAAGGCGGCACCAGCGCAGATTCCACCGGCATGCTAGCCGCCATTGATACAGCCAAGCCCGGCTCGGTCTATGTCATGACCGTGGAAGACGGGGCAGACATTGCCGGCATGGGTGGGCTGATGGGGACCGCCATGTTCGCCCGCGGTTTCAAGGGAGCGGTAATTGACGGCGGTGTGCGCGATCTGTCGCAACTCAAGCGCATCGGCTTTCCGGTTTATGCCCTGGGGCCGGTACCTTCCACATCAGTCGGTCATTACCGCTTTGCCGGCAGCAACATTGCCATTGTCTGTGACGGCGTCACCGTCAATCCTGGTGACGTCATCGCTGCCGACCAGGATGGTGTGGTGGTGGTGCCTCGCGCCCGCGCCGCGGAGATATTGGTGGCGGCGGAAAAACTGGACAATACCGAGCATTCCACCCTGCCCTTCATCGAGAAATTCCGCTCGATCCAGGAGGCGGTGGCGCAATTCGGGCGGATTTAGAAACTTCACTTGGAAGGAAAATTTTATGAAGACCTCACGCCGCAACATGATGAAGAGCGCTGCCAAGACGGCTGCCGTAGCGGCGGGGGCCGCTCTTGTCGCCGGAAATGCGCAAGCCCAGGCACAAGCTCGGCTGGAAAAGCGCAACCCGACAGTGCCGCCACCGGCCCCAGGCGCGCCGCCGGCGCCGCGCGCGATGTATTCCGGTGCCGTCGCCTATGGCAACATGGTCTTCCTTTCCGGCGTCGGCTACCACCAGCCCGGCACCATCGAGGACCACACCAAGGGCGTCATCGCCGACCTGGAAAAAACCCTGATTGCCTCCGGCTCCTCGCTGCAGAAATGCCTGAAGGTCAATGTCTATCTCAATGATCTCAAGGATTATGACCGCATGAACGCGGTCTATCGCAGCTATGATTGGGGCGCTGTTCCACCCGTGCGTACCACGGTAGCGCCGGCAGCCGGCATTCCCGGCAACTCGCTGCTCGAAATTGACGTCATCGCCTATATCTGACGGGGTTTGGAATGGGTTTGTTCAACCGGCGCTGGTCGCGCCGCGGCCTGCTGAAAACGCTCGGTTGGGCGCCGGCGGCCGTGAGCCCGGTGGTGTTGACGGCGCCGGCTGAGTCCGCTCCGCTTAAGTTGCCCAAGCTCACCGGCCATGAGAAGGACAACCTCTTTACCCGCATCGGGGTGCGGCCAATCATCAATGGCCGCGGTACCTTCACCATTATATCCGGTTCACGCTCCCTGCCCGAGGTCAAACAGGCGATGTTCGAGGCCTCACATTATTATGTGCATCTGGATGAGATGATGGACGGCATCGGCGCCAAGCTGGGCCAACTTACCGGTGCGGAATGGGGCATCGCCACCAATGGCTGCGAGGCGGCAATCGTGCTGGCAACTGCCGCCTGTATCGCCGGCACCGACGTCGAGAAGAGCTTGGCCCTGCCTTACACCAAGGCCAAGGATCAGGTGATTATCCCCAATCATTCGCGCAATCAGTATGAATTGGGCATGCGGATGGTGGGCGCGGAGCTTGTGGAAGTGACTTCGCCCGACGAGCTGCGGGCAAAAATTTCACCCCGCACCGCCATGATTTATATCATGTCGGGCCCGCGCGCCCTTAACGGCCAGATGGCTATCGCCAATATCTGCGCCATCGCCAAGGAGAAAGGCATCCCCGTGTTCGTGGATGCGGCGGCGGAAGAGCCTTTGCGGCCCAATATCCATCTGGCGGCAGGCGCGACGCTGGTCGGCTATAGCGGTGGCAAGTGTCTGCGCGGACCGCAGTCGTCGGGCATGATGATCGGCGACAAGAATTTGTGCCGCGCGGCCTATTTCCAGGCCGCCCCGCATCATACTTATGGCCGCGCTCTTAAATGCAGCAAGGAAGAGGCGATGGGCCTCCTGGCAGCGGTGGAGCAGTGGTACAAACGCGACCATGACGCCGAACAGCGCATGTGGCGCAGCTGGCTGAAGACCATCGAGAACCGGCTGAAACCGCTGCCTTCGACCAATTTCGAATATCTGGAGCCGAACGATCTTTCCAACAAAGCGACGCAGCTCAGAATCCGCTGGGACGCCAATGTGTTGAAGATCACCGGCAGCGAAGTGGCGGCGAAGCTGGATGCCGGCACACCACGCATCCTGCTGGCGTCCAGCAGCGGCCGCCGCCCGGACCAGATGGCCAGCAGCGTCACTGTCATGCCCTATATGATGGACGCGGGGGAGGAGCGCATCATTGCCGACGCCTTGTTTGCGGTGCTGAGCAAGCCGGGCAGCTACAGCAATCCGCCGATGCCGTCGGGTCCTATGGCGGCGGTGGGCGGCACATGGATCGTGGCGCTGACCTATCCCCGCGGGGACGCCAGCCACACTATGACACTGACCCAGAATGGCGATACTGTCACCGGCCAGCACAAGGGTGTGATCTTCACCGGCACGATGCGCGGCACCGTCCGCGCAGGCACGGTCGAGTTGCGCAGTACCATGCCCAACCCCGGCAATAATTTCAGCTATACCTTCCACGGCACAGTCAACGGCAACCGCATGAGCGGCACGGTGGATATGGGCGAATATGGCTCCGCGACCTGGGAAGCGGTGAAAGCATGAAGAAGGCCCTGGCTAGCACTGCTGTCGCGGCGCTGCTGATGGCGCCCATGGTTTTGGCGCAGCCGCCCGTCCTGCCGGCTTATGACCTGTTGCTGCGGGGCGGGCATGTTATTGACGCCAAGAACAATATTGACGCGGTGATGGATCTCGCCATCAAGGACGGCAAGATCGCTCGCGTAGCTAAGGGTCTTTCCCCCAAGGACGCCATCAAAACCATCGAGGTGGCGGGGCTCTATGTTACACCGGGCCTGATTGACATGCATGTCCATGTCTATAACGGCACTGGCGAGAAAGGCTCCTATGCCGGCGATCTGTCGGTGCCGCCGGACGGCTTCACCTTTCGTGCCGGGGTTACCACCGTGGTGGATGCCGGCTGTTCCGGCTGGCGCAATTTCGAGGATTTCAAGGACCGCATCATTGACCGTTCCAAGACCCGCGTGCTGGCAATGCTCAACATTGTCGGCAACGGTATGCGTGGGGGCCGCTATGAACAGAATACCGCCGACATGGACGGGGAAGCCACGGCGGCGATGGCCGCGAAATATCCGGGCGTGGTGGTCGGCATCAAGACTGCGCACTATAACGGCAATGACTGGATCGCGGTGGACCAGGCTGAGATCGCGGGCGTCAAGGCCAATTTGCCGGTGATGGTGGATTTCGGCGGCGACCGCCCGGCCCGTCCGCTTTACGACCTGCTGACCAAAAAGCTGCGGCCCGGCGACGTTTATACCCACATGTATTCCGGCCTGCGCCAGGAGCAGGACATGAAGACCATGGGGCCGCAAAAAGGCATGATCGAAGGCCGGGCGCGTGGCGTGTGGTTTGATGCCGGCACCGGCGGCGGCAGCTTTAAATGGTCGCTGGCGGTGCCGTTTGTCAAACAAGGGTTCAAGCCGGACTCGCTCTCCACCGACCTGCATGTGGACAGCATGAACAGCGCCACCAAGGACTTGCTCAATGTCGCCAGCAAGATGATGGCGATCGGGCTGTCGCTGAAAGAGGTGGTGGCGGAGATGACCTGGCATCCGGCGCGCCAGATCAAGCGCGAGGAACTGGGCAATCTTTCGCCCGGTTCGGTGGCCGATGTCGCGGTGTTGAGCGTGGCGAACGGCAAGTTCGGTTTCACCGACATGGTCAACACGCGCGTCAACGGCACGAAAAAGCTGGTGGACGAACTCACCATCAAGGGCGGCAAAATCGTCTATGACCTGAACGGGCTGGAAGCACTGCCCTGGGATGCCCCCCAGGGCGATGTCAGCAATGACAATCGCTGGACAAGCTGGCCGCGGCCGAAGCCCGCCGCGCCGCCGCCGCCTGATGCGCACTGAAGGCCCCTCAAGGTCTGGCCTTGCGCCGCTGCGGTTTGGCGGCCTTGCCGGAGGACTCCCGCTTGATCAGGGAGAATTTCAGCAACTTGTGCTGCACTTTTGCAGGCTTTCCGGCACGCCGTCCGCGCACCTGTTCGATCAAAAGACGCACGGCTTCGCGCGCCATTTCCGCAATCGGTTGGCGCACTGTGGTAAGTTCAGGCCACACGGTGGTCGCCACGGGCGTGTCGTCGAATCCGGCCACTGCCAGGTCATGCGGCACATCCAGGCCCTTGCGATGAGCCACCGCCATGGTCGCCGCCGCCATGTCATCGTTCGAGGCAAAGATCGCCGTGGGACCATAATTTTCCAGTAGCCGCTCAGCCGCGGTAAGCCCCGAGCGATAACTGAAAAACCCTTGCGTCACCTGCTCGCTGCCCACCGGCAACCCCGCCTCGGTCATGCCTTCGATAAAGCCGCGAAAGCGCTGACCGCTCGCGGTTTGATTGGGATGACCATTGATAAAACCGATACGCTTGTGGCCCAGCCCCGCCAGATGCAGGGTCATGGCCCGCGCCGCCTCGAAATCATTGATCGAGACAGCGCAATGGGACGGTGACGGCCGGCCCGAGGCCACGAGCACCACGGCCAGTCCGGCGTCTTCCGCCGCCTTCAGCGCCGGTTCGGAATCACAATGCGGCGCCGGCAGGATAACGCCATGGATGCCGGCCTTGGCGAGGCGCTGCACCGCCTCGCGCTCGCTGCCGACACCTTTGCATTGTTCCAGCACCAACTGCACGCCGGAGAGCCGGGCCTGGTCCAGGCTGCCAAGCAGAAACTCGCTGAGATAGGCGGCACTGGGATTGGAATAGAGCACCCCCAGTTGCATGGTGTCGGCCGACGCCAAGATGCGCGCCGCCTGGTTGGGCGAAAAGCGCAACCTCTTGATCGAAGCCTGCACCCGGCTCCGCGTTTCTTCCAGCACATTGGCGCGAGCATTGATCACCCGCGACACCGTCATGGTGGAAACACCGGCATGGCGCGCCACGTCGTGAATGGTCACGGCCTTGCCGCGCCTGCGGCGGGTCTGCTTCCTTGCCATCGCGGGAATTACTTGGTGATTGTCTCCAGATCAATGGCGTCGCCCATGGCGGCATAGCCGGCATCGTTGGGATGCAGCTTGTCGCGGATATTATACTGGGTGGCGAAGGTCAGCGGGTTGGCGCGATCAGCGACAGGCGTGGCCAAATCAATCACGCCGTCAAAGGCGCCGCTGGTGCGGATCCAGTTATTTAGCGCCTCGCGCACAGCCTCGCCCGCCGGCGAGGCATAGCCCGCCCCTTGGTATGGCGTCAGCAGCGCGCCATAGACCTTGATTCCCCGGTCATGGGCCCGGGCGATGACCTGCTTGTCGGCGGCAATCAGGCTTTCAGCCGTCACCGGATCGCGCCCGCCGGCGGGATTGAAGCTGTTGCCAATGTCATTGATGCCTTCCAGCAGAATGATGGCCTTGATGCCCGGCACACTCAGCACGTCGCGGTCCAGCCGCGACAGGGTGCTTGGACCGGTGCCATAGCGCAGCAGGCGGTTGCCGCTGATGCCGGCATTGACCACGCCCCAGTTCTTGCCCGCCGCGGCCAGCCGCTCGGCCAGCCGGTCGGGCCAGCTCTTGAAGGCGTTGCCAGTGGAGGTGGCGCCCTCGGTGATCGAATCGCCGACCGCGACAATCACGCCGGTGGGTGCCGCGGCATTGACGTCCACCTCACTGACAAGGGCAGTGATGCGGGCCAGCTTCGCACCAGGCAAGGCGGTAGCGGCCGTGTTGTCGCCGGGTGTCTCGGTGACATAGTCGAGCAGGGCGTGGCCCCCGCGCGGCACCGCGCCCGGAATATGGATGGAGACCAGCAGCCGCTCCAGCGGCCGCACCGTCATGTTCACCGGATCGCTGAGCAGCGGCGATGAGGCGGGGATGATCACGTCATTGCGGCCGTTGAATGTGACAACATGATCGCTGCCCGGCACGATCTTGCCGTCCAGCCCCGCCTCGGCGACATGGATCGCGCCCAGCGGCAGCATGTCCGCGCTACCTTCATTGGTGAGGCGCAGCCGGATCTGGCTGCCACCGACCGAGACCCTCACCAGCTGGCGCACCGTGATATTGTTGAGGTTCACATTGCCCGGGATGGCGGAGAGGTTTCCGGGATTCTCCAGCAGCGGCGCGGGCGGGGGACCGGCGGGCGCCGTAGGCGGCGGCAAAGGTGCGCCCAGCGGCGTCATTGCCGCCAGCCCCGGTGGCACCGCGGCGGCGGCGGCCTGGCCCGGCGGCAGCGGCAGCGGGACAAAACCCCAGGCGCCCACCCAATTGTCAGCGGCGGAAGCGGTGGAGACGCCTGCCATCAGCAGGGCGGCGGCAAGTGCGAATTTGATGCGCATGGGTGCCTTCCTTAGTTGCGATCGCCGACCGGAATGACGGTGCGGCCGAAGGTGGTGTTGGTGGTGATGGCAAAGCTGCCATACATGGCAAGCAGACCGCAGAGCAGGCCATCATAACCGCCCAGCGTGTGCAGCATGGGATTGCGCAGCGCTGCACCCGCACCCAGCAGCAAAAAAGCGATCCACAGCGTGAGAAAAATCAGGAACAGCAGGCGCGGCAGTTTGAAAGTGCCGATCCAGAGGCCGAACGTGAACAGGCCCCAAAGCAGCAACGCCACGCCGACAGTCGGTCCGGCGGCGGAAAGATCAATAATGTGGTTGCCGTTGAACAGCAGCAGCAGCGCAAACCACCACCAGAAAGCGCCATAGGCGGTGAAAGCGGTGGCGCCAAAAGTATTGGCGACACGATATTCCATAATGCCGGCGATGATTTGCGCCGTGCCCCCAAAGGCAATGGCAAGTGGGAAGACCACCGGCTCGCCGCCGGCAGGCAACAGACCCGCATTGATCAGACTGAGAAGAACTGTGGTGAGACCAAATCCCACAAGTCCCAGCGCGGCCGGGTTGGCCTGGGGCGCTCCACTGGCAGACATGATTCCTCCTCGTTTCGTGACTTATATTTTTGTCGAAATCAGATTGGTCGGCTGGTTGAGATTCCAATAAGGCTCGGCCAGTGGGATATAGTCCACAGGCACTTCGTCAATAATGGTCTTGAGCCAGCCGGCGAAGTATTTCACTCCCGCCTGCTCGCCCGCCGCCTGACCCAGAGAAATCAGACTTTTTTTCATGCCGACCGCGACCTGATCCTGGCAATACATCACCGCTTCCCATTCATGAGTGTAGCCGACCAATAGCGTATCAATGTCGGTATTAAGCAGGCGAATGGAAGGGAGTTGGTTGGCGTTGCCCCAGATCACGCCTACCTTTGATACCGGCAGGCGCGGATCGCCGACCGCGCGCAGGGTACGGCTGCCCAAGGTGCGGCCCAGGCTTTGGGTCAAGGCCAGCAGATTGGTGGATGGAATGACGAAGTGCACCGGATTATTCTTGTCCGTCGCATAATTTTCCCAGCCCAATTGTTGCGCCATGCCCATGGCGACGGGGTTCGGTTTCATATCGGCGATATGGTCGCCAAAACGCGCAACCACCAGATTGTGCTCACGGATAAAGGCGCGCTTGGCCTTGTAGGTAGAGTTGCCTTCCAGGCGCTGCAGGTCGTCATTGTCCGACCACCAGGTGTCTTCCAGCACAATGACAAGGTTACGGCCGGCCGCGGCGGCGGCCTTCAGCCCGTCAAAGGTGGCCAGCGCCATGCACGCGACCCCAGTGATATCGGCGGTTAGGTCGCCCGCCACCACTCTATCCAGAGTTTGCGGCCGCATCGGAATGCCGCTCCGCTGATGAATGCGGCTGATAAACTCCATCGCCGGCACCGGACCGGTATGAGCAGGGCCGCGGCCGAAGCCGGGCGGCGGCCCACCGGCGGCAGGGGCCGCACCACGTCCAGGAGCAGGGGTTGCTTGTGCAATACGAATATCAGCCATGGTTCAGATCTTCGTGTTGATCTCCATCACCGGCTTTTCCGGATTCCAGTAAGGCTCGATGATGGGAACAAATTTGCAGGGAATTTCCTTTATGAAGGTACCAAGCCATTCGGCGCAGTATTTCATGCCCCACTGTTCGGACTTGTCGTGGCCGATCATGATGAAGGCCTTCTTGTTGCCTGCCGACATCGTATCCTGGACATACATGGGCAGGTCCCAATCCTGGGCTTCACCGATCACCATCACGTCGCAGTCTGGGCCATCCAGGATGGCGGCGCCGGTAATGCCGCCGAAATTGCCATAGCTGGCATACATTTTACTCACGATCATGGCGGGGTCGCCGACAATGCGCATGGTGCGGGCATCGAGCGCGCTCTGGATCTGCCTCGCCATGTCCAGCAAGGTCATCGGCGGCAATGTGTAGAACCTCGGATTATCCTTGTGCATGTATTGCGTCCAACCCAACTGCGCCGCTTCACCGACATGAATGCCATCAATGGGCCGAAGCGCATGCCAGTGATCATGGAAATGCCACACCACCATGTTGTTGCGGGTGACGTAATCCAGCTTGATCTTGTAAAGAGGATCGTCGCGAATGTCGTCCAGCCGGTCGGGGTGTGACCAGTAAGTCGGCTCATGACTGATCACCATGTTGCAGCCGACCTTGAGCGAGTCCTTCAGCGCATCAAAAGTGCACATCATCACAGTGGAAATGCCGCGCACCACCGTTTCCGGTCCACCGACGGTGAAATGATCCACCCCGCCATCCCGCCAGGGGCCGCCAACATTCTGCTTCATGCGTTCCAGAATCTCGCCGGCGGTGAGGGTAGCGCCCAGGGCCGGCGTTCCGGCGGCAACCAGCCCGGCGCCCGCGACACCGGCGGTGAGAATGCTGCGGCGCGACAAGTCGGAGGCTTGTTTCTCCCGCATGATGATCCTCCCAAGGCCGTATTGTTAGCGCGAACACTAGGACAGGTTTTTCAGGCGCGCCAGCGGCACAAATGGTTGAAAAATTGGGCGAAACCGTTTGCCAGACCTGGACTTTCATCAACAGACCGCTGGCCTTCCCTGCCCCGGGCAGTGCTATGGTCCCCTGTAGCGCCGTCAACAGGTGCCCAATAAGAAGGCCAGCCGGGAGATCGCCATGACCAGACCCACCTTCGCTATGCTTGGAGCGATGATGCTCTGCGGCACCGCCTTTGCCGCCACCCAAGGGATTGTGCCGGTCAATTGGACGGCAGAGCAGGACCACCAGAACATGATGCAGCAATTGGGCATTACCAAGCTGCGGCAGGGACCAAGCGGCAATGCCAAGCCGGGCGATCCCAACGCGGCCAATTACGACGAGTCCAAGGCCAACCCCTTCCCCAATCTGCCCGACCTGATGACTCTGAAGAGTGGGGCGAAGGTCACCACCGTGGCGCAATGGGAGCAGCGCAAGGCGGAAATCAAGGAGGATTTCGACCGCGAAGTGCTGGGTCGAATCCCCAAGAACGTGCCCAAGGTCAGTTGGAAGGTGGTGGGTGTTGATCATGAAGTGATCAACCGCCTGCCGGTGACGGCAACACAGCTGATCGGTCATGTGGACAATTCGGCTGCACCTTTCATCAAGGTTGATATCAAGATGACCATGGTGCTGCCGGCCAACGCCAAGGCCCCAGTGCCGGTGCTGATGATGTTCGGCGGTAGTGCCTATCCCAATCCGGCCCAGCCGCGGGCCGATTTCGAGAAGATCAACGCGGCGATGAAGGCGGCGATGGTCAAGGCCGATCCTTCGCTGGCGCAAGTGTTCAAGGACTATCCGGGCTGGCAACCCTTCACGCCGCCCAATCCATTCGCCGCGGCACCGCGGCAAGTCAATGCCGATGGCGATCCGCCCAACCAGGAGCAGTTAATCGCCGACGGCTGGGGCTTTGTCTCGATTGATCCCACCAGCGTGCAAGCCGACAACGGCGCCGGCCTCACCAAAGGCATCATTGGCCTCACCAACAAGGGCCAGGCGCGCAAACCCGACGACTGGGGCGCGCTCAAAGCCTGGGCTTGGGGCGCCAGCCGCGGCCTGGATTACTTGAAAACGGTCAAAGACGTGGACTCCAGCCATGTCGGCATCGAAGGCGTCTCACGTTATGGCAAGGCAGCGCTAATCACCGCCGCCTATGATGAGCGCTTCTACATGGTGCTGGTCGGCTCCTCCGGCGAAGGCGGCGCCAAGCTGCACCGCCGCAACTGGGGCGAGGCAGTGGAAACCCTGACCGCCACCGGCGAATATCACTGGATGGCGGGCAATTTCCTTAAATATGGCACCTCCGAATCCAAGTTCGGCGCCATGACGCCAGGTGATCTGCCGGTGGATGCGCATGAACTGATCGCGCTTTGTGCCCCGCGGCTCACTCTGATCTCTTATGGTGTACCGGAAAAGGGGGATGCCAACTGGCTGGACCATCAGGGCTCGTATATGGCGACGGTGGCGGCGCAGCCGGCTTGGCGGCTGTACGGCGCCAAAACAATTGGCGTTTCGGACAATTACCACACCGAAAGGATGCCGGCGGTTAACACGGCGCTCATGGATGGCCAGTTGGCCTGGCGCCAGCACGATGGCGGCCATACCGACGCGCCCAACATGAAATATTTCATCGCCTGGGCCGACAGAAACATGGGGCGCAAAGCGCCAGTGCAAACCGCGGCGAACTGAGAAACGTTTGGATGCCGCTCCGGCGGGTGGCACTTCATATAAGGGGCATGACATGAGGATCGCATTCTGGGCGTTTGTCGCGGGGCTTGTGCTGGCGGGCGCGGCCTTCGCGCAGCCGGCAGGGCGGGGCGCGGCGCCCGCAGGGCGGGGTGCTTTTCAGGGGCCGCAGCCTGCGCCACCGCCGGGTCTGCTGCATGCCATGTTTCAGGATCATGCGGTTTTGCAGCGCGGCGAGCCGATCCGCGTCTATGGTGACGCGCCGGCCGGGACCTCTGTGAATGTGACACTGGGTACCGCGTCCGCCAGCGGCACCGCGGACAGCAGCGGCCATTGGCTGGCAACGTTGCCGGCGATGCAGGCCGGTGGCCCTTACACGCTGACCGCGACGGGCGGCGGCAAAAGCGAAACCGCCAATGACGTTCTGGTGGGGGACGTTTTTCTTTGCACGGGTCAGTCCAACATGGCCTTCGGCCAGAGCGGCGCGGCGAACGCGGCCGCGGATGCGCGCGGCGCCACCGACAGCCAAGTGCGACAGCTCAATATCCCCACCAATGCCAGCATCGCACCGCTTGCAAGTTTCGCTAACCGCGTGAACTGGACCGTCGAAAGCCCCGATACGGTTGGCCGCTTCTCGGCCGCCTGCTGGTACATGGTGCGCGATCTGAAAAAAACCCAGAACGTACCGATGGGTATGGTGGTGGCAGCCTGGGGCGGGGCTCGCATCCGCAACTGGATCAGCGAGCCCACCTTGAAGCGGCTGGGTTATTTCAATGATGATCTGTCGACTCTCGACACTTATAAAAGTGATCCGCAGGCCGCGATGCGGATGTGGGGCCGCCAATGGGAATCCTGGTATCGCGGACTGAAGATTGCGGGCCCGGCGCCGTGGGAAGTAAACTTCGACGACAGTTCATGGGCCATTTCACCCAATCCAGGACAGGCCTGGGCCCTTTGGCATGGCGACAATCCTGACGGCTTTATCGGCCAGATGTGGATGCGTACCACCATCAACCTCACCGCTGCTCAGGCGGCCCAAGCCGCCAATCTCGATTTGGGCTCCGTGAATGAAGAAGACGAAACCTGGGTCAACGGCAAGGATGTCGGCGGTACCTCCTTCTCCAACAAGGCCGAACATGTGGTGTCGCCGGGTATTTTGAAGGAAGGCCGTAACGTCATTGTCAGCAACATTTTCTGCAGTTGGCGCAATTGCGGCTTTCGCGGGCCCGACGAGAACCGCGTCCTACGGCTGGCCGATGGCTCGTCCGTCGTGCTGAACCAGCCTTGGCGCTATAAACAGATGTCAGACAAGGACGACATCATCGCGCCCATGATCCCCTGGGGCGTCACCCATGGTCTAACCATGGATTACAACGGCATGGTTTCGCCGATCGGTGCCTATAATTTCAAGGCAGCCGTGTGGTATCAGGGCGAAAGCGACCTATATTTCGCGTCGCGCTACCGCACGAACATGGCGGCGATGATGGGGGACTGGCGGGCGCTATTTCGCAATACCACCCTCCCCTTCCTGATCGTGCAGATTCCCAACTATGGCGAGATTCCCACTAAGCCCACTCCATCCTACTGGTCGGATGTGCGCGAAGCGCAACGGCTGGCGGTTAAGGATGACAAATACGCTGCCCTGACAGTGAATGTTGATATCGGCGATCCGGCCAGCCTGCATCCCACCAACAAGCAGGAAGCGGGACGGCGGCTGGCGATTGCGGCGCGGCACATTGTTTATGGCGAACCCGTCCCACCCTCAGGCCCCGAAGTCACGGGCGCGGCCCGCAACGGCGATAGCGTTACCATCCGCTTTGCGGGCATCAACGGCAAATTGGTCGGCCGCAGCGGCGTAAACGGGTTTGAACTGTGCGGTGCCACGCAAGCCTCGTGCCGCTGGGCCGCCGCCAGTATTTCCGGCAACGGCGTAACACTGGCCAAGGCCGGCAACGCCACGCGGGTGCGTTATTGCTGGGGTGACGCGCCGGTTTGCACCCTGTACGACACGTCAGGCCTGCCCGCCGGGCCGTTCGAGGTTCCAATTTCCGGCAGGAAACTCGCCGCCAGATAAAGAGCGAGGGCATAAGAAAGATAAACTTTTTCAAAGGTTTATATTGCCGGCAACTTTTGTTGCTTTGGCCCGTTGATGTTCTTTAACGCGGGTTCCGGCAGCATGTCCAACGTCACACCGATTGTGCCAAGGCCCGCCGAGCTGCCGGCGGACGACGACCAGCTTTACCGCCGCCTGGTTGAGGCAGTGACCGATTACGCCATCTATATGCTGGACCCGCGCGGCTATGTAACCAGTTGGAACGCCGGCGCCCAACGCTTCAAAGGCTATAGGCCGGACGAGATCATCGGTCAGCATTTCTCCCGCTTTTATACCGAGGAAGACCGGGCCACCGAGCTTCCCCGCCGGGCGCTGGAGATTTCCGCCCGGGAAGGCAAGTTTGAAGCCGAAGGCTGGCGCCTGCGCCGTGACGGCTCGCGTTTCTGGGCGCATGTGGTGATTGATCCCATCCGCGACAGCGACGGCAAACTCACCGGCTATGCCAAGGTGACGCGCGACCTTACCGAACGCAAGGAAGCGCAGGAGAAACTGGAAAAGGCGCGGGAGGCTCTTTTCCAGTCGCAAAAAATGGACGCGGTCGGCCAACTCACCGGCGGCGTGGCGCATGATTTCAACAATTTGCTGATGGCTGTTCTGGGAAGCCTCGAATTGTTGCGCAAGCGGCTCCCGGCCGACCCTCAAATCATGAGACTTCTGGACAATGCCATTATGGGGGCCAAGCGCGGGGCTACACTTACGCAGCGCATGTTGGCCTTTGCCCGTCGCCAGGAGATGAACGAGCGGCCGCTTGACCTTGCCAAGCTGGTGAGCGGCATGAGCGAGTTATTGGAGCGATCGCTGGGAGCACAGGTGCAGCTGACAAATGAATTGCCTTCCAACTTGCCGCAGGTGCGCGCGGACGAGAACCAACTTGAACTGGCACTGCTGAATCTTGCGGTCAATGCTCGTGATGCCATGCCGGGCGGCGGCAATATTCGCATCGGCGCAAGCAAGACAATGGTAACCGAAGGCGATGGCAGCGGTCTGCCGCCGG
>JAFAVT010000238.1 GCA_019242275.1 Alphaproteobacteria bacterium
GTAATGCACCCCGATGCCGTCGCCGGCATTTTCGTGATGCTCGATGCCCGGCACCGGCGGCCGCTTGGGCTGGAAGGAGCCGGCGCCGGCTGCGACCACCACGACATGGGCGATAATCTCCGTGCCGGCATCGGTCTTCAGCTTCCACCGTCCGTCGCTTTGCCGCTCCAGCGCCGTCGCCATTTCGCCGAAATGGAATTGCGCATCAAACGGCTTGATCTGCTCCATCAGGCGGTTGACCAGTTCCTGGCCGGTGACAATGGGCAGGCCCGGAATGTCATAGATCGGCTTTTCCGGATAAAGCTCGGTGCACTGGCCGCCCGGGCGGTCGAGAATGTCCACCAGATGGCATTTGAGGTCGAGGAGCCCCAGCTCGAAGACGGCGAACAGGCCGATGGGACCGGCGCCGATGATCACGACATCTGTTTCAGCGGGGGCAGCAGTCATTCTCGTCCTCGTAAAGCGCGGGTCCGAAAAGTGTGGTGCGGTTTTCGGATAGATTGCGCGACAATCAGTTAGGCGGTATTTCACACCTAAACTTATGTAATGCTTGGGAAACTGGCGTTCTTATATGTAAAAATAGCCGGGCCAACAACCCCTGCTGTAAACAGTGCTGCGATGCAAAATGACGCCCCCCTAACCGCCCCGGAAGACTGCGCCGACATGGCCCAGTTGCGGGTGGCCATTGACGCGCTGGACGCGGAACTCGTGCGTCTGCTGGCGCGGCGCCAAGCCTATATCGAGCGGGCGGCGGTGCTGAAAAAGGACCGCGCCACCATCCGTGACGAGGCTCGCATCGAAGAGGTGGTGGAGAAAGTGCTGGCCGAGGCGAAATCCGCGGGACTTTCCGCCGCCATCGCGGAGTCGGTGTGGCGGGTGCTGATCGAACGCTCCATCGCGCACGAGTTTGCGGCGTTTGATGCGAAACCATAACGCGCACAGTTGATCGTCTATAGTTTATAGACTACGTTTCTTCATGCTTGAACTGAAGCAGACGGAAGCGTTTCGCAAGTGGCGAACCTCTCTGAAGGACGAACGCATGCGGGCGTTGATTGCCTCGCGTTTGGATCGTCTGGCTTATGGCCATGCCGGCGATGTCGACCGGTCGGAGAAGGCATCAGTGAACTGCGCATTCACCACGGCCCAGGCTACCGGATTTATTTCAAGCGACAGGGCAGGACGGTGATTGTGCTGCTTTGCGGCGGCGACAAAAGCAGCCAGTCCAGGGATATCGCGCTGGCGAGGCGGCTCTTGCAGGAACTGGAGTGAAGATATGGCCAAGAAACTGACGACCTATGATCCGGCCGAAGATCTGACCTCGAACAAGGCGGTCGCGACCTTTATGGCGGAAGCGTTCGCGACGGAGGACGCGGGTTATATCGCGCATGCGCTGGGCGTGGTGGCGCGCGCCAAGGGCATGGCGCAGATCGCCAAAGACACCGGGCTTTCGCGCGAACAGCTCTATCGCTCGTTCAGCGAAAACGGCAATCCGACATTGAAAACCACGCTGGCGGTGATGAAGGTGCTGGGTATTGAACTGACAGCAAAGGTGCCGGCCCTTCGCTGACTATGGCACCGGCGACGCGACGCCGCCGGCCCTCCACACCGCGACAGCCTCGGCGCTGGTGAGATAGTCCAGGAATTGCCGCGCCAACTCCGGCTGGGCGGCCTTGGTCGTGACCCCGCCGCCGAAATCAATCTTCAGGCCCAGTGCCGGCGGCACTTCGCCGACCAGTTTCAGGCCGGCCAGGTTGACCTCTTCCGGCAGCACGGTGATGACATAGTCGCCGCCATTGTTGCCTCGCACCAGTTCTGCCGCGGCGCTATAGATGCCGTGCACCGTCACCGTTTCAAATCCCGGCCCGTTCAGCATCGCCTTGGCCATGCGCCCGTTCAGGCTGGTGGCGGGATCGTTGACCAGCACGGTCTTGCCCGCCAGCGCCGCCTTGAACGCTGCTTCGCTTGTGATGCGCGGCGCCGGCATGTTCAGTTTCACGCCCAGGCCGAACAGCACCCGGCCGATGGCCCGTATGGTGCCGGGGCGAAATTGCGCCGCCTGAGCCGGCATCTCGCTCATCGGCAGCAGCACGGCGTCGGCGCCTTTGGTCTTCATCGCGTCCAGCACCATGTCCAACGCCGAAGGCGGAAGCACCAGGGTGACGGTGTTGCCGGTCTTTTGGCTCCAGGCTGCCGTCAGTTTGGTAAAACTGTTGCCAACCAGGCCAACGGTCATCACTTTCAGTTCGGCCGCGGCGGTGGAAAGCGTCCCGCAGATCAGAAAGGCGAGTGCCGCAAGGCTTTTGCGCATGGCGGAAGAATAGCGCCTCCGCGGCCTTGGCGCACGGTCTGGTGTCAGGCAGCGAGGTATTGGCGGATGAAGTCGTGCACCGCCAGAGCTTCTTCCGACAGCCGCGCCATCGCCTGCTGAGCGCGGTCGCCATTGGCGGGGTCCACCGGCTCGGCCGCCGCTGCCGCCTCACCAAAGGCAAAGGCGCCCACGCCCCGGGCGGCGCCCTTGATGGTATGCGTGATTTCCTTCCAGCGCCTGGCGTCGCGGGCGGCGATAACGCCCCGCAATTGGCCTACCATTTCGCCGATCTGGCCGTCGAACAGCCGAAGAATCTCGGCGTTCATGGCTTTTTCGCCGCCGGTGTAACGGGCCAGATGGTCAAGATCTATGATGCCGGACATGACCCTCATCCTGCCGCCTTCCGGCTAAAGTGCCGTTAATGCGTGCCTTTCGGTGTGGATTAGGGTTAAATGCCTTTACCAAAGCTGAGGCCGCGCCATGAGGACCTTTTCCCAGCAGAATCCGCCGCTTGCCGCGAATGAAGGCCAGAGTGCGGAAACCTTGGGCGCTGCCGCCGGGCGGTCTGACCGGCCCTTGCCCACGCCCACCCCCGTCGCTGCGCCGGATCTGCCCCGCCGTCCTCACACGCTAGTGGCGGTGCTGCTGGCCCTGGTAGCCTCCTTCTTCTGGACCGGCATCGGGGTCGCCTTTCTTTCCGGCTATCTCGGCCCAGGCCGGCTGCTCGCCCTGCCGCTGACCTTGGCAGCGCCCATTGCTGCTGCCTTGCTGTTGCCGCCGCTGCTCTTTATCGCCATCGCGCTGTTGATCGCGCGCACGCTGGCGCTGTCCGACACCGCCGAGCATCTCTTGGCCGCCTCCGACCGGTTGCTGGCGGTGGATGATGTGGCGGCCCGCAGCGCCGCGCGGCTAGGCAAGGCGGTGCGCCGCGAACTGGACGGCTTGAATACCGGCCTTGATGGCGCCTTCCAGCGTCTGCGCACCCTGGAAACCGTGCTGGAAAACCAGATCGCCGCCCTGGATGAAGCCGGTGCCCGTGCGCAAGTGCGGGGCGAAAGCGTCGCCGCCCGTCTTAGCGCCGAGCGCGACCGGCTGGAGCAATTGTCGGGCACGCTGACGGAAACTGCCGCCCGCGCCAGCGAAACCGTGGCCGGCCGCGCCGCTCAGATCAAATCCGGCATCGAGGCGGCGGAGAGTTCGCTCAAGATGGCGGCGCAGTCGCTGGATGTGCAGGCGGCCGCCTTCCGTTCCGCTGCCACGCAGGCGGCGGAATCGCCCCATGCCGCGGCGCTGGAACTGGATGCGCAAGCCAAACGCATCGAAGATGTGTCCGACAATGCCCTTAAGCGGGCGGAATTTGTGCTGGCGCGACAGGAAAAGCACCGCGCGGTGATGGGCGAAATGCTGGAGACGCTGAAGAATGAAAGCGCGCTGTTGGAAACGGCGCTGGCGCGCCAGCAGGCCGGCATGGAAAACGCCGTCGCCGCGGTGCGCAGCGAAGCCGGCAAGTTCGAGGACGTCACCGGCGATGCCCAGCGCCATCTGGAAATGCTGATGGCCAATGCGGCGGCGCGCGCCTCCACTCTCACCGGCAACTTCGCCCGCGAGGCGGAAAAGCTGAAAGACGCCGCCGACACCGCCAACGCCCTGCTCGCCAATTTGATGAACGGCCTCAAGGACGCCGGCGAAGGCGCGCGTGATCTCATCGCCCAGAGCGCCGCGCAAGCGCGGACCGATGCCCATTCCCTGGTGGGCGAGGCGATGGGCGAATGTGAGCGGCTGCTGCGCGTGGCCGGCGAGCTTGCCGCCGAGGCGAACAAGATCCGCACCACCCTGGCCAAATCCTCGGAAGATCTGGAGCGCCATCTGATCCGCCTGCCGGGTCTGGCGCAGGACGAAGCCCGCCGTGTGCGCTTGGTGGTGCAGGGCGAGACCGAGCAGATTCTTGATCTTTCCGCCCGCACCATGTCGGCGCTGCATGCCCGGGGCCGCAAACCTCAGCCGGAGCCGCCGCAAACCATCAATACGACACCGATGCGCGAAGGGGCGCCGGAAGAGGACGGCCTCAAAGGCCTGGCGCGGCGCCTGACCCAGCGCAAGCCCCGTCAGGCGGGCACACCGCCCAATTGGGAAATGAAGCAATTGCTGGCGGCGGTGGAAAGCGACGAGCCGCGGGCGCTAAGGCCTTCCAATGCCCAGGCGCTGGCGGCGCTGGAAACGGCGCTGGCGGACATGGCGCTGGATTTGTCGGCGCTGGCCCCCAGCGAGCCGACTGACGGGGAATGGAAATCCTATCTCGCTGGCGACCGCGCCATCTTTGCCCGCCGCCTGGCCGAGACCATTGATGGAAACGCGGTGGACCGCATCACCGCGCTCTATCGTGACGATGAGCGCTTCCATGCCGCCGCCGACACCTATCTGAACGAGTTCGAGGCCCTGCTGGACAAGGCGCGCCAAGGCGATCCCGACGGGCTGCTGATCTCCACGCTGCTGTCGGCCGACACCGGCAAGGTCTATCTCGCCATTGCCTATGCGTTGGGGCGGCTTTAGACCGGTCAGCCCCAAACTCTGTTGTCATGGCCCGCGAATGCGGGCCATCCAGATGACGACGTTCAATTTTCAAAAATAGAGTCTATCTCACCTGATGGCCCACACGGAGTTTACACTCCGGCCGCGCTTCGCGCGGACCGGGGTGGTGGGCCATGACAGGAGAGCTAAAGCTTCTTCAACCGCGCGGCAAAAAAGCCATCCATGCCACCTTCGAGCATGAAGGGCAGGGTGCGCAGATCGCCCTCCGGCGTCAGCCAGTCGGCATGGCCGAAAACCTCCTGCGCTTGAATCGGATCGCGGGCGAACTCCGGATGCGACGACAAGAAGGCAGCAATCTGCTCTTCCCCTTCCTCGCGCTCCAGCGAACAGACGGCAAAAACCAGTCGTCCGCACGGCATCACCATGCGGGCGCCTGCTTCCAATATCTCGTAAGCCAGTGCCGCCATCACAGTCACATCGGCGGCACCCTTGATCCAGGGCAGTTCGGGATGGCGCCTGATGGTGCCGGTGGCGGTGCAGGGCGCATCAATCAGCACCAGCGCAGCCCTGCCCTCAAAGTCGCGCGCGTCACTTTCCGCCAGCGTCGCAGTCAGGCCGGTGCGCGCCAGGTTTTCCCGCACCCGCTGCATCCGGGCGGCATGCTTTTCCACCGCCGTCACATGTGCCCCCGCGGATGCAAGCTGCAACGTCTTGCCGCCCGGCGCCGCGCATAGATCAATCACTTCTTTTCCTCTTACATCGCCCAAGAGCAGCGCCGGCAGTGCGGCCGCCACATCCTGCACCCACCATTGGCCGTCGCTGAAGCCTGGCAAATCTTCCACGCGGCCGTCCTGGATCACCCGGCGGGAAAGCCCGAACAGTGGCGCGCTTTGCGGATGCGCTACGCCGTCAGCGCGCAAGGTGATGTCCAGCGGCGCTCCTCTATTTTGGTCGCTCTCGCTCGCGCGAACGCTCCGCAGGTGTGCCTGCGCAATGCGTTGCGCGGTCTCGTCGCCATATTGCGCCGTCCAACGCTGCCAAAGCCAATCGGGGGTGGAAAGCCGCGCCGCATCTTCGGGCAGCGCCACGTTCGCCACCTTGCGCAGCACGGCATTGATCAGCGGCTTGAAATGCACCGCCTTGCTGTCGGACGCTGCCAGCCGGTTGGCGGCATCCACTGCCGCGTGGGCCGGTGTTTTCAGCACCAAGAGTTCACAGGCGCCCAGCAGCAATATCTCCATCGCCGCGCCGGATTTGTGTTGGCTGAGCGGCTTGGACAGGAAGCCGCGCAGCGCATGCTCCAGCGCCCCCAGATGGCGCAAGGTCTGGCTGGCCAGGGCGCGGGCGAAAGCGGCATCGCGCGGCGGCAGCGCTTTTAGTTGCGGCAGATCAGCATCCAGCGGCTTGCGCCGTGTCAGCACGCCGGAAAGAAGCGACAAAGCAGCTTTTCGGGCAGGAAGTCCGTCAACGGCCATAGGGGTGTTTAATCAGCACGGCGCCTAGCGGCAACCAGCTCTCCGGCCGCTCGCCCAAGCTCGCGGCGTTCGTCACTCGGAATGGTCCACCGGACCATTCCGTTCGCCTGCGGCGAACCGCTCCTCACCCCCAAGGACCGCGTTTAGAAGTTATTTCCGGAACGCTCTCAACATCTTCCGGCAGCGCCACACCGGCGCCGCCGGCCATGGCGCGCAGGCGGGCAATGCGTTCTTCCGTCGGCGGGTGGCTGGCAAAAAGGCCCCCAATGCCGCCATGCAGCGGATTGACGATAAACATGTGCGCCGTGGCGGGATTGGCGTCAGCTTCCGGGTTTTCGGTGCCGCGCGCGGCCCGCTCGATCTTTTCCAGTGCGCCGGCCAGCCATAACGGACGGCCGGTAATTTCGGCGCCGGCGCGGTCGGCTTCATATTCGCGTGAGCGGCTGATCGCCATCTGCACCAGCATGGCGGCAAAGGGTGCCAGCAGCGTTACCAGCAGCACGCCGACCAATCCCAAAGGATTGTTGCGGTCGCGGCCGCCGCCCATGAAGAAAGCAAAATTGGCCAGCATGCCGATGGCGCCCGCCATCACCGCCACAATGGTCATGGTCAAGGTATCGCGGTTGCGCACATGGCCAAGCTCATGCGCCAGGACACCCGCCAATTCTTGCGGACTGGTCCGCGCCAGCAAGCCCTCGGTGACGCAGACAGCGGCATGCTCAGGATTGCGGCCGGTGGCAAAAGCATTCGGCTGCGGATTGTCCGAGACGAAGACCTTGGGCATGGGCAAATGCGCCCCCTCAGCCAGCCGCTGCACCAGGCGATAAAGCTCCGGCGCGCTGGCTTCATCCACCTGCCGCGCCCCATACATGGAAAGCAGCATGCGGTCTGAATTCCAGTAGGCGAACAGGTTCATCCCCGCCGCCATCACGAAGGCGATCAGCATGCCGGCCTGGCCGCCGACCACGGCACCCACCACCAGAAACAGCCCCATCAAAAGGGACATCAGGATGCCGGTTTTCAGCGTGTTCATCGGTTCCTCTGCTTAAGACCCTTTTAAGGGTCGCACGGCCTGACGCAAAACCGTTTCCACTTTTGCTGGCCGATGCTCCCGATGTAAGATCGGAATATGTCCAGTCAAGACGAGAAGAATAAGGCGGAGATTGCCGTGCGCATCGAACAGGCCGGCAAGCGCGCGAGCGCCGAAGCTGCGCAGCGCCGCGCCGATGAACATGCGACTAAACTGCCGCCGGAATTGGGCGGACCCAAAGGGCCTGAACCCACCCGCTATGGCGACTGGGAGCGCAAAGGCATCGCTTCGGACTTTTAGGAGCGACGGCCCAGGCGGAGCGAAGCGGAGCCGTTAGGCCGCGCGACCATCAACTAACCTTCGTCGTCGCTGAAAACCGGTGCCGCCATTTTTTCCAGATGCGCCCGCACATCCGGCGGCCAGGCTTCAATCTGGCGGCGGAATTTCTTGCGCTTGCCGGCATACAGCGCTCGCATCGCTTCCTCAAAACCCGGCTCATTGCCGGCCATGGCCGAGGCAAAGCGATAGGCGGCATCGCGCGCCTGGTTGCGCGCCGCCTTGGGATCGCGGCTGGCCGCCTCCACCAGCTTGCGCAGCGCCACCGAAGCGCCGCCCGGCTGGGCCGCCAGCCATTCCCAGTGCCGCGGCAGCAGCGTCACTTCCCGCGCCGTGACGCCCAATTTGGGGCGCCCCGGCCCCCGGCTACCGGGGTTGCGGGCGTCATAAAGAACAGTGGTGCCGGGCAGCTTCATGGGATCAATGTCCACCACCCTGCCGGTGTGATCCCGGACCAAAGCGCCGGCCATCTCCGAAGGCAGTTTGGTGGAATCAATATCCACGACCTTGCCGTCCGGATCGCGGATGAGGGCGCCGGCAGGGTCTATATCAATCACCTTCCCGTCCGGGCCGAAAATCAGAGCGCCCGGATTCATCAGCGCATGATATTTGGCGACGGCGAGCGGCCCGCCACCCAAGCGCTTTTTGTCGAGGAAGGTCACATACGGCATATTTATATCCGGGTACTTTTGTTCTTTTACCAGGATATAAATAAAAATGTCAAATTATACCCGGATGGAAAACGGGCGCTTGAACCCACCCCGTCTTGGGTCCATTTACCGGTAGCAATCTGCGGCCCTCCCCCATGTTCATCCAGACCGAGTCCACCCCCAATCCCGCCACCTTGAAGTTCCTGCCCGGCCGCCAAGTGATGGGCGAAGGCGCCGTGGCCGATTTTCCCAGCGCCGAAACGGCCGGCCGTTCGCCCCTGGCCGCGGCGCTGTTCACCATTCCCGAAGTCTCGCGGGTGTTTTTCGGCGCCGATTTCATTTCCGTGACCAAGCGGGACGGCGACTGGAAGCATTTGAAACCGGCCATTCTTGGCGCGGTGATGGAGCATTTCACCCGGGGCCTGCCGCTGCTGACCGCCAGTGCGGGAGAAAGCGAGGATGAGGGCGAAAGCTATGATGCCGAAGACGCCGAAGTGGTGGAGCAGATCAAGGAGTTGATCGAGACCCGGGTCCGCCCCGCCGTGGCGCAGGATGGCGGCGACATCATCTTCAAGGGCTTTGACGGCGGCACCGGCATCGTCTCGCTACACCTCCAAGGCTCCTGCGCCGGTTGTCCTTCCTCGACCATGACGCTGAAGAACGGCATCGAGAACATGCTGCGCCATTATGTGCCGGAAGTAACCGCAGTCGAAGCGGTGTGATGGACCTGCCGGATATTCATTTCGATCACGCTCTCGGCGATGCCGCGCTGGACCAGCTTTTCCGCGAGGCGCGCACCTTGCGCAAATGGCGTGACAAGCCGGTCACCCCTTCGCTGCTGATGGCAATTTATGACCTGATGCGCTGGGGCCCTACCGAAGCCAACATCACGCCGGCGCGCTTTCATTTTGTGGTTTCGCCCGAGGCGAAGGCGCGGCTGCAACCGTTGCTCGACGCGGGCAACCGCAAACAGACCATGGCCGCGCCTGCCACTGTCATTGTCGGCTATGATTTGAACTTTCCGGATACCTTTGCCTTGCTGGCGCCGCAATTTGTGGAATTCGGCGAGAAGTTGCGCCGCGATCCTCAGCGAACCGAAATGATGGCGACGCGCAGTGCCGGGCTGCAGGGCGGCTATTTCATGCTCGCGGCGCGGGCGCTGGGGCTGGATTGCGGACCGATGTCGGGCTTCGACCGCGACGGCGTTGACAAGGAGTTCTTCGCCGGCACGCAGATCAAATCCTACTTTCTTTGCAATCTGGGTTATGGCGACCGCGAAGGCTTGCGTCCGCGTGCCGCCCGCCTCTCCTTCGACGAAGCCTGCAAGATTCTCTAGTGTTGATATTGGGCGTTGATACTTGCCTGGGCGCCTGTTCGGCGGCGCTGCTGGACGGCGGCACTGTTCTTGCCCATCGCTGGCAGGCAATGGAGCGCGGCCATGCTGAAGCGCTGGCACCGATGGTGCAGGACGCCATGCAGGGCCATGATTTTGCGGCCCTGGACCGGCTGGCAGTCACGGTGGGACCTGGCACCTTTACCGGTCAGCGCGTTGGTCTGGCGTTCATGCGCGGGCTTAGACTTTCGCTGAAGAAACCGCTGCTTGGCATCACCAGCCTGGAAGCGATGGCCGCTGCGGCCGCAGCGGAAACCGGCGTGACGCGCGCGGCGGTGCTGCATGATGCCCGCCGCGGCGAAGCCTATCTCTCCCTGTTGGACGCCGGCACGGCGACTGCGCCGCGGGTACTGGCTTTTGCCGATGCCATCGAAGCCATCCGCGCCTTTGGACCTTGCGCGCTGGCTGGCACCGGCGCCCCGGCGGCAAAAGAAAAACTCAACGAAGACTTCATTCTCTCCGCTATCCGACAGCCCGACGCCCTGTTTGCAGCAAATCTCGCCGCCACGCGGCCCGCGCCCGATGTGCCGCCGGCGCCACTTTATCTGCGCGCCCCTGATGCCAAGCTGCCGGGCGGTCAAGAGTTGGTAACGCTGTTCAAGGGCGCCACCGGTGATCTGGCGGCGCTGCATGCCAGCGCCTTTGCAAAACCTTGGGATGAAAGTGCATTGAAAGACTTGCTGGCCGGTCCCGGCGTTTTTGCTTTCGCGGCGCCGTCAGGTTTCGTGCTGGCCCGTGCCGCCGGCGGCGAGGCGGAAATTCTCACCCTGGCTGTGAAGCCTTCGGCCCGGGGGCGGGGCTTGGGCCGTGGCCTGGTCCGGGCCGCGGCGCGCCATGCCGCGACGCTGGGTGCACAATCACTATTTTTAGAAGTGGGCACCGACAATGTGCCGGCATTGGCGCTTTATCGCGGCCTTGGTTTTCAGACCGTAGGGACCCGCAAAGACTACTATGCCGGCCCCCGGCATGGAGGGGATGCGCTGGTGCTGAAGGCGGCGCTTCCGCTTGCCCGGGATATGGCCTAACGTGCCGGCCCTGTTTGCCCAAGGACCCGGCGGCGTGACCCGTATTGAAAAGCTCTGTGTTGACAAGGGTCTGCGCATGACCGAGCAGCGCCGGGTGATCGCCCGGGTGCTGTCGGATGCCATGGATCATCCCGATGCCGAAGAGCTTTACCGCCGCGCCGCGGCGATTGATCCGCATATCTCCATCGCCACGGTCTATCGAACCGTCAAGTTGTTCGAGGATGCCGGCATTCTGGAACGGCATGATTTCCGCGATGGCCGCTCGCGCTATGAAGAGGTGCCGGAAAACCATCACGACCACCTGATAGACGTGCAGAGCGGCAGCGTGATCGAATTCCGCAATGAGGATATCGAGAAGCTGCAGCGCCGCGTTGCCGAGGAACTGGGCTTTGAACTGATAGACCACCGGCTTGAGCTCTATGGCGTCCCCAAGGGCAAGCGGTCTGTCTGAGCTGCCGCCCGTCTTTCCCGCGATTGCGCGGCTGAGGGCCGGCGTCATCATTGCCCTATTTCTGCTGCTGACCTTGGCCTGCATGCCCTGGCAGGCGCTGTTGCTGCGCTTTTGCCCCGATGCGGCACGGCGCTTTCCCGGCCGCTACCATGGCTGGGTGGCAAAGTTGTTCGGCCTGAAACTGCGGGTGATCGGCGCGCCGGTCACCGGCGAAGGCGTTCTGCTGCTGGCCAATCATACCAGTTGGCTGGATATCGTGCTGTTTTCGGCGGCGACGCCGCTTTGCTTTGTTGCCAAGGCCGAGATTGCGCGCTGGCCTTTGTTTGGCACTTTGGCGCGGCTGCAGCGCACCGTCTTTGTTGCCCGCGACCGCCGTCATCAGACCGGCGCCGTGGCGGAAGAAATCGGCGCCCGTCTCGCCGCCGGCGAATGCCTGCTGCTGTTCCCGGAAGGGACTTCTTATGACGGCAACCGGGTCGGACCCTTCAAGAGCGCCCTCTTGGGCGCTGCCGAAGCCCGGCGCGCCGATGGCCGTCATGTCACGGTGCAGCCTGTTTCCGCTGCCTTCACCGGCTGCCAAGGCATGCCGATGGGGCGCGAGATGCGGCCTTTCTTTGCCTGGTTCGGCGACATGGAAATGGTGCCCCATCTTTGGGAAGCGCTGATGGCAGGCCCGCTGGACGTGACGGTAGAGTTCCACCCGCCGGCCACGCTCGATCAAATGAGCCGGAAGGAACTGGCAGCCCAGGCGCGGCAACAGATTCAAGCAGGTTTGAGCCGTGCTCTGGCAGGACGGGCATGAAGTCTCTAAAACCGCCGCCCATGAAAAAGCTTTTTGTCAAAACCTATGGCTGCCAGATGAACGCCTATGACTCGGCGCGCATCGCCGATCTTTTGGCACCCTTGGGTTATGGCGCCGCGACAGGGCCGGAAGAGGCCGACATGGTGGTGCTCAACACCTGCCATATCCGCGAAAAGGCGGCAGAGAAGGTTTATTCCGAATTGGGCACGTTGCGCGCCCTGAAGCAAGATAAGAAGGACATGCTGGTCGCCGTCGCCGGCTGCGTCGCCCAGGCCGAAGGCGAGTTGATGCTGAAGCGGGCGCCGGTGATTGATCTTTTGGTGGGGCCGCAGAGCTATCACCGCCTGCCGGAAATGATCGCCAAGATATCCCGCGCCGGCGGCAAGGCACTCCAAACCGATTTTCCGGCGTTGGAGAAGTTTGATGCGCTGCCGCAGGCCCAGACAAGCGGCGTCAGTGCTTTTCTCACGGTTCAGGAAGGTTGTGACAAGTTCTGCACCTTCTGTGTCGTGCCGTACACAAGGGGGCCCGAACATTCGCGGGCGCCTGAAGCGTTGCTCGCCGAGGCAAAGGCGCTGGTGGATGGTGGCGCGCGCGAAATCGTGCTGCTGGGTCAGAACGTCAATGCTTATCGAGGCCATGACGCCAACGGCAAGATCTGGTCGCTGGCGCGTTTGTGCGAAGCCCTGGCCAGGATCGAGAGGCTGGCCCGCATCCGCTATACCACCAGCCATCCCCGCGATATGACTGCCGATCTTATCGACGCCCATCGCGACAATGAAAAGCTGATGCCTTTCCTGCATCTGCCGGTGCAATCCGGCTCTGATACCGTGCTGGCAGCGATGAACCGCCAGCACCGGGCCGAAGACTATTTGCGGACCATCGAGCGCATCCGCGATGCCCGGCCGGATATTGCCCTGTCGTCTGATTTCATTGTGGGATTTCCCGGCGAAAGCGACGCCGACTTTGAAGCGACCATGGAATTGGTCCGCCAGGTAAAGTTTGCCCAGACCTTTTCCTTCAAATACTCCAAACGC
This sequence comes from Alphaproteobacteria bacterium, assembly GCA_019242275.1. Lineage (GTDB taxonomy): Bacteria > Pseudomonadota > Alphaproteobacteria > Micropepsales > Micropepsaceae > Rhizomicrobium. Next base: position 13,037 of record JAFAVT010000238.1, read on the forward strand.
CCCGGCACGCCGGCTGCCGCGGCACAGAAGCAGATTTCGGAAAAAGTGAAGGACGAACGCTTGCAGGCCCTGCAAAGGCTGCTTTTGGAACAGCAGGACGCCTTCAACGATGCCCAGCTTGGACAAACCCTGGAGGTCCTGTTTGAAAAGCCGGGGCGGGAAGCGGGCCAATTGGTCGGCCGCTCGCCCTGGCTCCACCCGGTTCACGCCAAAGCCGACGCCAGCATGATCGGGCGCCTGGGCAAGGTGCGAGTGGAGCGCCGCACGGCCAATTCGCTGAAAGGCGCGCTGGTTTGAGCGCGAAGAAGGCGCAGACCACCTTGGAGTTTCCCGGCAACAAGCTGCTGGCGGCGCTGGGCGGCGCCCACGAAAAGAATTTCGCCCGGCTGGAACAGGTCCTGAACGTCCGCATCACCAGCCGCGGCAATCTGGTGGCGGTGGAAGGGACGGCCCGCGAACGGGCGGCGGCGATCCTCAAATCGCTCTATGCCCGGCTGGAAGCGGGCGAGAACATCACCATGGCGGAAGTGGATGCCGAGCTTCGCTTTACCGAAGCCGGCCGCGCCGCCGCGCCCGGCGCCATCCGCACGTCCTCAGGCCGCGTCACCCGCCCCCGCAGTCCGGCCCAGGCCGCCTATCTCGATCTGATGCGTGCCAATCCGCTGGTCTTCGGCATCGGCCCTGCCGGCACCGGCAAGACCTATCTTGCCGCTGCCTTCGGCGCCCATCTGCTGCAGGAGCGGCGCATCGAGCGCATCATTCTGTCGCGTCCCGCCATTGAGGCGGGCGAGCGGCTGGGCTTTTTGCCCGGCGATCTCAATGAAAAGATTGATCCCTATCTGCGGCCCTTGCATGACGCGCTGTTCGACGTTTTAGGCGACAAGGCGGCGCGGCTGCGCGATCAGGGCGTCATCGAAGTGGCGCCGCTGGCCTTCATGCGCGGCCGCACCCTTTCGCGGGCTTTCGTCATTCTGGACGAAGCCCAGAACGCCACCAGCGCCCAGATGAAGATGGCGCTCACGCGCCTTGGCGAAGACTCCCAGATGGTAATCACCGGCGACAGGACCCAAAGCGATCTGCCCGGCGGCCGCGCCGAAGGCTTGGACGAGGCACTGGCAATTCTGGAAGGGGTGGAAGGTGTTGGCATTGCCCGCTTTTCCGAAGCCGATGTGGTGCGCCATCCCCTCGTCGGGCGTATCGTTGCCGCTTATAATAAAAAATCGGGTCACTAACAGTGACGGAGGAGCCAATTACCCTGGTGGTGGAGGAGAGCGCCTGGCGCGGCCATCCTGGCCTGCTGCCCAAGCTGAAGGCGGCCGCTGAAGCGGCGCGCCGGGCGGCCAAGCTGCCGGCAAAGCGCCACCTCACCATCCTCTTAGCGGACAACGCGCGGCTGAAGACGCTCAACCATGACTTCCGCGGCAAGAACAAGCCGACCAATGTTCTGTCTTTCCCCGCGAAAGACGCGGCGTATGCCGGTGATGTGGCCCTGGCTTATGGCGTGACGAAAAAGGAAGCCTTGGCGGCGAGGAAAACTTTTGCCGATCACGCCCGGCACCTGGTGGTGCATGGCGTGCTGCATATGGCGGGGTATGATCATCTGACCGATCGCGATGCCAAGGTGATGGAGTCGCTGGAAACGAAAATCCTGGCCAGGCTGGGCGTAGCCAATCCTTACAGGGATGCGCGATGAGCAACGAAGGCGACTCCTCGCTGTGGAAAAAAATGCTGCGCGCCTTTTCCGCCCAGCGCGCCGAGCAGGCCGCCATGCGCGAAAGCCTGGAAGAAGTGATTGAGGAAAGCGAACGCCAGTCGCCGGCCCTCTCGGACGCCGAGCGGGTGATGCTGGCCAATTTGCTCAAGTTCGGCGAATTGCGACTGAAGGACGTGATGGTGCCACGCGCCGCCATCATTGCGGTGGATGAAAGCGTGCCGATGAACGAGTTGGTGCGGCTGTTTCGCGAAGCCCAGCATTCGCGCCTGCCCATGTACCGCGAGACCCTCGACGATCCCACCGGCCTGGTGCATGTGAAAGATGTGCTGGCATTGCTGCAGGATGCGCCGGGCGGCGGCTATCGTCTGCCGGAGGTTCCCATCGCCGGCTTGCGCCGTCCCATCCTGTTTGTGCCGCCCTCGATGCGGGCGCTGGACCTGCTTTTGAAAATGCAGACCAGCCACACCCATTTGGCGCTGGTGATTGATGAATATGGCGGCACCGACGGGCTGGTTTCCATCGAGGACATCATCGAGGAAATTGTGGGCGACATCGCCGATGAGCATGACGAAGAAGCCATCGCGCTCAAGAAAGAGGGCGACAGCTATATTGCCGATGCCCGGCTTGAACTGGAGGATTTTGCCGAACAGACCGGCTATGACCTCACCCTGCCGGCCGAGCTGGAAGAAATAGACAGTTTGGGCGGGCTGGTGGTGACGCATCTGGGCCGGGTGCCGCAGCGAGGGGAAATTGTTGAAGGTCCCGCCGGCTTCACCTTCGAAGTGCTGGAAGCTGATCCCCGCCGTGTGCGCCGCTTGCGCATCCGTCCGCCGCGCGCGGATATCGTCACTTGAATCTTTTGATCCGCCTCGGCGACGGGCTGCGCGGCCTTGCGGGCTGGCAGCGCTTTATCTGTGCCATGGTATTGGGCGCATTCTCCGCCACCGCCTTTGCGCCGATCGGTTTCTTTCCCGCCTTGCTGTTGGGGTTCGCCGGATTGGCGCTGTTGCTGGATGGCGCGGCGGAGGCGCCGCATCGCTGGCGGGCGGCCGCTGCCACCGGTTGGGCTTTCGCCTTCGGGCAGTTTCTCACCGGCATGCACTGGATCGTCTATCCCTTCATGGTGGATCCTGCCCAGCATCTCTGGCAATTGCCCTTTGCCCTCACTTTGTTGCCGGCGGGGCTTGGTCTGTTCGGCGCGCTCGGCGTTCTTCCCGCAATGCTGGTTCGGGGTGCCGGGGCGGCGCGCCTGCTGCTGTTGGCGGCGGGCTATGGGGGGGCGGAATGGCTGCGCGGTCATGTTCTGACCGGCTTTCCCTGGAATCTGCCAGCCTATGGTTGGGGCGCTTCGCTGGCTGTGATGCAAGGCGCCGCGCTGATCGGCGCCTATGGCCTTTCCCTTCTGACAATCCTGCTGGGTGTATCGCTGGCCGAACTCTTACCTGGGGAAGGGGCACGACGACGCCTGCTGCTGCCAGGCCTGATGCTGCTTCTGTTTGCCGGCCTGTGGGGCTGGGGGGCGCTGCGGCTGGCGACGCCGTCTTTGACGGTGCCAGGCGTTTCGCTGCGGCTGGTGCAGCCGGATGTGCCGCAGCGGGAAATGGGCGGTGCTTATCGTGCCCGCAACTGGCAGCGGCTTATGGACCTCAGCAAGAGTCCCGGCCACCCCACCCATATCATCTGGCCCGAAGCGGCGGCGGGTGATGCGCTGGCGCGCACGCCGGACGCGATGAACGACATCGCCCGCCTGACGTCGCAAGGTTCGGTCTTGATGACGGGCGCAATGCGCATCGGCGCGGTCACGCGCCAGCGCATCGTCTGGTTTAACAGCCTTTATCTGTTTGAGCCGGGCGGTGCGCTTTTGGGTGTCTATGACAAGACACACCTGGTGCCTTTCGGTGAATATGTCCCCTATCCGCGCCTGATGAATGCGCTGGGCATCGCCCAGTTGACGGGTCTTGTTCCTGCAACCGCCGGCAATGGCTTGCATCGCTATGCCGTGCCGGGCGCACCGCCGCTAACCCCACTGATTTGCTATGAAGATACCTTTCCCGGCGAAGTCCTATCGCCGGAAGGCCGCCCTGGCTGGTTCGTCAATGTCACCGATGATTCCTGGTTCGGTCCCTGGGCGGGCCCTGCCCAGCATCTTTTGACCGCGCAAATGCGGACTATCGAGGAAGGCGTGCCCATGGCCCGCGCCGCCAATACTGGCATCAGCGCCGTAATTGACGCCAAGGGGCGCATAATCGGCAAACGCGGGCTTAACCAGATGGGGGTGCTGGATATGGCCCTGCCGGCGGCAGAAAATCCCACATTGTTTGAAACGTTGGGCAATTTAGGCTTTTTTGTGTTGCTGATTTTCATGATGGTTTCGGCGGCGTTGGCGGCACGGCGGACCTGACCTTTTGATAAGAGATTTTATTTCGCTTTGATGCGTCTTGCCGCTAAGTTTCCAGCCATGCGGGTGCGTGCTTCCCGTCCAGGAGTGTGTTCTGGTGCCGAAAAAACAGGCGAGTGCCGTTGATGTGCACGTGGGAAATCGCGTCCGCATCCGGCGGATGCTGATTGGCATGAGCCAGGAACGGCTGGGCGATTTGCTCGGCCTCACCTTTCAGCAGGTGCAGAAATACGAAAAGGGCGTCAACCGCATCGGCGCCGGACGATTGTTCGAGATCTCCCGCATCCTGACGGTGCCGATCAATTATTTCTTCGAAGGGGTCGAGGCTTCGGGCCCTTCGCGCCAAACCGAGGAGAGCGCGCCGCCGATCATGGAATTTGTTTCCTCCGGCGAAGGCATGCAGCTCAGCCTGGCCTTTATGAAGATCAAGGAGCCCAAGGTGCGCAAAAGGGTGCTGGATCTGGTCAAGAGCCTGGCCGAGGAAGAAGCCGAGAAGGGTTGAACCTTCTGCCGCTGGAGCATTTTGCGTCGAGCTTCGATCGCGCCCTCATGCTTCGACAGGCTGAGCATGAGGATTTTATTTATTGCCTCACCCTGAGCTTGTCGAAGGGTGAGGCGCTCGCTTCTCTCCGCAGATTAAACTGCTCTACTTTTTTGCCGCGCGACCAAAGAGAATCAAGGCGCGCGTGACGCCTTTTCCTGAAGACCGGACTGACCTTCGCGCGCCTTGAGCGCCGCATAGACATCCTCCGGCGTGATGCCGGCCGCGGCCCACAGCACCAGAAGGTGATAAAGCACATCCGCGGATTCGGCGGCGAGCGCCTTGGGATCGCGCGACACGGCGGCGATGGCCGCTTCCACCGCTTCCTCGCCGAATTTCTTGGCGCACTTTTCCACTCCAGCCGCCAACAATTGGGCTGTGTACGAAGTACCGGTATCGCCGCCCTTGCGGGCCGCAACGGTGGCAAAGAGACGGTCCAAGACGTGCTCGTTCATGCCCCGCTCCTAGCATGGCGCGCCGAAGGGCGGAAGCTGCGGCTGATTGATGCTGGTCGGCGCTGGCTGAGGAAGGGCCATCACATCTCCAGCATTGCCCGCACGTCCGCCGGTGTGGCGCCGCTGTCGCGCAGCGCCGCCAGCGTGACGGCGTGATCGCGCTTGGAAAACTTCTTCCCGTTTTCATCCAGCACCAGTCGGTGATGGGCGTAAGCCGGCTCAGGTAGCCCCAGCAACGCCTGCAACAGCCGCTGCGGATGCGTGGCGGGCAGCAGATCTTCGCCGCGCGTCACCAGGGTCACATTCTGAAAAGCGTCATCCAACACCACGGCAAGATGATAAGCGGCCGGCAGGTCCTTGCGCGCCAGCACAATGTCGCCGAAGCGCAAAGGATCAACGGCTACGATCATGCCCTGCTCGGTAAAGGTAAGCGAGCCTGTCAGCGCCGCCGCCTTGGCCACATTCAGCCGGATGACATGCGGCTTCTCGGGCGGCACTTCGGTCAGATGCCGGCAGGTGCCGGGATAGAGCGGGCCCTCCGGTCCATGCTGTGCCTCCCCCGCCCGCGCGATCTCCTCAGCGATTTCCTTGCGACTGCAAACGCAGCGATAGGTAACGCCCATCTCCGTTAGCCGCGCCAGGGCAGCCGCATAGGCCTCGCTGCGGCGCGACTGGCGCAGTACCGGCTCATCCCAGGAAAGTCCCAGCCATTTCAGATCGCGATAGATGGCTTCGACGAATTCGTCGCGGCTGCGACCGGCGTCCAGGTCTTCGATCCGAAGCAGAAAGTCATCGCTGCTCTCCGCTGCGGTGATGGCCGCGAAGGCATGGCCCAGATGCAGCAGGCCGGTTGGACTTGGCGCAAACCGTGTGACAATCATGGCCCGAAACTAAATGCCCAGAGGCCGAATGTCTTTGTCCCAGCTTGATGGTCCGCGCCTTTCGCCCCTGGGCGGCACCGCCCGCCAGCTTATCGTTCTGGTCCATGGCTATGGCGCTGACGGCAATGACCTGATCTCGCTGGGCAAGGTCTGGCAGGCGCGTTTTCCCGATGCCGCCTTTTTCGCGCCCAACGGCCCAGAGCCGGCGCCCGGCAGTCCAGGCTTTCAGTGGTTCGCCCTGACCGACCTCAACCCGGAGGAAACCGAGCGCGGTGTCGAAGCGGCCGCTCCGGGCCTGGATGCGGCGATTGATGCTGAACTGGCGGCCCACAAGCTGAATCCCGAAAATCTGGCGCTGCTGGGCTTCAGCCAGGGCGCCATGATGGCGCTGCATATCGGCCTTCACCGCAAGGTGCCGCCGCTGGCCATCCTGTCTTATTCCGGCCTCTTGGCCGGCCGAATACCCATGCCAGCGCCGGGCGGGGCCTATCCGCCGGTCTTTCTCAGCCATGGCGACAGCGATCAGGTGGTGCCGCCGCAAATGCTGTTTCTGGCGGCGGGCGCGCTCCGGCAGGTGGGGGCGCAGATTGACTGGCACCTGGCCCGCAACACCGCCCATGGCATTGATCCGGAAAGCCTGGAGCTGGGGGCGCAATTCCTGCGCAATATTATCGTCCCCCTGGGGTAACAAAGCTGTTGCAAGAATGCGCTTGAGTGTTGCGCGAATCTCTTACTAGATTTGGCGGCAAGGGAGAGCTGTCTTCACAGGATACGGTCCGTGTTAGCGCCCAGCGTGACATCAAGTGCCTGCCCGGCGCTGGTGCTGAATGCTGATTACCGGCCCCTCAGCTATTATCCACTTTCGCTCTGGTGCTGGCAGGATACCATCAAGGCCGTCTTTCTGGAGCGGGTGCACATCCTGGAGGAATATGACCGGGAAGTGCGCTCCGCCCGCTTCTCCATGCGGCTGCCGTCCGTGGTGTCGCTCAAGACCTATATCCGCCCCGCTCGTCATCCTGCCTTCACCCGCTTCAATGTCTTTCTGCGCGACGAGTTCGAGTGCCAGTATTGCGGCGCCGAGGAAGAACTGACCTTCGATCATGTGGTTCCGCGCTCCCGCGGCGGCCGCACCACATGGGACAATGTCGTCACCGCCTGCAGCCCCTGCAATCTGGCCAAGGGCGGCCTCCTGCCGGCGCAGGCGAAGATGTATCCCCGCCATCGGCCGCATTCGCCCACGGTCATGGAATTGCGCGAGCACGGCCGCAAGTTTCCGCCGAATTATCTGCACGAGTCCTGGGCGGATTATCTTTATTGGGACTCAGAACTAGAACCGTAACGGCGCGAGGATTTTTGCGGCGTGAGCAGGGTTGGTAGCACCAGCGTGCCAACGCGCGGAGCGTATCCAGCATACGTGAGCACGGCCGACGAACGCACGACGCAAAAAGACCGCGCCCTTAGATACGCTCAGACAGCTTGATCGCCACCCGGCAGCCCGCCTTGATCGCCTCACTAAGCAGCCGATAGCCAGGCGCCTGTTCCGCGCCATTTTCCACCGCGGTGTTGCGATGGGCGGCTTCATCGGCGCGGAAATCTTCCACGGTCGCCTTCAGGGCCTCGTCCCTGCCTGCCAGGGCAACGACCTGGCCGGCATAATGTTCGTCAATTACTTCCTCGACCGCGGCGGTGCAGGCAAAGGCCGCCTTCTCGCCCATCAGGGCGGTGGCGGCGCCCAGCGCAAAGCCGGCCACCCGCCATACCGGCTCCAGCGCCGTGGGCCGCACCTTGCGTTCGTTCACCAACCGGTCGAATGTTTTCAGGTGGCGTTCTTCCTGCTCGGCCATGTGGCGGATGGTGTCGGCGGCCGCACCCTTTTTCAGCACCGCCAACTGGCCCTGATAGATGCGCACCGCGCCATATTCGCCGGCATGATCCACCCGGATCATCGCTTCGGTATCGAGGGCGCCGCCTGGCGCGGTGGGCTTAGGCTTTCGTGTCATCGCCGCCCCGCGCCAGCAGAATTATCGCCGCCGCCACCGCCCCGAATGACAAAATCGCGTTCCAGGCCGGAAACACCAGCCCCAGCACATAGACGGGAATATCGCAGCGCGCTTCGACCGGCATATTGCTGCCCAACACATACGGATGATCAACCGTGCAGGCAGCCGGGCCGCCAATCAAATGATACTGCACGCCGGTATGATAAAGCCCGATCAATCCGGAACTTGCCACCAACAGGATCGTCACCATCACCACCGGCGCGCCATGGCGTCGCGGCAGGAAACCGCCGCCCAGAAGCCCGACCATTGCCGCGGCGATATGCGGCCAGCGCTGCCAATGGCACATCTCGCAGGGCTGCATTCCCCCCAAATACTGAAAGCCCAGCGCGCCCAGAATCAGCGCCAGCGAAAAGGCGCCCAGCGCAATCGCCACATAATCAGCGCGCAAAGATTGCTGAGTCGTCATGGAAAGCCTTGAACTCCAGCGCATTGCCGGAAGGGTCGAGAAAAAAGAAGGTCGCCTGTTCGCCGGGCAGGCCCTGAAAACGAATCTGTGGTGCGATGATGAAGCGCGTGCCCACATCCGTCAGCTTGTTAGCCAGTTCCTTCCACGCGGTCATGGAAAGGATTGCGCCGAAATGGCGAACAGGAACTTCCTCGCCGTCAACATGATTATGTTCTTTGTGTCCGGCTTCGTTCGGGCTTAAATGCGCCACGATCTGATGGCCGAAGAAATCAAAGTCCACCCATTCGGCGCTCGAGCGTCCTTCCGGGCAGCCAAGCAGATCGCCGTAAAAAGCGCGGGCTTCGGCAAGATCGCGCACCGGAAATGCCAGATGAAAGCGTGGTCGTTCTGACATGATGTCCCTGTTTCGCAACAAGCCTAAGGCCAAGCCGCATGAAAAGCGAGATGGGGGAAAACAGCGCGCTGCGCCGGCCGGCGAAGTGCTGCACCTGGCGATTGACGGCGCGCCGGTGGAAGTGAAGCTGCGTCTCAACCCGCGGGCGCGCCGTATCATCGTCAAGGTCCATCCCGCCACCGGCGAAGTGACGGTGGTGGCGCCCTCGCGCCGCGGCCTCAAGCATGCGCTGGATTTTGCCCGCGGCGAGCAGGACTGGATCGCGCGCCAGCGGGCGCGGGTCCCGGGCCCGGTGACACTGGCCGCCGGCGTCAAACTGCCCTTCCGCGGCATTTCCCACGAAGTGCGCCACAGCAGCAGCAAGGGCCCTGCTCCGGTGTGGCGCGATGCCAATACGCAAGTGATCTGGGTGACAGGCCGCGCCGAACATGCCTCCCGCCGCATTCTGGATTTTCTCAAGCGTGAAGCGCGCGGCCTGTGCGAAGCCAAAGCGCTGGCTCATGGCGCCCTGATCGGCGTGACGCCGTCCCGCATCACCATGCGCGATACGGCCAGCCGCTGGGGCTCCTGCTCCACGTCGCGGGCGCTGTCTTTTTCCTGGCGGCTGATTTTCGCGCCCGATGCCGTGCGCGACTATGTCGTGGCCCATGAAGTGGCGCATCTGAGGGAAATGAATCACGGTCCGCGCTTCTGGAAGCTGGTGGAAAAGCTGCATCCGGAGTTCAAAGCCGCCCAGGCCTGGCTGCGCACCCACGGCAAGAATTTGCAGCGCTACAAGGCGTAGGCTCGCAACCAGGTCAGAATAAACTCCCGTGGCAGTGTTTGTAGCGCTTGCCGGACCCGCAGGGACAGGGGTCATTGCGGCTTGCAGGCTCCGTCACCACTGCCAGATCGGCAAGATCAAATCCAAGGTGCCGCCAAGCCGACGCCACAGACCTGGCTTCACCGGAGGTTGCAATCACCAGCCAGGGCAGCACGAATAGTCGGCCACCCTGTGTCCGCAGTCCGGCATGAAAGGAAACATGCTCGCATTGCTGCCAGCCGATATCGCGTCCCGCAACGGTCTTGATCTTGTAGCCTTCATAATATGCGGTGTTGGCCAGCACGCGGTCGAGCCGGTAGATGCCAAGGCCGCCAAAGGCCGAATCCACTTCCATCGGCGATGCGTCGGGCGCGAGGTTGAAGATGCGAGGGGCAAAAACCGCATCGAATGCTTGCTGGTCGCTGACCTTGTGAACGATGGCATGATCCATGACCGCTTCCCAGATGTCATTGGGGCAGTGTTCCGGATGGCGCAGCGCCCACATATCGTAATAGGTACCCTGACTGTTGCCGAATACGGCGGCGCGGCTGTCGTCAGCGAGCAGGAAAGTCACGGCGCGCGAAAAGTCTGTAAGATCGGTGACCGGCTTGGCGTTGACCTCGTCGCAATCAAGCACCACCAGCAGGTCGAAATCGGCAAATTGCGCCCGCACCGTCTCGATCAACTGGTTGCGAAGGGCGGCCAGGCGAACGGTACGTTGCGGATTTCTTGCGATCGGACTCTGTGGCGCCAGAACCGCCGCCCGGGGTTGGCCGCGGCACCAATCCTCCAGCATCGCCCGCGTCGCATCCCCGGAATCATTCTCAAGGAAAAGAAAGGCGCTTTGCGCAAAGAGGCTCGCCCGGCGGCTGAGATTGTCCAGCACAGAAGGCAGTACATGAGCGCAGTCGCGCGCCAATCCTACAAATATGGCGCGCTCGCTGCGCATCAGTGGTTCCTTGGGATATGGCGCGAGATGGGATGGTAGCTTCGCGCCGGGCGCCCATCAATCCTGAAGCTCAGCCGCCGAACAATCCATTCAGGATAGACTCGATGGTGCCCGGCTTTTCCGGCGCCTTGGCAACAGGTGCGGGCGCATCGGTGACTTCCGGCAGGTTGGCGGCGATGGCGGCGCCGGCCAGCGGCCGCAAGGGAAGATTCTGTTCCGCCCCGCTCAAGAACTCCTGAAAGACATGCGCCGGCAGGCCGCCGCCGGTGGCGTGCTTCATGGGGGCGGAATCGTCATTGCCGATCCACACACCGCACACCAGATCGGCGGTAAAGCCGATGAACCAGGCGTCATGGAAGTCCTGGGTGGTGCCGGTCTTGCCTGCGACGGGACGCTCGCCCAGCGCGGCCGCCTTACCGGTGCCGCTGGCCACGGTTTCATGCATCAGACGGGTCATGGCGGCTTCATTCTCCGGGCTGATCACCGCCTCTTGTTTGCGCGCCGGTCGCTGATAAAGAAGTTTGCCCGACATGGTGCGGACTTTCACAATGCCGAACGGCGCCACGGCCTCTCCGCCATTGGCAAAGACGGCATAGGCGCCGGTCAGTTCCAGCGGTGTGACGCCCGAAGTCCCCAGCGCCAGCGAGGCCACCGCGTCCAGGGGCGAGGTCACGCCCAGCCGCCGTGCCGTGGCGGCGACAGCGCGCGCGCCCACTTCCTCGGTCAATTGCGCGGCGATGGAGTTGGACGACACTGCAAAGGCCTTCACCAGCGGCATGTCGCCCTGGTATTCGTCTTCGAAATCGGCCGGGGTCCAGGTGCCGATGGTGACGGGACCGTCATGCATCACATCGTCAGGGGCGCGGCCGTGCTCAAAGGCGGTGAGATAGACAAAGGGTTTGAAGGCGCTGCCGGGCTGACGCACAGCATCACTGGCGCGATTAAAGCTGGAGGCGGCATAGGAGCGCCCCCCAACCATGGCGCGCACCGCCCCGTCCGGCGTCATCGCCACCAGCGCCCCCTGGCCGGCATGCAGCTTTTCACCGTCGCGCGACAGGCCGCGTTGCAGCGCTGCTTCCGCCAGGCTTTGGGTTTGAAGGTCAAAGCTGGTTTCCACCACCACCGGCTCCGGGCTGGTGCCGATCACGCTGTTCAATTGGGAAATCACCCAGTCCGCGAAATAGCCGGAGCCCGGCGTGGCGCTGGCCCGCATCACCCGCGGCCGCGTCTGGGCTGCGGCGGCCCGCGTCTCCTGGTCAATGAAGCCGGCGCTTTCCATTGCCTTCAGAACGACCTGCGCCCGTTGCTGGCTGGCGTCGGCATCGGCGAGAGGATTGTACTTTGCCGGCGCCTTAACGCTGCCGGCCAGCATCGCCGCTTCGGTCAGCCCCAGTTCGCTCGCGTGTTTGCCGAAGAACTTTTCCGCCGCCGCTTCGATGCCATAGACTCCGCCGCCGAAATATACCTTGTTGAGATAAAGTCCCAGAATCTGGTCCTTGCTGTAGCGGCTCTCCAGATAGACGGCCAAAGCCGCTTCCTGCAGCTTGCGTTCAAACGTGCGGCTGGGCGACAGGAACAAGTTCTTGGCCAGTTGCTGGGTCAGGGTCGAACCGCCCTGCACCACATGGCCCGTCAACATGTTGCGAATGGCGGCGCGCGAAAGCCCCATCGGGTCAATGCCGAAATGCGAGCGGAAGCGGCGGTCTTCTATCGCGATAAAGGCATTGGGGACATAATCCGGCAAATCCGCCACCGCAATCATCTCCCCTTGAGTCAGACCCCGCCGCGCGATCAGCCGGCCACGGTCATCCAGGATGGTGACATCCTGGGAGGGACCCTGCTTCATCAGATTGCGCACATCCGGCAGGCCGGAAATGAAATGCGAGAAGATGACCGCGCCAAAGATAAGCCCCCAGATGGCGAACATCACCACGATAAAGGGCCAACTGCGCTTGCGGCCGCGTAGCTGTTTTGGCGGCGGAGCGTCGTCGCCACCATGGCTGCCACCTCGCTTGCCGGCGGGCGGTCCGCTAGGTTTTTTGGGGGCGGGTTTCGCCATCCCGGCAATCTGAGACGGGAGTGGTTAACGCCCGTTAAAGAATAGGTTTAGCCACACAACCTGTAACCCCCGTCTTCCGTCAGCAAAATCGGTGAGTCCGGGTCGGCCTCGATCTTCTTGCGCAGCCGGTAAATATGGGTTTCCAGGGTATGGGTGGCAACCTGCGGGCCATAGCCCCAGACCTCGCCCAGCAAGGTCTGGCGCGGCACAATGCCGGTGGCGGTGCGCAGATAGCGCAAAATATCAGTTTCCTTCTCCGTCAGCCGGATCTTGCGTTCGCCATCCACCAAGAGTTTGGCGGAGGGATGAAAGTCGTAAGGCCCGATGCGAAACGGGGCGTCGCCGCCGGGATGGGCCAACAACTGTCCCAGCGCCTGCAGCAAAGCGGTGATGCGGAACGGCTTGGCAAGGCGCGCCAGCCCATCGCCAATGTCGGCCGTCTCCGCCGCCGTCAGCAGCAGGATTGGGGCGCTGAAGCCTTCTTCCTCCAACACTTTCGCCACCACCGCGCCATCGCCGCCATCCGGCAGGGCCTGATCAATCACGGCAAAAGCAAAGAAGGATTCCGCGATCAGGGCGCGCGCTTCATCAAGGCTGGCGGCGACGGCGACATCGCCGGCTTCTCTCCCCGCCAGTTGCAGGGCGAGCTGGTCGCGGAAAATGCCGGGCGCGGCGATCAGAAGAGCTTTGGGGCGCATGTTGCGATTCTAGTCGGCCCCGCGGGCGGCGGCAATTTTTGCCGGGCGCGCCCGGGCGGCGCCAGGAAAACCCGCGCAAATCCTAGTGCTTCGCCGTGGCGCGCCGCTTGCTTGGCAACACCTGATGTCCATGCCGACCTTCCTGCAGATGGCCGCCAACACGCAAGCGCTGCGCGTTGCCCAGACGGCATCTGCCGCCGCACCGGCGGCACAGGCCGACAGCGGCGGCTTCTCCTTCCATGCCGTGCTTCACGATCTGCTCGATATCGTCAATCCGCTGCAGCATCTGCCGGTGATCGGTACGCTTTATCGCGCCATCACCGGCGACCAGATGGGCACGGTGGAGAAGATCGCGGGCGATGCTCTTTATGGCGGGCTGTGGGGCGCGGTTGGTTCCATTGCCGACAGCGCCTTTGAAGCGGTGACGGGCAAGGATTTCGGTTCGACGGTGCTCGGTTTTGCCGAAGACACGTTGGGCCTTGGTCACCACACAGCGCCGGTCCAGGTGGCGGCCAACACAGCAGCCAACACACCGGCCAAACCGGCGACGCCGGCTGATGGCGCCGATGTCCTGGCCTTCGGCAATGCCCTGGCGGCCAAGGGGGTGGATAATGACCTGGCGGCGCGCGCCATGTATGCTTATCGCCGCAGCCAGGGGCTCACGCAAACCTCTCCTTTCATGCAATAGTTCAGCCTGACTCAGGCTCTCTCCCCCCGCGTTGCGAAAGCAACAGGCGAGGGGTGGAGGCCAACGACCAAGTTGGCCGACCGTCCGCTGGCAGGCCGCGAAGCGGCCGCGAGGCGGACAGAGGGGGGCGAATGGATTTGCATGTTGCGATGCGCGGCGACCATGCCGTGCTGGATTGGGGTGCCGGCGCCCGCCTTGCCGCCATCGGGCCGGGCGGCATCGCCGTCAAGGGGCGCGAAGGTGACGGCATCACGCCACGGGGACGCTTTGCCGTGCGCGAGATTCTTTATCGCGCTGACCGCGTCGCCAAACCCAACGTGAAGCTGCCCTTGCGGGCCATCGAACCGGATGACGGCTGGTGCGACGCGCCGCATGACGCCAATTACAACCGCCTGGTCTCGCTTCCCTATCGCAACAGCGCCGAGAAAATGTGGCGCGATGATGGGCTCTACGATCTGGTGGGGGTGCTGGGTTACAATGACGATCCGGTGGTGCCGGGCAACGGCAGTGCCATTTTTCTGCATGTTGCACGGCCGGATTATTCCAACACCCATGGCTGTGTTGCCTTGGCCTTTGCTGACCTGCTGGCGGCCCTGGAACAGCTTCAGCCGGGCGATGCGGTGGTGGTCGCGTAGTCGCGCGCGCCAAAAATCGCCGTTCCCACCCGCACATGGGTGGCGCCGAAACGGATCGCCAGTTCGAAGTCTCCGCTCATTCCCATGCTAAGTTGCGAAAGTCCCAAGTCCCGCGCACGCTTCAGCAGAAAGGCGAAATGCGGCGCAGCGTCATCATCAAGGGGCGGAATGCACATCAGCCCTTCCACCGGCAATGCCAGCGCGCGGGCATGGGCGATCAGCGCATCGAGATCGGCGGGCAGCACCCCGGCCTTCTGCGCCTCTTCGCCGGTGTTGACCTGAATGAACAGTCGAGGACATTTCGCCCCCTTGTTGCGCTCCGTCGCCAAGGCATCGGCCAGCTTCACTCGGTCCAGGGTTTCAATTACGTCGAACAGCGACATCGCTTCCTTGACCTTGTTGGTCTGCAACGGACCGATCAGGTGCAATTCCAGGTCCGGATAATCTGCCTTCAGCGCGGGATACTTGGCGGCCGCCTCCTGCACCCGGTTTTCGCCAAAGCGGCGTTGCCCCGCTGCCAGGGCTTGCCGAATGCCGGCCTCGCTTATGGTCTTGGACACCGCCACCAGATGCGTGGCGGGCGCAGGGTTGATCGCGGCCTTTCGCGCCGCGGCGATGCGGGCCAGAATGGCAGCCAGATTTTCCGGAATGCTCATGTCAGCTCTGAAACTAGCAAGGCAGCAAAGGCGCCTCAATGCGGCCATGCCTCTTGTTCTTTTTACCGACGACAGCGGCCATGACTGGCTCTCCGCCGCGCGCCGGTTACCCGCCGGCGGCGCTGTGATCATCCGCAGCCGCGATGCAAGCCAGCGCGCAACCTTGCTCGACACCCTGTCTTCACTGCCGCTCAAGCTTCTGGTGGCAGGCGACGCGAACTTGGCCCAAGGCGCCGACGGCCTTCATCTGCCCGAACACCGCGCCGGTGAGGCGGCTCATTGGCGCGCCCGCCATCCCGACTGGATCATCACCGCTTCGGCCCATTCCTTGCGCGCCCTGATGATGCTGTCGCAGGTGGACGCCGCCTTTCTTTCGCCGGTTTTTCCCACCGCCAGCCATCCCGGCGCGGCGGCGCTGACGCCCCTGCGGGCCGCCTTCATCGCGGCTGCTTCCCCGGTGCCGGTTTACGCCCTGGGCGGCGTCACAGCCCGCAATGCCAGGCGGCTGCCGCCGTCTTTTGCCGGCATCGCTGCCATAACCGCCTTGATTAAATAGGGCGGGTGCGAAGACTGAGATGCACAAACAGCGCATCCAGCGACAGGCGCCGGGAGCCGTCATAAAAACTGCCCTTGTCACGATTATAGATCAGGTGCTGCCAGCCGACCGACGCCAGCACACTGTCACTGAAGCTATGGGCGATTTGAGCTTCCGTACCATTCAGGCCCAGCCGCGCATTGCCGGCAACCCCGCCGGCAACGCCGCTCCCATATTCCAGTGACGCACTCCAGCCGTAATAGGTGGCGCCGCCGCTGACATGGACGATGCGGGTGGCAGCCCCGTCATAGGCGCGGTTGATGTCAAAGCCATAGGCGTTGGAAGAATGAAAAGCGGCGCCCAGCGACAAGGTCAGCGTCTGGTTCACCGCATAATCGCCGCGCAGACCGGCGGCATAATCGCTGACGCCTTCTTGTCCCGGAAGCTTATGTTCGCCCCGTCCGAACGAGGCACCGCCATACGCAGAAACACTTAACGGTCCGAAATCACTGTCATAGCGCAGCGCGCCTTCCCACATGTCCGCCTGGCGCCCGGCGACTTTCGGTCCCGCGGCGAGAAACGGCAGCACATTCTTGCCTTCGCTGGGCGCGAAGGAGAGCGACAGCCGCACACCCATGCCAAGCAGGCTGGAAAGGTCGGGGCTTTCGTAAACCAGCTTGGCGTAGTTCGAGGAAGGACCGCCCGGCGTGCGCAAGGTGAAAATATTGGCGATGGCGTTGCCATTCTTGTCGCGGAAGAAGGTGACGGATGGATCGTTCAGCGATACCGCCGTATCCGCCACCGGCCCCGCCACCGCCAACGCGGCGCTGGCGCCGTCCACCAGCCCCAGCCGCACCACGCCCAGGCCGGTGCGGGCTTCGCCATAAAGTTTTTCCAGAAGATCGCCGTCATAGCGGCCGAAAGAAAGCCGGTCATGCACGGCCAAGGTCGTGTTGAGGCTGAGGGTCAGGCCGGTGTCATCGGTCTGCTGCAACCGGGCGATCAGCTTAGCGACGCCGGCGATATCGGCGGCCGAGCCGGGCTGGTCGGCGCGGAACAGGGCGGCCCGGGCCGCCCCGCCGACGGAAAGTTCGGCATTGCCCAGGGGTAGGGTCAACGGCTCCAGGGTCTGGCCCTTGGCCGCCATCATGGGCGCCAGCAGTGCCAGCACCATCATTGCCTTTCGCCCGCGCAACTGTCCTGCCTCCTGTAAGTCCTTCCAAAATAAGCCGATCCTGCCCCGGCGGCGCAAGGGCGGTGCCGTTGCGAAGGGCTCGCCCCGCCGCTATAAGCCCGTCAGGCGGGGCGCCATCCGGCAAGGCCGGTCAGAAGTAAGGGTTAAGTCGAGCCGATGCGAATTCTGCCTGTTCTGCTGTGCGCCGGTATCCTTGCCGGCTGCGGCTCTTCTTCTAATGATGCCTCCAAATATCTGGATGACAGCCCCACCAACATTGCCGGCACCTCCGGCCGGGTGACGCTGGGGGTCAACACCTATCTCTGGCAGGCGACGCTGGACACGCTTTCGCCTTTGCCACTGATCTCGGCCGATCCCTTTGGCGGCGTCATCATCACCGACTGGTACTCAACTCCGGCCGCGCCGGATGAGCGGCTGAAGGTGACGGCCTATATCATGGACCGCAATCTGCGCGCCGATGGCCTCAAGCTGGTGGTATTTCGTCAGACCCGCACCGGCGGCGCCTGGAGCGATGCCCAGCCCAACCCTGACACGGCGCACAAGCTGGAAGATGTGGTGCTGACCAAGGCGCGCGAACTGCGCCTCGCCACCATGAGCACGGCCAGCAAATAGGAATGCTCAGCCCATGGCGCGCTACAACGCCAAGGAGGCGGAGAAGCACTGGCAGAAAGTCTGGGACGAAAAACAGTCCTTTCTGACGCCGGCGCATTCCGACAAACCCAAAGCCTATGTCCTTGAGATGTTCCCTTATCCCTCGGGGCGCATCCATGTCGGGCACACTCGCAACTACACCATGGGTGACGTGATCGCCCGCTTCCGCCGCGCCCAGGGCTACAATGTGCTGCATCCCATGGGCTGGGACGCCTTCGGCCTGCCGGCGGAAAATGCCGCTCGCGACAAGGGCGTCAGCCCCCGCGACTGGACTTATGAAAACATCGCCGCGATGCGCCAGCAGCTCAAAATGATGGGGCTGACGATTGACTGGTCGCGAGAATTCGCCACCTGCGATGTGGAATATTATCATCAGCAACAGAAGCTGTTCCTGAAGTTTCTCGACGCCGGCTTTGTCTATCGCGGCGAAGCTGACGTGAACTGGGATCCGGTGGACCAGACCGTGCTGGCCAACGAACAGGTGATTGACGGCCGCGGCTGGCGCTCCGGCGCGGTGGTGGAACGCAAGAAGCTCAGCCAGTGGTTCTTCAAGATCACCGAATTCGCTCCCGAACTGCTGGAGGCACTGGACACGCTGGATCGCTGGCCGGAGAAAGTCCGGCTGATGCAGAAGAACTGGATCGGCCGCAGTGAAGGTCTGCGCTTTCAGTTCACCTTATCCGATGCGCGCAAGCTGGATGTCTTCACCACCCGGCCGGACACCCTGTTCGGCGCCTCTTTCGTGGCGCTGTCGCCCGATCATCCCCTGACCCAGGAACTGGCGGCGAACAATCCCAAGCTTCAGGCCTTTATCGCCGAGTGCCGCAAGACCGGCACGGCGGAAGCGGAAATCGAGAAAGCGGAGAAGCTGGGCTTTGATACCGGTCTCACCGCCACCCACCCTTTCGACGACAACTGGAAGCTGCCCGTGCTGGTGGCCAATTTCGTGCTGATGGGTTACGGCACCGGCGCCATTTTCGGCTGCCCGGCCCATGACCAGCGCGATCTGGATTTTGCCCGCAAATACGGGCTGCCGGTGACGCCGGTGGTGGTGCCGCAAGACGCTGATCCGAAAAGCTTCGCCGTCGGCAATGAGGCTTATACCGGCCCCGGCCGGCTGGCGAATTCGCGCTTCCTTGATGGCCTCGGTGTAGAAGACGCCAAGAATGAAGTCGCCGCGCGGCTTGAAAAGGCCGGCATCGGCACCCGAACGGTGAATTATCGGCTGCGCGACTGGCTGGTCTCGCGCCAGCGTCCCTGGGGCTGTCCGATTCCGGTGGTGCATTGCGCCAAATGCGGCATGGTGCCGTTGCCGGAAAGTGCCCTGCCGGTCAAGCTGCCGGAGACGATAGATTTTTCCAAGACCGGCAATCCCTTGGACCGCGATCTCAGCTGGAAGAACACCACCTGTCCGGTATGCAACGGGCCGGCCCTGCGCGACACCGATACGCTGGATACCTTCGCCGACTCCTCCTGGTATTTTCTGCGCTTCTGCGATCCCAAGGCCGAGCAGCCCGTCAATCGCGCCGCCGCCGATTACTGGATGGCGGTTGACCAGTATATCGGCGGCATTGAGCACGCCATTTTGCATTTGCTTTACGCCCGCTTCTTCACCCGCGCCTTGAACCGGCTGGGGCTGGTGGGCGTCAAGGAGCCGTTCGCCGGGCTTTTCACCCAAGGCATGGTTTGCCACGAGACCTACAAGAACGCCGCCGGGGAATGGGTTTCGCCGGATGAAATCGAAAAGCGCGACGGCAAGGCTTATCTCAACGGCACCGCCAGGGAAGTGAGCGTCGGTCCGTCAGAGAAAATGTCCAAGTCCAAGAAAAACGTGATCGCGCCGGAAGGCATCATCGAGGATTATGGCGCCGACACCATCCGCTGGTTCATGCTGTCGGACACCCCACCTGAGCGGGACATTGAATGGACCGATGCCGGCGCCGAAGGCTGCTGGCGCTTTGTCCAGCGCGTGCACCGGCTGGTGACGGACGCCGAGGGCTTGGCCGCGCCCGGCAGCGCGCCCGCCGCGGATGACACCGCGTCCAAAACCCTGCGCCAGGCAACCCACAAGGCCATTGCCGCGGTCACCGATCATCTGGAGGGCTTGCGCTTCAACAGCGCCGTTGCCCAACTCTACATCCTGGCCAATGCCATTCAGGATGGCGCGGCGGCCAACCCGGCGGTGCGCCGCGAGGCGCTAGAGGCACTCGTGCTGCTGTCGGCGCCTATGATGCCGCATCTGGCCGAAACTTGCTGGCAGGCTTTGGGCCACACGGCGCTGGTGGTGGAAACGCCGTGGCCCAAACACGATCCCGCTCTGCTGGAATCCGACAGCTTCACCTATCCGGTGCAGGTCAATGGCAAGCTGCGCGCCACCTTCCAGATCGCCAAGGGCGCCGGCACGGCCGAGGTAGAAAGCACCGCGCTGGCGTTGGCCGACGTGCAGCGCGCCTTGGGTGGTGCCCCGCCCAAGAAAATCATCGTGGTTCCGGGCCGTATCGTTAATATCGTCGCATGATAAAGCTGCTTCCGCGGCCCGCTTCGCGGGCGTTCGGTCGGGCAAAAGGTCCACTGGACCTTTTGCTGAATCCGACCTCACGGGGAGGCGGGGTGGTGCTCATCATCGCGCTCTGCGCGCTGATGGCCGCCTGCGGCTTTCATCCCATGTATGGCGCCGGCCTGTCACCGCAATTGTCCAGCATTTATGTCGAGCCGCTGGCGGAGCGCGACGGCTATGAACTGCGTAACACCCTGATTGATCTTCTGGGCTCCAATGGCGAGATGCGCGGCAAGCGTTATCGTCTCACCCTCACCTTGCGCGAAAGCAATCAGGGCGTGGCGCTGCGCGGCGATGCCGCCATCACCCGCTACAATGACACCCTGGCCGCCAACTTCACCCTCACCGACATGAACGGCAAGGTCATCACTGAAGGCAGCCAGACCGGCCTGACCGCCTACAATGTCACTTCGTCGCCTTATGCCACCATGATGGCGCAGCAGGATGCCGACAAGCGTGCCGCCCAGGACATCGCCGAGCATATCCGCCTCGACCTCGCCGCCTATTTTCGTCAGCGCCGATGATCATCAAAAGCCATGAAGCCGACAAATTTGTCGCCGCGCCGCCCAAGGCGCTGGAAGCGGCGCTGGTCTTTGGCCCCGATGCCGGCCTGGTGCAGGAGCGGGCGGAGAAGCTGTTAAAGACGGTGGTGTCTGATCTTTCTGATCCCTTCAATGCCGTGGACCTGAACGAAGCGGTGCTGCTGGGCGATCCCGCGCGGCTGTTCGATGAAGCCGCTGCCATTTCCATGCTGGGCGGGCGGCGGGTAATCCGCATCCGCGGCGCCGGCAATGATCTGGCGGAGTTGTTTGAATCGTTTTTGGAAAATCATACCGGCGACGCGCTGGTGGTGCTGGAAGCCGGCGACCTCGCCAAGTCGTCGGCCTTGCGCAAACTGTTTGAAGGCGATGCATCCGCCGCCGCCATTGCCTGCTATGCCGATTCCGCCCGCGATCTGGCCGATGTCGTGCGCGATGAATTGCGCGCCCTGGGCTTCGCCTTGGCGCCGGGCGCAGTGGAAGAAGCGGTGGCGCGCCTGGGCAATGACCGCGGTGTGACGCGGCGCGAGCTTGAGAAGCTGGCGCTTTACGCCCATGGACAGAAGCAGATCACGCCTGAGGATATCCGCGCCGTGATGGGCGATGAAAGCCAGGCCCGCAGTGAAAGCGCCTTCGATGCCGCCGGCAGCGGCGATTACGCCCGGCTCGACCTGGAACTGGAAAGACTATGGGCGGCCGATATCCAGCCTGCGCAGATACTCCGCGGCGCCATGGGCCATTTTCAGCGCCTGACGCTGGCCAAGGAAGGCATGGCGCGTGGCGAGACGATTGACGCGGTGATGCGCAAATTCTTTCCGCCCATCCATTTCTCCCGCGCCGACAGTTTCAAGGCCCAGGCCCGCAACTGGAACAGCGAAAAGCTGGCCGACGCGCTGGACATGCTGCTGGAAGCCGAAGCTCTCTCCCGCACCACCTCTGTGCCGGCCGAGGCCGTCACCGGCCGCACCCTGCTGAACATTGCAGCACTGGCGAAGGCGCGATAATTTTTTTGGTCGCGGTTCCGGACGGAAAACCGCTAGACACTTTTCCTGGAACCGCTCCATGCTCAAAGTCCGCGTCATTCCCTGTCTGGATGTGAAGGACGGCCGCGTCGTCAAGGGCATCAATTTCGAATCCCTGCGCGATGCCGGCGACCCGGTGGAACAGGCCGTCCTCTATGACCGGGCCGGCGCCGACGAGCTCTGCTTCCTCGACATCACCGCCAGCCATGAGGCCCGCGGCACCTTGCTGGATGTGGTGCGGCGCACGGCGGAAGTCTGCTTCATGCCCCTGACGGTGGGCGGTGGCGTGCGCACGCTGGACGATATTCGCAGCCTGCTCTTGGCCGGCGCCGACAAGGTTTCGATCAACACTGCTGCGGTGGCGCGGCCCCAATTTGTGGCGGAAGCAGCCGAAAAATTCGGCAGCCAGTGCATCGTCGCCGCCATTGACGCCAAAATGGCCCCGTCTGGTCGCTATGAAATCTATACTCATGGCGGCCGGCGCGAGACCGGCATTGATGCGATAGAGCATGCCAGAAAGCTGGTGGGCTTCGGCGCCGGTGAAGTGCTGCTCACATCCATGGACCGCGACGGTGTCAAATCCGGCTATGACCTCAAATTGACGCGCGCGGTGTCCGACGCGGTGCCGGTGCCGGTGATCGCATCGGGCGGTGTCGGTTCGGCCGAAGACCTGGTGGACGGCGTCATCAAGGGCCATGCCAGCGCCGTGCTGGCCGCCTCCATCTTTCATTTCGGCGAAGTCAGCATTGTACAAGCTAAGGCGGCGCTGGCGGCGGCAGGGTTGCCCGTTCGCCCCGTCTAGAGATTTTGGATCCGGCGATCGCTCCTCATGCTTCGATCCGCCTTCGCTCACGCTTCGGTGGACGGGTGAGATGAACTGACCCGCCATAGCCTTGGCGACGGCGGACAGGCTCAGCATGAGGATATTTTTCATTTTCCTCACCCTGAGCTTGTCGAAGGGTGAGGCGACTGCTTCCGTATAGAGTTAATTGCTCTGAAGCGTTTTGGATTCAGATATCCAGTTCCACCATCACCGGCACATGGTCTGACGCTTTCTGCCAGCCCCGCATTTTCTTGAAGATGGTCTGGCTCTTCAATGCACCGGCAAGGTCGGGGCTGGCCCAGACATGATCCAGCCGCCGCCCACGGTCCGAGGCTTCCCAATCGGCGGCGCGGTAGCTCCACCAGCTATAGATTTTTTCCTCCGGCGGGATAAAGCGGCGAGTGACGTCAATCCAGTCAAATGCCGCCTGGGCCTCGCCGAACAGTTTGGTCTCGACCGGCGTGTGGCTGACCACATCCAGCAACTGTTTGTGACTCCAGACATCGGATTCCAGCGGTGCCACATTCAGGTCGCCCAGCAGCAGCACCGGGTCGCGCCGTGACTTGCGCTTGGCAAAGAAGCGCTCCATCGCCCGCAAAAAGTGCAGCTTGTGGTCGAATTTCGCGTTGACCCCGGGGTCGGGAATATCGCCGCCGGCGGGTACATAGAAATTGTGCAGCTCCACGCCATTGGCCAAGGTCACGCCCATATGGCGGGCATGCCCTTCGCGGCAGAAATCCTGCGGCCCGGTTTTGCGAAAGGGCAGGCGCGAGACCACCGCCACCCCGTGATAGGCCTTCTGGCCATGTATGGCCTGGTGCACATAGCCCAGCTTGTGAAAGGGCAGGGCGGGAAACAGGCCGTTCTCGACCTTGGTCTCCTGTAGGCACAGCACATCGGGCTGCTTTTCACGCAGAAAGCGCGCTACCAGGGCGATGCGATGGCGCACCGAATTGATGTTCCAGGTGGCGATTTTCATCTTTCGCAGCCCTTCCATGCTGCATTTGCACGTCGCGTTAACGTGCGCATAAAATTGTGATTTCTTCCATGTTTATCAAATACATAGAAGTTAACATATGCAAAAATGTCATAACTAGACATACTTGAAACGCCATATCAGAGGATTACATTGCGGTGCAGCAAAGAGTTGCATTTCACAGGAGCATTTCATGTCCAACCTTATTTCCCTTGCCTCGGTCCAGGCTCCCAGCGGCGAGCGGGTTTCCAATGTTCTTTCCGCCGCCTCGGCCCTGATCAGCGGCGCCGTCCTGATGCTGGCCCTGGCCATCGCCTTCTAAGCACTCAGCGGCCCTCCGGCGGCGATAGCCGCCCATTAAACAAGGCTGGCCAACGGCCAGCGGGCGCGCGGTGATGTCCCCAACCCATCGCCGCCGTCCGCCGCCAGCTTTTCCAGCCCCGCCCAGGCGATCATCGCCGCATTGTCGGTGCACAGCGCCGGCGGCGGCACCGCCAGGCGATAATTCTCGCGGGCGCAAAGCCCGCTCAGCGCCGCCGCGATGGCGCGATTGGCGGCAACGCCGCCGGCCACCACCAGATGCCGCGCCGCACTTTGCGGAAAATCCTTCTCGAACATCCGCATCGCTGTTTGCGTGCGATCGGTGAGAATTGCAATCACCGCCGCCTGAAAGCTGGCGCAGACATCTTCCACCTTCACCGGCTGGCGTTCGACCAGAAGCCGCACCGCGGTCTTGAGGCCACTGAAGGAAAAGTCGGCATTGCGCCGCACATTATGTCCGCTTACCAGCGGCCGCGGCAGATCAAAGGCGCGGGGGTTGCCCTTTGCCGCCAGCTTTTCCACTTCCGGCCCGCCGGGATAGGCAAGGCCGAGCAGCTTGGCCACCTTGTCAAAGGCTTCACCCACCGCGTCATCAATGGTGCTGCCATAGAGGCGAAAATCGTTCAGCCCGCCAACGCCCAAAAGCTGGCAATGGCCGCCCGACACCAGCAGCAGCAGGAAGGGAAAAGCCGTTCCTTCCGTCAACCGCGCCGTCAGCGCGTGGCCCATCAGGTGATTGACGGCAATCAGCGGTTTGCCAAGCCCCAGCGCGACGCCTTTGGCGGTGGTCAGGCCCACCATCACCCCGCCGATCAGGCCGGGGCCGGCGGTGGCAGCAACGCCGTCAATGTCCCGCGCCGTGATCTTCGCCTCGTCCAGGGCCCGTTCAATCACCCCATCCAGGATTTCCAGATGGGCGCGCGAGGCGATTTCCGGCACCACGCCGCCATAAGGGGCATGGGCGCCGGCCTGGCTGGCGACGATGTTGGAAAGAATTTCGCCGGGCCCCGGCGCATGCCCGCGCATCACCGCCGCCGCGGTCTCATCGCAACTGGTTTCGATGCCCAGAATGGTGAAGCTCTTGTCTTGACTCTTGCTTGGCATGGGGCGGTCCTTTACGCCAAAAGCCTAGAGCGCAATCCGAAAAGTGTGAAACGGTTTTCGGAAAAATTGCGCGACAAATCAAATAACTAGAGCATGATCGCAATTCAAATAATTGCGATCATGCTCTAGATGCGGCAAAAGTCTTGATGCGCGTCCTGATCACCCGCCCGCAGGAAGATGGTGCCACCATCGCCGCACAGCTGGCGGCGGCGGGACATCAGCCGCTCCTCGCTCCCCTGCTGCAAACCCGGTGGCTGGGCGGGCCTCCACTTGATCTTGCCGGCGTCGCCGCCATTCTCGCTACTTCGGCCAATGGCGTACGGGCCTTTGCCCGTCGCAGCGACCGCCGCGATATTCCGCTTTTCGCTGTCGGGCCCCAGACCACACAGGAAGCCCGCGCCGCCGGTTTCGCCAAAGTCGAAAATGCCGCCGGCGATGCCCGCGCCCTGGCCGCGGCAGTACCGGGCTGGATCGCGCCGGCGGCCGGCCCCCTGCTGCATATCTGCGGCGAAGACGGCGCCGGCAATTTGGCTGAGGAGCTTACGGAAAAGGGCTATGCCGTGCGGCGGCAAGTCCTTTATGCCGTTGATGCATTGCCCCTCCCGCATGCCGCGGCCAAAGCCCTGCGCGCCGGCGCTGTTGATGCCGCCCTGTTCTTTTCCCCCCGCAGTGCCCGCATTTTTCTGGAGCAGGCTGCCGGCATGCCGTTGGGCAGCGTGACCGCCTTTTGCATCAGCCCCGCCACCGCTGCGGTGCTGCCGGCGGGCACCTTTGCTGCCATTCGCGTCGCCGCCATGCCCAATCAGGAGGCATTGCTGGCGCTGATGGACCGGCCTTGACGGAATTGACGGGGCAACGTCACTCTTCGCGTATGCAGCAGGAGGCCTTTGCCAACACCGAGGATTTTGGCGGCCCCGACATTGTCGCCGTGCCCGGCCGTCTTGCCCGCCCCGGCCGGGATGCGCCTTACGCCAGTTACGAACTGGCCCGCGCCTTTGATGAAATGTTTGCAGCTGACGGGGCGGTGCGGCCGCCTTATGCCGCGCTGGATTCGCGCCTTTCCACGCTGTCGCTGGAAGAATTGTCCCGCCGCCAGCAGGCCTGCGAGCAAAGCTTCCTGCACCAGGGCATCACCTTCACCGTCTATAACGACAACCGCGCCACCGAGCGGATCATCCCCACCGATCTTCTGCCCCGCATCATCACCGCCGCGGAATGGGCGCGGCTGGAGGCCGGTCTCACCCAGCGCATTGTCGCCCTCAACATGTTCCTGCGCGATATTTACGGCGATGGGCGGGTGCTGAAGGATGGCGTGGTGCCGCGCGCCATGATTTTCGGCTCCAAGCATTACCGGCGCGAGATGCGCGGGCTACCGGTGCCCCATGGCGCCTATGTCAATATCTGCGGCAGCGACCTGATCCGCAATGAAAGCGGCGCCTTTGTCGTGCTGGAAGACAATCTGCGCGTGCCCTCCGGCGTCAGCTACATGCTGGCCAATCGCGATGTGGCGCGCCGCGCTTTCCCCGCCGTCTTCCGCTCCATGAATGTGCGCCCGATCGAGCAGTACCCGCTGGAGCTTCTGGCGACATTGCGCTCCCTGGCGCCGTTCCATGAAGACGTCTCCATCGCCGTGCTGACCCCGGGGGTCTTCAACAGCGCCTACTTCGAACACGCGTTCCTCGCCCGCCAGATGGGGGTCGAGCTGGTGGAAGGGCGCGACCTGCTGATCAACGACAATGTCGTCTATACCCGCACCACCTCGGGCCTAAAGCGCATTGACGTCATCTATCGCCGCATTGACGATGACTTTGTTGATCCCCTGATCTTCCGCGAGGATTCCGCTTTGGGCGTGCCGGGTCTGTTCAACGCCTATCGCGCCGGCAATGTAATGATCGCCAATGCGCTTGGCACCGGCGTTGCCGACGACAAGGCGGTTTATGCCTATGTTCCGCGCCTGATCCGCTATTACCTGTCGGAAGAGCCCATCCTCGACAATGTCGAGACCTTCCTCTGCCGGGAGGAAAAATCGCTGAACCATGTTCTGGCCAATCTCGACAAGCTGGTGGTCAAGGCGGTGGGTGAAAGCGGCGGTTACGGCATGCTGGTGGGGCCGCATGCCTCCCAAACCGAACGCGAGGAATTTGCTGCGAAGGTCAAGGCCGATCCTGACAATTACATCGCCCAGCCCACCATCCAGCTTTCCACCGCCCCCACCTTTGTCGGTAAAGGGGTTGAGGCGCGGCATGTGGATTTGCGGCCCTTCATCCTGCATGGCGCCGAAACCAAGATCGTGCCCGGGGCGCTCACCCGCGTTGCCCTCAAGCGCGGCAGCCTGGTGGTGAATTCCAGCCAGGGCGGCGGCAGCAAAGACACTTGGGTGCTGAGCCAATGAGGCACGGCGCCCAACAGCACTCCGTGTCATGGCCCGCGAAAGCGGGTCATATCCCATCGCTGTCATGGCCCGCCGGAGAGCGGGCCACCCAGTTGAAGCGGGGCGCAGTTTTGCAGAAAAGAATATCGCTCTTCTCGATACCGCCTGGTGCGGTATCACCTGGATGGCCCGCATTTGCGGGCCATGACTATAAAGGCGGTGCCGCTTGCTAAGCCGCGTCGCCGACTCCCTCTACTGGATGGCCCGTTATATCGAGCGGGCCGAGCACACTGCCCGCCTCCTGGCCGTGAAGCTGGAATCCATGGTCGAGCAGACGCCCGATGATGCCACCGCCTCCTGGGCCCGGGTGGTCGAGGCTCTCACCGGCGACGACCAGCCGGTAACGCACCAGGATGCCTTCGTCATCACCAAGCGCCTGGCCTTCGACCGCGACAATGATGCGGCGCTGGTCAATTCGCTGGCCATGGCGCGCGACAATGCCCGCCAGGTGCGCGAGGCGCTGTCGAACGAAGTCTGGGAAAATCTCAACCGGCTTTATTTGCGCCTGTCGCCGGTGACGATGGATTCCATCTGGGTTCACACTCCCGCCCGCCTGTTCCGCGAAGCGCTGGAGGAAATGCACGCCCTGGAAGGCGTCACCTATTCCACCTTGAGCCATGGCGAGGGCTGGTACTTTCTGGAACTGGGGCGCCATATTGAACGGGTGCAGTTGATCGGCCGCCTGCTGGACGTGCATTTCCGCAAGGCCGGCGACGGCATGCGGGGGCCGAAATATTTCGACTGGCTGGTGCTGCTGAAATTCTGCACCGCCTGGGAGCCTTACACCAAGCAATACACCGCCTCGATCCGGCCGCAGAAGATCGCCGAATTCCTGCTGTTTGATGCCGAGTTTCCCCACTCTGTCTGCTTCTCGGTGGACCGCATGACCGAGGCCCTGGCCCGGGTGGCGCCCGGCGCGCCGCCGGCGCGCCGCGCCGCGGTGGAGCGGCTGGCCGGCCGGTTGAAGGCGGCAGTGGATTTCGGCCAGGTGGATGACCTGATGAGCGGGGGCATCGCCGGCTTCATCGCCGATATCACCAGGCAGTGCGAACAGATTCATAAGACTCTGTATTCTTCATACATAACTTATGGCGCGGAGACGGTGCTGTGATGGCTCCAATGCATTTTACCCTCCCCTTGAGGGTGGAGGTAGCGACAGCGTACCGACATCGAATTGCGAAGCAATTCGGGGAGGGGTCGAACGCATCCCATGCGTTCGTGAGTCCGCGAACGAGACCCCTCCCCGAAATTTGCTCGCTTGGCGCTCTCAAATTTCGACCCTCCTTCAAGGGGAGGGTAGGATAAATGTTCTACTCCATCCGCCACGTGAACCTCTTCCGCTACAGCGCCCCGGTGCGCGAAAGCGTGATGGAATTGCGCATGCAGCCGCGCTCGGAAGGGCCCCAGACTTTGCGCAGCTTCCAGATCAGCACCAACCCCCGCGCCCAGCTCTATGCCTATACCGATCATCTGGGCAACGCCGTCTATCACTTCAATCTGCTGCGCGAGCATGAAGAGTTGCGCATCGAGGCTCAGGCCGTGGTCGAGATCGGCGCTTTCCCCGAACTGCCGGAAAAGCTCGATGCCCTCGAATGGGGCCGTTACAACAGCTACAACCTCCATGACGATCATTACGACATGCTGGGCCATTCCAAATTCGCCCGGCCTTCGCCCGAACTTCTCTCTTTCATGACCATCGCCGACCTGGAAAAGCCGGCGGGCGATCCGCTCACCGCCCTTCGGCACTTGCAACGCACCATCTATGATTCCTTTGAATACAAAAGCGGCGTCACCGAAGTGCATTCGCCGATTGAGGTGGCGCTGGAACAGCGCCTGGGCGTCTGCCAGGACTTCGCCCATATCATGATCGCCATTGCGCGGGGCTGGGGCATTCCCACCCGCTATGTCTCCGGCTATCTGCATCACAAGGGATCGCGCGACCGCTCCCGTGCCGATGCCACCCATGCCTGGGTGGAATCCTATCTGCCTTCGCTGGGCTGGGTGGGCTTTGATCCCACCAACAATATCGCCCCGCGCGAGCGCCATATCCGCGCTGCGGTGGGGCGCGATTATGCCGATGTGCCGCCCACCCGCGGCACCTACAAGGGCGGCGCCGACTCCGAGCTTTCCATCGCCGTCTCGCTGGAGCCGACGGCGGCGCCGGTGCGCCATGAGGATTTCCTCAAAGTCGCCCGCCCCATGAGCGCCACGCCACCCACCCCCTCCATGCCGGAACGGCTCTATCTGCAACAGCAACAACAGCAGCAACAGCAGCAACAACAGCAGCAATAGCTCCTTGTCATCCCCGGCGAGTGGCGCGCCAGCGCCGCGAGGGAAGGGAAACCACAAATTTATGCTAGAGAAATTCCCGTTGAGTCCGAACCTTCTCTACTCACCATGGGCGGGCTTGACCCGCCCATCCAGGGCAACAAACACCGGCGCTTGCGGCCCTGATGGCGCACATACGGAAACGAGATTTCATTCATGCGAGGAAAAAAACGCGACATCGGCGGCATCATCACCGTAGCCGGGGAAAAGCTGCGCTGGTCGGTGAAAAGCGAGCCGATGGCGCGCACCACCGACGGCGATGTGGGCTTGCGCCTCAGTGTCGTGCGCCATGACGAAACCCTCACTCGCCACGGCACCCTGAAAGCCTGGCGCGAACTGATCCTGCAATTTCCGTTTGAGAAGCCGAAACATTCCCGCTTCTCCGAACGGCCCGAAGTCACGCCGGAAAAACTGGCCGCCGCCATCCGCCTCGCCATGGACGCCGGCTGGGAGCCCCATTCCCGCGGCCGCCCGTTCGAACTGATCCTGGAAGAGGGGGATTTGCCTTAAGGCGGTGGATTGCGCTCGCATCAAGGCGATGCCGGTTCAGCGCAAGCCTTTGAATAACAAAAGCTGTCTGCCTATGTTCGAACTTATGTATACGCCACAGTAGCTTGGCGATGTGAGAAGATCGAAAAAATTTGTACGAATCCGACCCTGTTCGGCCTTTGTCCCTCTTGTATGCCGCCTCAAATCAGTGGCTTAACTTTCTTGTTCGGATTCCTTTTTCCTAAGCAGGAGTCCGTAGTGAAGAAATCCCGACAACCCATTTGGCTTTACGTCGTACAAGCGGTCGGCGCACTCGCGAATGTTGGGCGCTTAATTATCGATCTTGTTCGCAACGCCCACCATTAGCGAATCCCAAGAACGCTTCGCTTAAATCAGAGTCCGCCTTTTGGTGCTATTGCCGTCAGGGATAGGGTGGGGGATAGCCGCAGAAAATTTCCAATCCCTTCAACACGCCGCGCGGGGATAGCGCGGGGAAATCTTTTCGACCTCTTTTCCTTTGCGAAAATCGTTCTACCTTTCATGCCCGCTGCGATGGTGCAGGCGATGAAAGGATGGAAGCTTGAAGCGTGCGACCACCCAGGCGATCCCGCCCGAACCCATCCACTTCCGCGCAGCGAGGGGGTGGGAGGGGGAAGGGTGAAGAAAAATTGCAAAACAACGGTCCAGCTTTTGCGCGGCTTCTTCAGCCCTCACGGCCGGCGGTGACCGGTTCAGGCCACCAACGGTCGGCGCTCCGCTCCGCTGGCAAAGACTTCCAGTTCGTCGGAAACCTCCGGCATCAGTGTCGTCCAGTCGCCGAATTTTTCCGGCCAGAACACGCGCGTCCTGGCGTACCAGGGATATTCCGCCGTGCCCAGTTGCGGCCAGGTGCGCCCGGCCGTGACAAACCAGGTCTCGGTGCCGACGCTGCCGGCGATGGCCGCCGCCGCAGTGGGGGCAGAGATCACCAGATCCAGCGCGGCACACAGGGCCGCCGCCCCGTCAATGTCTTCCTTCAGGTCCAGCCCCTCGACGCTGTGCACGGTGACGCCATGCTGCTCAGCGGCGCGCGCCAGTTCTTCAGCGCAGTCGCCATATTGCAGATTGACGAAGCTGACACCGGGCGTCGCCAGCACCGGCGCCCAGCCCTCGATCGGCGAGAAATACTTGGCCCGCTTGGCTCCCAGCATCATCGAACGCCAGCACAGGCCCACCTTGCGCCCGGGCAGTGCCGCCAGTTTCGCTGCAAACCCCACCACTCGCGCCGGGTCCGGCGTCAGGAACGGCTCATGGGGAAAATCGGCCAGCGACTTGCGGTAATATTGCAGCGCCGTTCCCATCGGCGCCCAGAAATCCGGCTTGTTGGCGCCGGCGACAAACGGCACCAGGCGCAGCGCCTTGTTGCCGTCATTGTCAATCAGGGTCTTGTCGTCATAGGTGGCGACTTCGGCCTTTGGAAAACTGCGCTGGAACAGCGGCACCAGGCGCGGGTCAACCGCGATCTGCAATTTTCCCTTTTCGCCCAGCGCCTGCTGCACATCTGGCAGGATATTGGCGAACATGAATTCATCGCCCAGCCCCTGCTCGCCCACCATCAGCAGCTTCTTGCCGGCCAAAGGTTCGCCCTGCCACAGCGGGGCTTCAATGATGTGATGCAGATAAGCGCGAAAACGCTGGTCATTGCGGATTTCGTATTCCTGGAAACCTTCCTCCAGCTTGCCGGCACCGATCAGGCAGATGCTGCGCGAATGGCGGCCTTCGCGGATTTCGGTGGGGTCAACCGCCAGCCCCAGGGCCTGGTCATAATTCTCCAGCGCCTCTTCCAGCCGGCCCAGATGCTGATAGGCATAGCCCAGATTGTGGTAGGCGCGGGCGAAGTCCGGGGCGAGGCGGACGGATTCCTCATAAAAGACCAGGCTCTCGTCCGAGCGGCCTTCTTCGGCCAGCACCGTGCCCAGCGCATTCCACAGAATGGTTTCGTGCGGCATGCGCTCAAGCGCATACTTCAACACTTCGATGGCATCATCCGGCTTGCCCAGATCGCACAGCACACTGCCCAGATTGTTATAGCCCAAGGGCGAATCCGGCTTGGCGGCGATATAAATGCGGAACATGGTTTCCGCGCCTTCCGTCAGCTTCAGATTCCAGGCGGTAAGGCCCAGATTGATCAAAAGCTCCGGGTCTTCCGGGTCAAGCTGAAAGGCGCGCTCATAGGTCACCAGCGCCTTGTGCAGATGGCCCATTCTTTCAAGCGCCATCGCCAGCACATGAAAACCCTTGGAATGGCTTTCGTCTTCCTCGGTGGCGCGCAAGGCCCAGCGGGCGGCGCCGGCATGATCGCCCTTGCGCCAGATCTGGATGGCGCGCTTCAGCGCAACATTGGCGCGGTGGCGCTTTTTTTCCGCCACCGCTTCGTCCACCAGCTCCGCCAGCTTGTCCAGGGCCTCCAGCCGCGCATCCATGCCGGAAAGCGCGTCCATGCTTTGCAGGGGAAGGGCGTTGGCCATGCGGGGTCTCGGAGGGCAGGATTCCAGCGCGATCAAAGCCTTTTATGTTTAACCGTCCGTGAACGAATTCGCACAAATGCGAAGAGGCTTTGTTAACCAACATCGGCCTATGGTCGGCATGGAATTCTTCGGGGCTGCCTGATGCCGCTGAAACTGTCTTTGAAACCGGGCGAGAAATTCGTGCTCAACGGCGCCGTGCTGGCCAATGGCGACAAGCGCATTTCGCTGGTGATCCAAAACAAGGCCTGCGTGCTGCGTGAAAAAGACATCATGCAGCCGGAAGAGGCCAAAACCCCGGCCCGCCGCATCTATCTCGCCATCATGATGATGTATCTGGACGGCGAATCCAGCCACGAGCCCTATAACGAATTTGCCTTGCGCATGACCGAGTTCATGGGCGCCCTCACCAATCCCCAAATCCTGGCGGCCTGTGTCGAGATCAGCCGCGATGTCGCCCAGGGCGCCTATTACAAAGCCTTGATTTCATGCCGCAAGCTTTTCGATTATGAACAGGAGCGTCTGAACTATGTCCCTTAACGCCTATATACGCGCGCAAACCGCGACCGAGGACCCTCGCGTCACCGAGTACCGGCTATTCGGCCAGGTCACCGGCGCTTTGTTGGACGCACAAAAGACCAATGCCTGCGGCACGCCCCTGGTGGAAGCGATTGACTGGAATCGCCGTCTCTGGCGCACCCTGGCGGCCGATTGCATGGACGACCGCAACACCCTGACCGAGGATGTGCGCGCCAAGATCATTTCGTTGTCGCTGTGGGTCTCAAAATATTCCCGCCAGGTGACGCGCGAGAAGGCGCCGCTTGATCCTCTGATCGAAATCAATCGCAATATCATGCAGGGTCTTCAGCAGGCAGGGTGAGGCCCTACCGTTACTTTGAAAGCCGGCGCCGTACAGCGCCGGCTTTTTTGTTTTCCGCGCCGGGAAAAATTTTCCACTGCGGCAGTTCATGCCTAATTCGCCGCCCGCGACGCAAGAAATAACACAGTGAATTCAAACTATTAGGAAGTTAATCGCCTGGCATAACGGTTGCACAGTCCCTTGCGGGCAAAGCCCAGAGGAGCCGCAGAAAGCGTCTCCCCCACCAGTAGAACGGAGAAGTCCATGTCCTTTAGCGTCAACACCAATACGGGCGCCGCTGTGGCGCTGCAGTATCTCAACCAGACCCAGGGTCAGCTCGACAAGACCCAGTCTGCCATCAACAGCGGTCTCAAGGTTGCGTCGGCAAAGGATGATGGCGCGATTTATGCCATTGCCCAGAACCAGCGTGGCGCTGTGGCCGGTTATCAGTCTGTTCTCAACAGCATCAACAACGGTTCGTCCGCCATTGACGTCGCCCTTTCCGCGGGCCAGTCAATTTCGGACCTGCTGATCCAGATGAAGCAGAAGGCGCTGGCCGCCGCCGACACCTCGCTCGACACGGCGAGTCGTCAGGCGCTCAACGCGAACTTCACGGCCTTGCGCGATCAGATTTCCACGATCGTGAAAAACGCCGTCTTCAACGGCTTCAATCTGGTGGACGGTTCGACCAATCAGGTCGCCGCCCTGGCCTCGGCTGACGGAACGCGCCACATCACCACTTCGGCGCAGAACCTGAAGCTGTCGGGTGCAATCGTGACGGTGAAGACCACCTCAACGATCTCCACCCAGACCAAGGCGTCCGCCCTGATCGCAACGATCCAGACCTCGCTCTCCAACGTCAACTCGGCTCTGGCCAAGTTGTCCAGCGGTGCGGCGAAGTTCTCGATCCAGGCGACGTTCACCCAGAAACTGTCCGACACCCTGACTTCGGGTATCGGCAATCTGGTTGACGCCAACATGGCGCAGGAAAGCGCCAAGTTGCAGTCGTTGCAGGTCCGCCAGCAGCTCGGCGTCCAGGCCCTGTCAATCGCCAATCAGGCGCCACAGGTCATTCTGTCGCTGTTCCGGTAAGCTCAGATCCATCTGTCGGGAAAGGGCCGGTCTTTCGACCGGCCCTTTTTTCTTTGTGTGGCTGTTTATCTGTTGAACCTCCTCCGATCCGGCCGGCGCGCCTTCGGCGCTTGGCGTTCGGCCGCTTGGCGGCGGGCCTCACCCTTCGCTGGCTTAAGCGCCTTCGGCTCGCCAGCTACGGCCACCTCCCCCTTCTGGCGCTGCGCGCCGAAGGGGGAGGCGGGGCTTTGCCTAAGCGGACGGTCGCCCGACGGCGTCGCTGCCGGGCTGAAGCTTCCACGCTCTTTTACCTTTGTTCACCTTTGCCTGTGCCGCCGTGAAGCAAAGAAAAGTCCGGAAAACAACGCTTTCTTGCGTGGCCTTTGAATCAAACTGGAGTTATTTGCCGAGTTGACCCGGCAATATTTGCCGCACCCGGCAAATCCTGCCGGGGGCCGCGGGCGGCAGAAAATTCTGGCCAGGGAGGATTTTGCCGCCTCTGGCAAAAACGATGGTTGCTGATTCCTTTCACCAATCCGGCACAGGCTTTGAAACGTAGCCCGTGGGCAAAAAGCCCAAGAGCTCGCTCTTTCATACCAGAACGGAGAGACCAACATGCCTAATTTTAGCGTCAACACCAACACGGGTGCAGCCACCGCGCTGCAATATCTGACCCTGACCCAGGGCCAGTTGAGTGCCACCCAGTCGCACGTCAGCAGCGGCTTCAAGGTGGCCAATGCCCGTGACGACGGCGCCATCTACGCCATCGCGCAGAACCAGCGCGGCAACGTGGCCGGCTATCAGTCCGTCCTTAACTCCCTCAGCAACGGCACGTCCGCGGTTGATGTCGCCCTGTCTGCGGGCCAGTCAATTTCGGATCTGCTGATTCAGATGAAGACCAAGGCGCTTGCGGCCGCCGACTCCTCGCTCGACACGGCGAGCCGTCAGGCCCTGAACGCCAACTTCGTCGCCCTGC
Organism: Alphaproteobacteria bacterium; assembly: GCA_019242275.1. Taxonomy (GTDB): domain Bacteria; phylum Pseudomonadota; class Alphaproteobacteria; order Micropepsales; family Micropepsaceae; genus Rhizomicrobium. Next base: position 48,754 of record JAFAVT010000238.1, read on the forward strand.
GTGACCAGATCACCACGATCGTCAAGAACGCGGTGTTCAACGGCTTCAACCTGGTGGACGGTTCTACCAACCAGGTTACGGCTCTGGCCTCGGCCGACGGCACACGCCGGGTCACGGCTTCGGCGCAGAAGATGACCTTGTCCGGTGCCATCGTGACGGTGAAGACCACCAACACGATTTCCACCCAGGCCAAGGCTTCGACGCTGATCGCCACGATCCAGACCTCGCTCACCAACGTCAACTCGGCTCTGGCCAAGTTGTCGGCCGGCGCCGCGAAGTTCTCGATCCAGAGCACCTTCGCCCAGAAGCTGTCCGACACCCTGACATCGGGCATCGGCAATCTGGTTGACGCCAACATGGCGCAGGAAAGCGCCAGGTTGCAGGCTCTGCAGGTTCGCCAGCAGTTGGGCATCCAGGCGCTGTCAATCGCCAATCAGGCGCCGCAGACCATTCTGTCTCTGTTCCAGTAGCCGCGGTATCGGGCGGGAGGCAAAACTCCCGCCCGACGCCAACCGTTGCCGGGTGACCGCAAGAATGCGGCGCCTGCCCCGGGGCGAAGGGAAAATTCTTCTGGTGGGTTTTTTGCAGGAAGGGTGCGTTGCCGGGGGGCAGCGCGCCCTTCTCTGCATGCCAGCCGAAACAAGCCCAATCAAATCGCTTCCACCGAGAAGCGAAAGCGGCGTGGGCCCAATACATAAGCCGAGGGCTTGCGCGTATCGTCCAGCTCCAGGGCCGAAAGCTGGATCTGGCAGAACAGACTTTTCCTGCCGTCGCGGCCGGTCAACGGCCGGTGTGTCAGCATTCCCAAAAGCGGCGCAGTGGCACGATCCACCGTCACCCGTACCCCTGTGTGACGGTCGCCGATTTCGGCCCAGCCTTCACTCATGCCAAAGCCATAGGATGACGACACCAGGAAGGACACCGGCGCTCCGTGCTCGATATGGGCGGCGCCAAGAGTAAACCGCTCGCGCCCACCGCCATTACAGGTAGAGAACGTCAAATCCGGCTGGTCAAAAGCATCCGGCAACAGGGTGAAATGGCCGAGCCTGAGGACACCCTTGCTCCATTCCGGCCAGTCGAATGTCAGGTCGAAATCCACGCGGGGCGCCTCAGCGGCAAAGTGCATGACTTTGCGAATGGCGCCCGTGGGCGTTTCAATCAGCGCCTCGGCAGTCACGCCGCCATCGGCCTTTGTCTGGAGCCGCGCTTCACACCATTCCAGATCGGTGAGCTTGTGTTCGCCGGGTGCCTCGAAAACACTGTCGCCGGTGTACCAATCTGCTGTCAGGGCGATGTCGTCAAAGAAACCATGCGGCAGGCTGCCGAGGACAGGACGGGCGTGGGATCTAAAATGGAGGCTCGATAACGCCAGCCCGCGCCGCCGGTCCAGCCGCGCTGTCAAGGCGGGCGTCGTGATTGCGATGTGCCGCTCGCTCACCGGGGACCCGGTCAAAGCCGCAGGCAAATCTGGAGCGCGCGCACTCCAGCGCGCTTCCGCCCCCTTCAGGCGCGCGCAAAAGGTGGCCCAGCGCGTCTCGGTGATATGGGTACGAAAATCGCTGGCCCAGAGATAGCAAAGTTCTTTCCAGTCGGCCTTGGCCTCGTCGCGCAGCATCCCCTCATAAATACGCTGGCAAGCGGCGTTGATGGCGGTATTGTCGCGGCCGGTCACAGCCCAGCGCGCCAGATTGTATTTGCGCTGCTTCTTTACAGGCACCGGGCAGGCCGGCCTTTCCAATGTCAGGCTCTTGCCGGCACCCGGCATTTCCAGCAGCGACAATACGCAAGACGGCGCCGCCAGCGCCACGCCTTCCGCGGGCAAGGCTGCCAGTGCCGCCTCAATCCGCGCCCATTCGCGCTTTTCACTCAAGCGTTCTTCGGTCCGGAAGCGGCCGGGACGGAAATCAAAAATCTCGGCATCGCTGGCATAAAGACAGAGGGCGCCCCCATCCATGATCTTTCGCCGAACGAAGGCAAGATAGGTATCCAGATCGGTGTCGCCATGGGCCAGGCGCTGCATCTGCTGAAAGAGGGTGGTGTTGCTCCAGATCAGGGCGATGCGTTCGCCACCGGGCCCCAGCGCATAATGGGGCAGATATTGGGTTGCTTGCGGCCACGCGGGATGGTTGGCGGCGGCGTTCTCCCAGTCCATCAGGAGGGCGTCGTAACCCGCTTCCAGATAAAGGGGCACCAGGCCGCCGGCATAAGCCTGTTCGTTCACCAGCGCCAGGCGCGGCGTCACGCCCAGCAGCCGCTGATAGATTTTATTGCCCAGCCGCAAATTTTCGCGCGTGACGCGGGCCGGGACTAGCGGCCCGATCATCTGACTGAAACCGGAGCCGATCAGTTCCACTTTGCCGGCTGCGATCAGAGCGCGGGCCCGAGCGACCCAGTCCGGATCGCGGGTGGTGATTTCTTCCAGAGTGTAACCGGAGACCTCTATCCCAAGCGGGCCATGCTTTTCGCAAAGATCCAACAGCGGGTGATAACAGTTGGCAATGACCTCGCCGCGCCGCTCTTCTTCAATGGAAGAAAAGGCCAGGTTCAGGTGAAAGAAGGCGAATCCCATCACACCTGCGCGGGCAGAAGCAACGGCGAAAGGCGCGTTCATGCCGTTTCGACTTCGATCAAGGCCAGGGCGTCATTGGCGGCCGCAAGCGCAAGCTCGCGCGTGGTGCCGCTGGCCAGAACCATGGCGGCGCTGGGGCGCTTGTCACCGGCCGGCGGGATCACGTCTCCCGGCCGCGCCGTTACCACCACTTCGGCAATGCCGGGTACCGCGCGGGCGGCTTCCTCGCCCCGCACCGCGACCACCTTGCCCGCCTTCGGGAAGGCATAGCGCTGGATCACGGCATGCTGATATTTTGGCGTCAGGTCTTCTTCACTGACCGGTTCGCCCAAGGCCAGCTTGATGGCGGCGCCGATGAAATCCACGCCGGTATTGAGCGGTATCTCACGGGTACAGAAAAAGCCGCCCGAAAGCCGCGCCGCCAATTCAATGACATAAGGCTCGCCCCGGTGCACGACGATGTCGCCCTTGACGGTGCCGTGGTTGACGCCCATGGCCGCGGCGGCGCGTGCCACCAGATCGCGCACCTTTTCCTGAATATCTACCGGCAGGTGACTGGGCAAATCGCCGCCATTTTCAATGAAGAAGGGCGCGTATCTCTCCAGATATTCGTAATTGCGGTCGCTGAAGCCTGGCGTGAAACAGCGTCCGCCCATCACCACACTTTCGGTCGAAACCTGCGGGCCTTCCAGATACTGCTCCACCATCACCCGCTCGCTGGGGGAATAAGACCGCGCCAGCATAAACGCCGCCGCCAAATCCTCCACCTTCGCAATGCGTTGCACGCCGCGCGAGCCGCGCGAATCCACCGGCTTTATCACCAGGTCGCGGCCGCGTTCGATGGCAATGCGCTGCAACTCCTGTGGGGTGGAAACTTCGGCAAACCAGGGCACCGCCACACCGGCGCTGCGAAAAGCCTTTTTCATCGCCAACTTGTCACAAGCCAATTCCGCCACATGCACCGGCAAGCCGGGAATGCGCAGCTTCTGCGCCACGGTGGCCGCCGTGACCGGCGCGTCGGCGGCAACGCAAAGCACGCCGTCAATTTTGCGAATTTTCCGGGAATAACGTTCGGCAGCGGCGGCGGTCTCAGCCGGACCATAGACATCGGCGATCAGGCAGGAATCGGCGAAGGCAAAGCCCGGTGCCTTGGGATCGAGATCAGAGACGACCACGGTGTGGCCCATCTCCTTGGCGCGGCGCGCGGCTTCGGCAGCCTCGATGCCGCCGGAGACGATCAACAGGGTTTTTCCGGATGCCATCAGAAGTAAAGCCCGCCATTGACGTTGAGGGTCTGAGCCGTGATGTAGCTGGCCGCGTCGGAGGAAAGGAACACCGCCGCGTCCGCCACCTCGCGGGGGCTGCCCATGCGCTTGAGGATGATGGCTTCGGCCGCCTTCTGCACGGCCGCGTTGGCCATGCCGGCCGCGGCCATTTCAGAAGCGATCAAGCCGGCAGCCAAAATATTGGATCGAATGTTATATTGTGCGCCGAAGCGGGCAATCACTTGCGCCAGAGAAATCAGACCGGCTTTGGAAGCGGCATAATGGGCGGTGCGCGGCCCGCCATACTGGCCGGAGACTGAGCCGATATGGGTGATAGCGCCGCCGCCTGCCTGTTTTAACAGGGGCAGAAATACTTGGGCCACGATAAAAGGGCCTTTCAGGTTGGTATCAAGAACCAGGTCCCAATCCGTATCTTCGATGTGGTCGAAGTCGGTTGGCTTGTTGATTCCGGCATTGTTTATCAGGATCGAGATGCCGCCGAAGGAACGTGCCTGCTCCGCCGCGTCTTCGACGCTTGCGCGGCTGACCACGTCCATCTGCACGGCGCATGCCCGCCGGCCCATTTCTTCGATTTGCCGCACAATGACGGCCGCATCGGCATGGCGTTCGCGATAGGTGAGCAGTACATTGGCGCCGGCGTGCCCCAGCCCTAAGGCAATAGCGGCACCCAAGCCGCGGCTGCCGCCGGTGACGACCGCGTTTTTTCCTGCCAGCGAAAAGCGGCTCATTTCTTTCGTTTCAGCACTTTGCGCGCCGCGGCGGCGATAAAGGGCGCGGCAATCTCATAGGCATAAGCCAACTCCTCCGGTTCGCCGGAGGAACCAAAACTGTCCGCGACGCCGACAAATTCGATCGGCGCCGGCACGGTAGCGGCCAGCGCTTCGGCCACGGCCCCGCCCAGACCGCCATGGATATTGTGGTCTTCCGCCGTGACGATGGCTCCGGTCTCGCGGGCGCACCGTGCCACCAGCTCACGATCAATCGGCTTGATGGTGGCCATGTTGACGACACGGGCACTAATGCCATCCGCCTCCAGCATCTGCGCGGCTGCCAGGGCGCGGGCCACTTCGGCGCCACAGGCGATAAGGGTCACGTCGCTACCGTCACGGATAATCTGCCCCTTGCCGATTTCGAACTTGTGACCTTCGCCAAAGACGTGCGGCGCCGGACTGCGGCCGGTGCGCATATAGACCGGGCCGCCGAATTCGAGGATGGCACGGGTGGCCAGGGCCGTCTCGGTGGCATCAGCAGGCGAGATCACCGTCATGCCCGGAATGGCACGGAAGGCAGCAAGGTCTTCCAGGCACTGAGCGCTGCCCCCGTCAGGGCCAACATCCAGACCGGGATGCGACGCCACAATCTTGGCGTTGCGTTTGGCATAACACAGCGAAAGCCGCGCCTGCTCAATGGCGCGCAGGCAGAAGACGGCGAAGGTGGTGACCACCGGCAACAGCCCCACAGCGGCCATGCCACCGGCTGCCGCCATCATATTTTGCTCGGCAATGCCAAACTGGACAAATCGGCCGGGATGGGATTTGCGAATGTGATGCACACCGGTGCCTCCGGCAATATCAGCGTCCAGCACCACGAGGTTTGGAAACTCATCCGCCAGAGCGGACAACGCCTTGCCGAAAGCTTCGCGCAGCGAATCGCCACTGCTGCCGATCAGGGCCGGACTAGACATTGAGCAGATCCTCGATTTCGCCGGCGCTGGCGCCAAGAGCCGTGAGCGCATCAACGGTTTGTTCGCGCGTCATCTTCACGCTGCCGTGCCAGGCGGGCACGTTCTCCATCATCGGCACGCCCTTGCCTTTGATGGTGTGGGCGATGATCACCGACGGCGCCCCGGTGGTGACGGCGGCATTGCGAAAGGCGGAAAGTATCGCCTCAACGTCATGGCCATCAATCTCGGTGACGGCCCAGCCAAACGCGCTCCACTTCGCCGCCAGCGGTTCGAGCTTCATAATACTATCATTGGCGGCATCGCTTTGCAGCTTGTTGTAGTCAATCAGGACACAGAGATTGTCCAACCGGTGATGGGCCGCCGCCATGGCCGCTTCCCAGACTTCACCTTCCTGCAATTCGCCGTCGCCCAAAAGCGTATAAACCCGGGCATCATTCTTTTGCAGCTTAAGCCCCAGCGCCATCCCCAAGGCGACCGAGAATCCCTGGCCAAGCGAGCCGGTGGAGGTTTCGACCCAAGGCAGATCGAGCACATGCGGATGGCCCTGAAACTTGCTGCCCAGCTTGCGCAGTGTCAGGGCCTCCTTCGGATCGCAAAAACCGGCCTGCGCCGCCGCCGCGTATAATGCCGGGGCCGCATGACCCTTGGACAGAACAAACCGGTCGCGCAACGGATCGTCGGCGCCGCTGGGCCAGACATTCATTTCGGCGCCATACAGACAGGCCAGCATATCGGCACAGGAAAGGGCGCCGCCGGGATGGCCGCTACCGGCATGAAAAATGGCGGCCAGACAATGCATCCGCGCCCTGCGGGCCGCTTCTGCCAGTTGCGCTTCCAGACTGACACCAAGCTCGATCTCGGCGATGTCGTTGGCGGGCCCATTCTTGGGAATGGCGTGTGGCAATGCAGTCATTTTCGCCTCATGCGGCTTTGCGCGCCTTGGCGCTTTCCAGCAGGTCTGTATAGAGAATGATTTCGGCACCCGGCACGCGCATCTTCACTTCCCGCGCGATTTCATCCGCAAACATGCGCGACATCACGATTACGGCGTCAATGTCGGCCAGCGCTTCCGGCGCCGCCAGCCGCACACCATGGCGCTCATCCATGTGTTTTAGCAAATGCGCATCAATCAGAAGCGATAGGGTGCGGGGATCAAAACCGCCTTCGCGCACCAGCAAGTCGAACAACCGGCCTGCGCCCCACAGCGCCACGCGCCGCGGCGCCAGGGCGCGGATGGTGGTCGCGGCATGGCGCAGCGCCGCCAGATTGGCCAGCCGCGTCGCCTGATAGCGCTGGATCAGGGCTTGGGCGATGCCGACCTCCATGGGATCGGCGGTCACCGCAAAGGGTATGGCGCCGGTCTTGCGTGCCACGAACAGCAGATTGACGGGGTCCGCCGGATCAGGCTCGCGCAAGATTTCAAAACCGGCGGCTTGGATCATTCGACCCAAGGTGGTGGCCGAGAAATGAAAGAGATGTTTGTCAATGAACCATTCTTCCAGAATGTCCCGCCCGCCGATCAGGGCAATGTTGGGAGCATCCAGCACCAGCAAACCGCCAGGCTTGAGGACGCGGGCATGATCCTTCAGCGCCGCGAAGGGCGCCGCCAGATGCTCGATAGTGTGGCAGGAATGGACGATATCGAAATGGCCGTCCGGCAACGCCGTGGCTTCGATGCGTGCTTGAATCAAGTCGGTGCGATGCAGGTCGGCGCAGGATTGGGCGAAACGCTCGTCCGGCTCTACCGCGGTGATGTGGGCATTCGGCGCGGCGGACAGGAACGCCTTGGCGAAGCTGCCGCGATTGGAACCGACATCCAGCAGCTTGAGCGCTGTGGTCATGTCGCTCTGGCGGGCGACAGCCTCCAGCGCGATCTCGGTCCGAAAGCTCTTGCCGTAGCGGACATTGCCCCAGTCGGCACCGCCGGAGACGGCGGCGTCATGCCGCTCCACCGTGCGGGCGATGCGCGGCGCGCTCTGCACCAGGCCGCAATGCTGACAGAGATAAACTGTGAGGCCGCGGGTCGAACCGTCAGGCTTGTAAACCGCGGCCAGGCCTGCCTTGCGGCAGAAGTCGCAGGCCAAAACCTCGTGCATAGCCGACATGAACCAGCCCGGTGAAGAATCCGGTAACCATGTTCGTCCGCGATTGGTTAACGCCGCTCTAATAGGCGACTGCATACTCCGCCGCGCCGGCATAGCCGAGAGCCGCCATCATCTCGCCGGCGATAGATTCAAACTGTGCCGTCTGACGAGCATCCAGCAGCCGGTCTTCCGGCCGATTGACATTGTGCGGCCGGGCGAAGAGGGCAAAATCCGCTTCCCGGTAAGGCAAGTCCAAAAAATCGGACATTTCCTTGAACACGGCCGGAGATTTGATGAGGTCCTCGAGTTTCACGAACAGTGTTCGGTGGCGGGGTACAGCAGCCAGAGCCTCGAGCGCCACCTTGTTGATTTCCGCCCAATGCCAGCAAATGCGCTGGAATTGATCAAAGCCGCGAAAAGTTTCGGCCATCGGGTCGCCCCGGCGTGGTACCGGCCACCAATAGGGCTTTTCGGGCGGCGGCAGCGGCCCCGTCCCGTCATACCAGTCTTGCAGCGCTGCATTTGACCGGTCGTCGTAATTTTCGGCGCTCAGCTTGTGGAAATAGCTCGACGCCACCTTGCGGCCATCGCGCACCAGATGAACGAAACGGCCTTCCGGAAACAGGGCGGCGAGATCGGGGATCAGCCAGGACAATTTGTTGGAAGAATCGCCCCAATGCGTGCCTTGTGCATGATGAAGAGCGGCGCCGAAGGTTTCATCCAACACGTGGCGCGCTTCCTGCGCATTCACCGCCCCCAGATAGCGCTTTACCGCCAATGGCTGGGTGATCTGCACGGCATATTCGTGATGCATGGTAACGCCGGACATGGCGGAGAACACTTTATGCAGCATGGCAGTGCCGCTTCTGCCGCTGGAGACGATAAAAAACGGCCGTGCCACTCTATTTAGCCTACCGCGTGGCCAAATGAGGCCGGTTTGACTGCGATCACCACCGCCTCGCGGCCAATACCCAATTTCGCCATCGCCTTGTAGAAGTCGCGCCGCAGGTGGGTCAGCCCGGATTTTTCAAACGCCAGGTCGAAATTCTTGCGTTTGCTGTGACAGGCGCGGCCCAGCGCCGGATCGCCGACATAATTTTCACCCATCATCAGGAAAGCTTCCATGGGAAAGCTGGTGGTGCGTTCGACCAATGTCAGCTCCAGCTTCAGCAGCGCCCCTTCCAGGGACTCGAAATCGAAGTAATTAAGATGATGGGGAGGCGCCAACCACCATTCTCCGACCTCGACAGCGCCGCGGGCAGCGATTTGCAGCAGCGAAAAGTCATTGGGCACGCCCACACAAAGAACGCCGCCAGGGGCCAAAAGGTTTGCGGCGCGCCTCAGTGTTGCGGCGGCATCGGGCACATGCTCGAGAACATTGGTGAGATTGACGACATCGAATTGGTCCAGCGCGGCAGCGCTCTGATCATTGAAAAAGCCTTCCGTGACCGATGCGCCAAGCGAGCGGGCATGGGCTGCGGCCTGGCTTGACGGCTCGATGCCGTGCGCATTCCAGCCGCGGGAAAGCGCCGTTTTGAGAAAAAAACCTGGACCGCAACCAATATCCAGCAGGCGGCGCCGGCCACCCCCGACCAGCTTTTCGAAGATCGCCAGTCGGTCATTCTGCGCCAACTCGAACCAGGTCTGATCTTCGCGCGCATGGGTGATAAAGGTGGGCTTTTCAGCGGCGTAGTATTTTTCACGATATTCCTGCTCGAGTGTGGCCGGATCGGGCAGCGGCAAGACATGACGGAAGCCGCAGGCAAAGCAGTCTATGATGTCATGGCCTTTGGCCTGGGTTACGCGCGGGCCATTATGCGGGCCATCGCGCAAAAATTCGGCAGGTGATACGGCATGACTCATAAAACTCGCCCCCCGCGTGTTAACCGCTTTTTAGCCATACGCTCCTTAATTTTGACTGAATGGAACGCGCTCCCCTCTTCATCGCCGAAGCCTCGTCCAATCACGGCCGAGACCTCAAGCGGGCCTTGGCTTTTGTTGATGCCGCTGCCGACGCCGGCTGCGACGCCGTCAAGTTTCAACTGTTCAAGATCGAGCGCATGTTCGCACCCGAGATCTTGCGCCTCAGTCCAAAGCACCGCGCCCGGGCGGAATGGGAATTGCCGCTGGCACATTTGAAACCGCTGGCTGAACACTGTTCGGCGCGAAAAATCCACTTTTCCTGTACCCCCTTCTACCTGGAAGCGGTGGCTGAATTGGCGCCCTATGTGGATTTCTACAAAGTGGCGTCCTACGAACTGCTGGTCAGCGATCTGCTCACCGCCTGCGCCGCCACAGGCAAGCCCATTGTGCTTTCCACCGGCATGTCCACCATGGAAGAAATCAGGGCCGCAGCCGCCACCCTGAAAGCCGCAGGCGCGCGCGACATCACCTTGCTGCATTGCGTCTCCGCCTATCCGACGCCCGCCGCGGAAGCCAATCTGGCCGCCATCGCTGCCATACGCGCCGCCACCGGCCTGCCGGTGGGCTGGTCAGATCACACGCGCCGTCCGGCCGTGATCGAGCGCGCCGTGCACCATTGGGGTGCAACGGCGGTGGAATTTCATCTCGATCTGGACGGCGAAGGCGCTGAGTATGCCGCCGGCCATTGCTGGCTGCCGGACGAGATCGCGCCGGTGATCGCCCGCATTCGCGAAAGTCTGGTCGCTGACGGCCAGGGTTTCAAAGGGCCACAGCCCTCTGAACTTTCCGACCGCGCGTGGCGTGCCGATCCCTCCGACGGCATGCGGCCGCTCAAGCATGTTCGGCTGGGTTATAAAGGCGAAGCCGCTTGAATCGCGAACACATACGGGTCGTTGCGGTGATCCAGGCGCGCATGGGTTCGACCCGGTTTCCGGGCAAGGTGCTCAAACCCGTCGCCGGCAAGCCTCTGCTCTGGCATATCGTTCATCGCCTGCGCCAATGCGCGCTGGTGGAAGAGATTGCAGTCGCCACCAGTACCAATCCCCGCGACGATGCCATTGTCGAATGGGGTGCCGGCGAAGGCATCATGGTGGTGCGCGGGCCGGAAGACGATGTGCTGGCCCGCTATGCCCGGGCGGCGGAAGCTCTGGATGCCGACATTATCGTGCGCGTTTCCTCCGACGCCCCCTTCATTGATGCCGGCTTTGTAGATCACCTGGTCGCCACCCTGATTGAACAGGATGGCGACTATGTCTTGATGCAGGAAGGCATCGCCTGCGCCCATGAAGGGGCTGATCCTTTCTCCCGCCGTGCCCTGGACAAGCTGATGATGGATGCCGGGAGCGATCCTGCCGCACGCGAACATGTCACCGGCTATTTCAAGCTCCATCCCGATTTCGTGAAGATCGTACGGGCCACGCCCTATCCGGGGCTGACTCGCAAAGGCGGCCGTCTTACCATAGACACGCCAGACGATTTGGCTTTTGTCGAAGCCGTGCATGCCCGCATGTCGGCGAAAGCGGGCGAAGCCTCGCTGGCCGACTTGCTGCTGTTGTTGGAACGTGAACCTGAACTGGCCCGCATCAATGGCCATGTGCGGCAAAAGCCGATTATCCCCAGCGGCGGCCTGGCGCTGATTCGGTGTGATGGCGGCGGCAAATTCGGCTATGGCCATGTCAAGCGCATGGTGTCGCTGGCCCGCGCCCTGCGCGACCGGGAAAGCATCGGTGCCGTTTTCGCCGTCAATGGTACCACCGACGCACTGGCCCCTATCCGTCGTGCCGGCTTCGAGGCGCAGTTACTGTCATCAGAAGAGCATCTGAACGAACTGGTGGCACGACTGGCGCCGCAGATCTTGCTGCTGGATTGTCGCGAAGGTCCTGGCCGCGCTGCGCTGGAAGCGTTGGCGCATGACGTCGCCATTACCGCCGTCATTGACGATGGCTCTGAACGCCGCCTGGCCGCGGATTTTGCCTATTATCCCCCGGTGCCGCAGGTCCATGCCCTGGAGTGGACAGGCGCCCGCACGGTGCCGCGCATCGGCTGGCAATGGTCGCTGACGGGCCTTAATCCCCATCTCACCCCGGCCCGCGCTTTGGCCACCCGTCCCACCCTGTTGGTTGCGATGGGCGGCAGCGATCCCTTTGGCCTGACCGTGCGAGCCGCGCAGGCGCTCACCGGTATTGACCCGGCCTGGCGGGTGCGTTTTGTGATTGGCGCCGGCATGCGGGACGGCGCGGCAAACGCGGCCGCCATTGTTGCGCTCTCGGATCGGTATGAGACGGTGGAGCATGCCGACGACCTTGCGCTTGAATATGCCCATGCCGATCTGGGGCTTTGCGCCTTTGGCGTCACCGCTTATGAAATGGCAGCCTTTGGCGTGCCGGCGCTGTATCTCGGTCTTACAGAGGATCATTGCCAATCGGCGCGTGCTTTTGACGAAGCGGGAATGGGCCAACTGCTGGGTCTTAGCGCCGACGTAAAGTCGGAAGACTTGGCAAAGGCCGTGGGCCAGTTGATCCAGGATGCGCCGCGCCGCCGCCAGATGCGCAAGGTGGGACTTTCCCTGATTGACGGCGAAGGCGCTGCGCGCATCGCAGCCGATCTGGCGCAGGCCCTGAAGGAAGAGCAGGCGCCCCGGAGCGCCGGCCAGGAAAAGTTGAAGACTTTTCCGTAGGCCGCGCGACCATTAAAACTAGAGCCGCGCGAAGCGAGGCGTTCACTCTTTTTGAAGTTAAAGCCGTGAAATTAAGTCTCGCGCCTTCCCGAAGGTATCCTGCCAATCGCCGCGGTGCGTCGGCATCAAGCAGAGGCAGGATGGTGCAAACGGTTCATGCTGTTCGCTTAGCGCCGTCCAACTGGTGTCGTAAAGTAGTTTCAAGGTCAGAACGCCAGCGCCCGCCGCCAGCCAGGAGACGGCGGTCGGCGCCGTAATCACCGCATCCATTGCGCAGAGCAATGCGCAGGTGCGGTCCAGTTCATGTTTCTGATCAATGCCCTGCGGCACAACGATCCGGCGGCCGCTAACAGCTTCCAGCGCCGCAATCTCTTCTGGCGTGGCATCATATTGCACCGAGACCAGTGTCCCCGGCAGTTCGCGAATAAAGGCGCCCCAGGCTTCGAGCGGCGCATATTGAATCGAACGGTGCCCGCCGGACTTGCCGGATCGCCAGCA
>JAFAVT010000029.1 GCA_019242275.1 Alphaproteobacteria bacterium
TGGACCACGTCCAGCGTGGAGGCCGAACCATTCTTCATGATTGTGGAAAGCACGGCCCGGGCGCCATCCACATGGACGACATTGGTCTGGGTGGGAAAACCGTCGCGGACATGGCCGACATCACGCATGAAAAGCGTCGCGCCGTTCACCGTCTTCACCGGCAGATCGTTGAGGTCCGCGATGGTCGGCGCGGCATTGTTCAGCTTTACCGTGTATTGAAAGCTGCCGATCTTGGCGGCACCCACCGGGGTAATCTGATTTTGTGCCGCCAGCGCGTTTTGCACGTCGGTGGCTGACAAGCCATAGGTCTGCATCGCCTGCGGGTCGAGGTCCACCATGATCTGCCGCTGCCGGCCACCGAAGGGATAAGGCACGGCAGCGCCCCGCACCGTGGTGAGTTGCGGCCTGAGGAAATTCTGCGTCAGGTCCAGCACTTGCTGCTCCGACAACGAACGGCTGGAGGAGGCAAGCTGCAACACCGGCACGGTGGAAGCATTGTAGGTAAGAACCAACGGCGGAATGGTACCAGCCGGCATCTGGCGAATGGCCGATTGCGAAACGGCTGCAACCTGGGCGGTCGCGGCGCGGATGTCGGCTTCGGGCTGAAAGAATATCTTGATAATGCCCATGCCGTACATCGAAGTGCTTTCGGTGTGTTCGATGTCATTGACGGTGGTGCTCAGCACGCGTTCATAGGGCGCCATGATGCGGTTGGCCATTTCGCTGGGCGAAAGACCGGAATAGTTGAAGGCCACGCCAATCACCGGCACGCCGATATTGGGAAAGATGTCCACCGGCATGCGCAGGGCCGCCATCGGTCCGAAGATCAGGATCATCAGCGCCATGACGATGAAGGTGAGGGGACGCTCCAGCGCCACCTTGACGATCCAGGTCATGACAGTGGCGGCTCCATCGCCAGGTGCGAGGGTGCGGACATGGGAAAACTCATTGTGCAGGGCTGCCGCGTGCCCCCGCCGCGCGGCCGGTCCCAGATGTATGCTTGTGACTTATTATAAGCACAATCACTTAAAGCCGCGCAGCAGCTTAGCACTCGCAGCGTCTCATGTTTCCGGCGAAAGCTTACCGGGCCGTAAGATGACCGGCCAACATGGCGCCTTCAGAATCGCTCACTTAGTGATTGTCGCGCGGAACGCCCTTGGTCTTGGCGATGCGCTGATACTTGACCGCGGGTTCCAGCACCATGCCGGTTTCCATCTGTCCGACCACGGCGCGCTGCATCTCCTGCCACGGGGTCTGGCTTTCCGGATATTTGTAGCCTCCGGCCGCCTCAAGCGCCTTGCGCCGCTTCGCCAGTTCTTCATCGCTGATCAGGGCATTGCAGGTGCCCTTGTTAAGGTCAATCCGCAGCCGGTCGCCCGTTTTCAGCAGCGCCAACGCGCCGCCGGCCGCCGCTTCCGGCGAAGCATTGAGGATGGACGGCGAACCGGAGGTGCCGGACTGGCGGCCATCGCCGATGCAGGGCAGGGAATGCACGCCCTGGTCCAGCAGCGCCACCGGTGGCCGCATGTTCACCACCTCCGCCGCGCCGGGATAACCCACGGGACCGGCGCCCCGCATGATCAGCATGGTTTGGTCGGTGATCCCCAGCGACGGATCGTCAATGCGGTGGTGATAGTCCTCGGGGCCGTCGAACACTACCACCGGGCCTTCAAAGGCATTGGGATCGGCAGGATTCGAAAGATAGCGGTCGCGAAATTCCTTGTTGATCACTGAGAGCTTCATGATGGCGCTTGAAAAGAGATTGCCGTGCAGCACCGAAAAGCCGGCATTTTCCTTCAGCGGCTTATCCATGGGGCGAATGACGCGCTCATCCTCGATCACCGCGCCCTTGCAGTTCTCACCGATGGTCCTGCCGTTTGCGGTCAGGACGCCTTCGTTGATCAGGCCTTTGCTCATCAGTTGGTTCACCACCGCCGGCACACCGCCGGCATGATGATAATCCTCGCCCAGATACTCACCGGCCGGCATCAGGTTCACCAGCAGGGGAATATCGCGGCCATATTGCTCCCATTCGTCAATTGTCAGCTCAACGCCGACATGACGGGCCAGCCCATTCAAATGGATCGGCGCGTTGGTTGAGCCACCAATGGCGCTGTTGACGCGAATGGCATTGATGAAGGCGTCTTTGGTGAGAATGTCGGAGGGCTTGCGGTCCGCCGCCACCATCTCGACGATTTGCAGACCGGTGCGATAGGCGCATTCGGCGCGGTCGCGGTGCGGTGCAGGGATTGCCGCCGAGCCCGGCAGCGACATGCCTAGCGCCTCGGTCAGCGAGTTCATGGTGCTGGCGGTGCCCATGGTGTTGCAGAAACCCACCGACGGCGCCGACGAGGCGATCAGCTTGATGAAACCCTTATAGTCAATCTTGCCCTGGGCCAGGAGTTCGCGCGCTTTCCAGACAATGGTGCCCGAGCCGGTGCGCTCGCCCTTATACCAGCCATTCAGCATCGGCCCGACCGAAAGCGCGATGGCGGGAATATCCACGGTGGCGGCCGCCATCAAGGCGGCCGGCGTGGTCTTGTCGCAGCCGATGGTGAGAACCACGCCGTCCAGCGGATAACCGTAAAGCAGTTCGACCAGGCCAAGATAAGTGAGATTGCGGTCCAGGCCGGCTGTGGGTCGCTTGCCGGTCTCTTGAATCGGATGAACGGGAAATTCCAGACAAATGCCGCCGGCCTCGCGGATGCCTTCACGCACCCGCTGCGCCAGCACCAGGTGATGGCGATTGCAGGGCGAAAGGTCGCTGCCGCTTTGGGCGATGCCGATAATGGGCTTGCCGGACTGAAGCTCGTCCAGGGAGAGGCCGAAATTCATGTAGCGCTCGAGATACAGCGCGGTCATGTCGGCATTGTCGGGATTGTCAAACCAGGCGCGGGACCGCAGCTTCGGAGTGTCTTTCTTCGCCATGACGGTCTTTCCAAGGTCCCAAATATAAGGGCGGCTCTGCCCCGACGTCGGCAGACACTTAGCTTGGCGGCTGGGCAAATACCATCCCCAGCCTTTTCAAGGGCTTGCCGCAGTTTTAGCGCGGCGCCCGGCTTTGAAAGCCGTGCCCAGACGCGCTATAGCCGCAGGAAAGAAAAAGCGCTTCAGGGAGCAGATTATGAAGCAGTGGGTGGCGGCGGGGTTTCTGGGCGCTGCAAGCCTGTTGGGCATAGCGGCCGCTTCCGGGGCAGGGCCGGATGTGAACTGGCTCTATAACGGCGGCTTCAACAACGACCATTATGCGCCGCTCAGCCAGATCACGCCTGCCAACGTCGCAAGTCTGAAAGAGGCCTGGCGCTATCCCATGCCGGCCGGCGGCCTTCAGGCCCAGCCCATGATGATCGGGCGCACGCTTTATGTAGTAACCACCCAGCGGGCACTGGCGGCACTGGACGCGGCGACGGGTGCGCAGAAATGGCTGTTCGACCCCAAGCTGCCGGGGCTGCAACCGATCCGCGGTCTCACCAGTTGGTCCGACAACGGCAAACTGCGCATTGTCTTCGGCAATCAAAATTTTCTTTATCTGATTGACGCCGAGACCGGCCAGCCGGTGCCGACCTTCGGCGACAATGGCCGCATTGATGCGCGCGCCAATTTGCGGGGACCGGCGGAAAACAACGCCATTTATCTCACCTCGCCCATCTCGGTTTATAAAGACCTTTTGATCGTCAATGGCCGCGAGGCCGAGAATTCGCCCGCCTCGCCCGGCGACGTTCGTGCTTTCGACGCCCATACCGGCAAGCTGGTCTGGACCTTCCACACCATCCCGCATCCTGGCGAAGAAGGCGTCGAAACCTGGCCCGCCAATGCCTACATGACCCAGGGCGCCGCCAACGCCTGGTCCGGCTCCAGCGTGGACACAGCGCGGGGCATCGTCTTCGTCAACACCGGCTCGGCCGCCGATGATTTTTATGGCGGCAACCGCCCCGGTAACCTTCGCTTCGCCAATTCGACCATTGCGCTGGATGCCAACACCGGCAAGCGGATCTGGGATTTCCAGCAGGTCCATCACGACATCTGGGATTCGGATTCCACTTCGCCGCCCATCCTGATGACCATCACCCGCAATGGCCGCCGCCAGGATGTGACGGTCGCCACCAACAAGCAGAGCTTCATCTATGTCTTTGATCGCACCACCGGCCGGCCGGTTTATCCGATCGAAGAGAAGCCTTTTCCCAAAAGTAATGTGCCGGGAGAAGTAACCTCGCCCACGCAGCCCATTCCAACTTTGCCCAAGCCGCTATCGCGGCGCAGCTTTACCGAGGCCGATCTCACCACGACCTCTCCGGAAGCCAATGCCGAGGCCCGCGCCGCCTTCGCGCAAATGTGCAAGGGCGAATTCCAGCCCATCTGCCTGAACCAGGATACGCTGGTGACCCCCGGCTTTGGCGGCGGCAATGAATGGGGCGGCATGGCGGCTGACCACAATGGCGTCATTTATGCGGCGGTGCAGAACACGTCCTCAATGACAAGGTTGGAGCCCAATCCGCGCCTGGTGCCGGGCTACCAAGACCGCTTCCCCGCCGACCAGAACGGTTATCCCACCACCCAATATTCCTTCACCGGCTATGGTGGTTGGCGGTTGAAGGGCGGGGCACAGCCGTTCAGCCAGCCAATCGCAACCCTCAACGCGGTGGACCTCAACACCGGTCAGTATCGCTGGACAATTCCCTTTAACCTGGCGTCCAATGGTGGCCCGGCGGTGACGGAAAGCGGCCTGCTGTTCATTGGCGCCAGCGGCAGCCTGCAGGCTTTCGATACGCGCGACGGCAAGCTGCTGTTTGAATCCAAATTGCCTGCCACCGCCGGCCTGACCCCGGCGGTCTATATGGTGGACGGCAAGGAATATGTCGCGCTGGCTTCGGCGGGTCGCGGCGACTCCGCCTATGTCGCCTACGCGCTGCCGAACTGACGGATGCAACCAATCAAAGGAAGGCGCCCTCGCGCCTTCCTTTTTCTTTCAGTCCAGGGGCGGCAGCGGCTCCACTTTTCCCAGCAGGAAAAGATAGGACAGCGCGCCCAGCACGCACATCGCCCCCGCCACCGCCAGCGGAATCAGAAATGAGCCGCTGGTCAGCACCAGCACCACGCCGGTGAAGGTGGTGATGAGGATGCCGGCCAGATTGCCGGCGCAATTTTGAATGCCGCCAATCGAGGCAACATGGCGGGACGTCGGCGCAATCTCGCTTACCACCGTCCAGCAATTGGCGCCGGCAAAGGAAAGGCTGGCATAGGCCAGGGTGAAAAGAGCAAGGCACGCCCAGTTGCTGTCCACGAAGGCCGCCAATGCGATGCTCGACGACATCAGCATGCCGCCGACCAGACAGGTTTTGCGCGCCGCCGTTGGCGACCAGCCCCGTTTCAGCAGCCTGTCAGAGGTGAATCCCCCCACCCAATTGCCCACCACACCCATCAGGGCCGGCAGCGAACCCAGCGTCCCCAGCCGCGTCAGCGAAAAGCCCCGCGCCTGCAACAGATAGCTGGGAAACCAGGTGATGAAGAAATAGATCGCGAAGTTGAGGCAGAAAAGGCCCAGCATCAGCCCCCAGACCGAGCGATAGCGGAACAGGTCAAGCCAGGAAATTTTCTCCGTCGCCGGCGGCGGCGTTTCGCGCAGCGCCAGAAGCCGGTCCACTTGTTCGGGCGCGACCTCGCGCCAGCGTTCCGGATCGCGATAGATCAGCCACCACACCATGACCCAGACGATGCCGATGACGCCGGTAACGACAAAGGCGCCGCGCCAGCCCACCGCTACAATCAGCCAGGTCACCAGCGGCAGCGACAGCGCTGATCCTGCCGTTGAGCCGCTGTTGAAGATGGCGCAGGCCAGGCCCCGCTCGGCACGGGGGAACCAGTTGAAGGCAGTCTTGGCGAAAGAGGGATTGGAAAAAGATTCTCCCGCCCCCAGCATCAGCCGCAGGCCGATGAACTGCACAACATTGCGGGCCAGCGACGTGGCAGCGGTGAATAGCGACCACCAGCCCACGGCCAGGGTCAGGGCAATGCGCACGCCGATGCGGTCAATGAACCAGCCGGCCGGCAATTGCAGAAAGGCATAGGTCCAGAAGAAGGCGCTTAGCACCAGGCCCATGGCGGCGGCGTTGATGCCCAGCTCGCTGCGGATGAAGGGCGTGGCCACCGCGATATTGCTGCGATCAATATAGGCAATGGCATTGGCCAGAAAACACAGCCAGATCATCAGCCAGCGGATTTTTGGCATGACGCTCCCAAGCGTATTGGCCTTGCGGGCTCAATCTTCCGACTGCCCGCCCGGGAATACAATGGCTACATAGAGACCATGACGAAACGCCAAATCTTGCGCTCGAACACTCCAAGCCTCTTTCGGGCGAAGGTGTTACTTATGTCTTCGGAATAATTTATAACCCATGTGTCCAGAACGGACCGAAGCGGAATGGCGGTGCCGGAGGGATTCGAACCCTCGATACGGCTTTTCAACCGTATAACGGTTTAGCAAACCGCCGCCTTCAGCCTCTCGGCCACAGCACCATCCAGATACCCGCCGGCGTCGCTACGGCCGCGGGTCCCGTGCCGAGGCAAGGGAACGGGGCCCTTTTGCCCCAGAACCGGTTATGGCTCAAGGCGGCTTTTCAGGCGGTAAACGGGCAAAAGCCCCGTTTTCCCATGCTGTTTCGCCTTGCCAGCGCTCCCTGCCGGGCGCAGCATGAACCGGTCCGGCTTATGGAGAAGCGCCATCATGCAGGTCAGGCATATTCTGGGAGAAAAAGGCGGCAACGTCATCGGCATCGGCCGCGAGGCGAGCCTGGCCGAGGCTGCCAGCCTCCTGGCCGAGCGGCGCATCGGCGCCTTGGTGGTGCGCGATGGTTCCGGGGCTTTGGTTGGCATCCTGTCGGAGCGCGATCTGGTGCGGGCCATGGCGGCCGATGGCGGCGGCGCGGTGGACAAGAAGGTGGAGCATTATCTCACCCGCAATGTTGTTACCTGCCGGCTTTCCGACAGCGCCGAAGGCTTAATGGAAGTGATGACCCG
>JAFAVT010000127.1 GCA_019242275.1 Alphaproteobacteria bacterium
GCGGGCGGCGCCAATATTCTCTGCTTCACCACCGGCCGCGGCTCGGCCTATGGCTGCAAGCCCACGCCCTCGATCAAGCTTGCCACCAACACGCCGGTCTATGAGCGCATGACCGGCGACATGGACATCAATTGCGGCGATGTGCTGGACGGCGTCTCCATCCAGGAAAAGGGCAGGGAGATTTTCGAGCACATTCTGAAGATCGCCTCCGGCACGCGCAGCAAGTCCGAAAAGCTCGGCTATGGCGATGCCGAATTCGTGCCCTGGCAGATCGGCGCCACCATGTAGCGCGCCGCCCCGGAAACCGCTTAGAGTGGCGGCGAACGGACGCAAAGATCCGAACAGAGGGGCGGGATATGCCGAAAATGCCGGTCGTGGAAAAACGCTATGTCGTCGCCTTTGCGCTGACCTCGACCCTGTTTTTTGCCTGGGGCCTAGCCTCGCAGTTCAACGATCTGTTGCTGCATCATTTCCAGAAGGCGCTGGATCTGACCCGCACGCAAGCCAGCTTCACCCAGTTCGCCTTCTATATCGGCTATTTCTGCGCCCCGCTGCCGGCGGCGCTGATCATCCGCCGCCTGGGCTACAAGAGGGCGATCATTGTCGGCCTTGCCTTCTATGCCCTGGGCGCCTTTCTTTTCGTGCCGGCGGCGCATTTGCGCATTTATGGCATTTTCCTCGCCGCGCTTTACATCATCGCCATCGGCGCCGGCTTTCTGGAAACCAGCGCCAATCCTTACATCGCCATTTTGGGCGCGCCGGAGACCGCATCGCCCCGCCTCAACTTCGCCCAGGCTTTCAATGGCGTTGCCACGGTGCTGGGGCCGCTGGTGGGCGGTTATGTGATTTTTTCCGGCGTCGAATATACCCCGGCCCAGCAGGCGGCGATGGGCCCGGCCGCGGTGGATGCCTGGCGCGCCAGTGAAGCCGCCGCGGTGGGACCGCCCTATCTGGTGCTGGGTATCTTGATGGTGGTGATCGCCACCGCCATCGCCCTCACAAAATATCCGCCGCTGCGGGCCGAGGTGATGCCGGAAGGTTCGGGTTCGCCCTTCGCCGTCTTGCGGCAGCCCCGCGTGCTCTATGCGGTGATCGCGCAATTCTTCTATTGCGGCGCCCAGGTCGGCATCTGGAGCATGCTGGTGGATTTTTCCCGCGAGGCCGCCAATGTGCCCGAACGGGTGGGGGCGCAGGTCTATCTGGAAGCGACCATGATCGCCTTTTGCGTCGGCCGCTTTTTCGGCGCCTGGCTGCAACGCTTCCTCGATCCCGCCCGCATGCTGGTGCTCTATGCCGGCTGCAACATCCTTCTGTGCTGCCTGGCCGCGACCCTGGGCGGCTTCCCGTCCATTTACGCCATGGCCGCGACCAGCTTTTTCATGTCCATCATGTTTCCCACCATTTTTGCCCTGGGGCTGGAAAAGCTGGGGCATGAGACCGAGTTCGCCTCCAGTTTCATCGTCATGGCGATCTGCGGCGCCGGGGTGGTGCCGCCGCTGATGGCGGCGGCGGCAGACCTGACCGGGGCGCTGCATTGGAGCCTGTTCTTGCCGGCCCTTTGCTATCTGGTGGTGCTGAGCTTTGGCGTGATGGCGCCGCGGCTGGGGCACGCTGAGCGGTGAGATTCTCACGGCGCGCACTGGGCAGCACTGGTGTGCAAGTCACCGAACTGGGCTTTGGTGGCGCACCGCTGGGCAACCTCTTTCGCCCGCTGGCCGATGAGGTGGCGCGCGACACGCTGGCGGCAGCGAAGGCGGCAGGCTTTTGCTATTTCGACACCGCGCCCTTTTATGGCTTCGGACTGTCGGAACGGCGGCTGGGCGATGCGCTGCGCGGCGGCGACTTCGTGATTTCCAGCAAGGTTGGGCGATTGCTCAATCCGGTGCGCGCACCGGTCAACGAAGCAGAAGTGCGTCACGGCTATGCCACGCCGATGCCGTTCGAGCCGGTATTCGACTATTCCTATGACGGGGTGATGCGCTCGCATGCCGAAAGCCTGCAGCGGCTTGGGTTGGCCCGCATTGATCTGCTTTATCTCCACGACATCGGCCGGCTGACCCATGGCGACGCCAACGCCAAATACATGGCGCAGTTGACGACCGGCGGCGGCCTGAAAGCGCTGGAGGAATTGCGCGCCGCCGGCGCCATCGCCGGTTTCGGCATGGGGGTGAATGAAGTCGCCGCCTGTGTGGAGGTGATGGCCCATGCGCGGCTGGATGTGATCCTGCTGGCCGGACGTTATACCCTGCTGGAGCAGACGCCGCTGGATGACCTGTTTCCGGCTTGCGAAGCGGCGGGCACGGCCATCGTGATTGGCGGGCCGTTCAATTCCGGCATTCTGGCGGCGGGCGCCAGATCGGGCGCCACCTTCAACTATGAAGCCGCGCCGCAAGCGGTGATGGATAAAG
Organism: Alphaproteobacteria bacterium; assembly: GCA_019242275.1. Taxonomy (GTDB): domain Bacteria; phylum Pseudomonadota; class Alphaproteobacteria; order Micropepsales; family Micropepsaceae; genus Rhizomicrobium. The sequence continues at coordinate 2,409 of JAFAVT010000127.1, forward strand.
TGGCCGCGCTTGATGAGGTCTGCGCCGCTCATGGCGTGCCCCTGGCGGCGGCAGCCCTGCAATTTCCGCTGGCGCATCCCCTGGTGGCCAGTGTCATTCCCGGGCTGGATTCGCCGGAGCGGGTGCGCCAGGCGGTGGCGTGGTACAACACGGCCATTCCGGCGGCACTTTGGACCGACCTGAAAGCGAAAGGCCTGCTGCGCCAGGACGCACCAACCCCATGAAGATTGATGCCCATCAGCATTTCTGGAATCCGGCGCGGGGCGATTATGGCTGGCTGACGCCGGACAACAGTCTTTATCGCACCTTCGGCCCCGACGATCTGGCGCCGCAAATGCGCGCCGCCGGCGTGGAAGCCACCATTCTGGTGCAGGCGGCGCCGACGGCGGCGGAAAGCGACTATCTGCTGGACATCACCCGCCGCACGCCCTGGGTGTTGGGCATTGTCGGCTGGATTGACCTGGAAGCGCCGGACGCGGCAGTGCAGGTGAAGGCGCGCGCCGCCAATCCGCTGTTCCTGGGGCTGCGGCCGATGTTGCAGGACATTGCCCAGCGGGATTGGATTTTGGAGTCCAGGCTGGCGCCGGCGCTGACGGCGGTGGCGGAAGAAGGCCTGGTGTTCGACGCCCTGGTGCGGGACAATCAAGTATCGGTGGTGGACGAACTGGCGGGACGTTATCCCACCCTTGCCATTGTGCTGGATCATGGCGCCAAGCCCAAGCTGGGCAACGCATCGGCGATGGCGGCGTGGGGGGCCGACATCGCAAAGCTGGCGCGGCGCACCAACGTTTGCTGCAAACTTTCCGGCCTTGTCACCGAACTCTCCGCCGGCGACGGCGCGGCCGAGGTGAAGGAAGCGGCCGAGGTGCTGTTTGCGGAATTCGGGCCGCAGCGTCTGATCTGGGGCAGCGACTGGCCGGTGCTGACTTCCTCGCATTTCAACGGCAATTATCACGCCTGGCATGAAGAAGCGCTGGCGCTGGTGGCGGCGCATGGCGCCACTCAAGGCGTGATGGGCGGCAATGCGGCGCGGATTTACAAGCCGATGCGGGCGAAAAGTTGAGGTTGTCACCGCTGACGCGCTGCATTGCGCGCGGGATGACACTCGGTACTTACCCACGCCCGCGATGCTCGCGCAGAATGGTGTCGAACTCCGCCCGGCTCATTTTCAGCCTGGCCGGATTGGCGTTGATCCAGGCCACCAGCGCGTCATATTTCGCCGGGGTCCAGCCGCCTTCGAATTCCCCGCCATTGCTGCCGCGGCGGTTCAGTTCAAAATTGAAGGCGTCCTGCAGATTGATGAACTCGGCATGGGCGACGGCGTCTTCGGCCAGATAGGCGGGAATGAAGATCACGCCTTCCCGGCTGGCATAGACCAGATCGCCCGGCAGCACGGCGGCGCGGCCGATGCGGATGGGGGCGTTGATGCTGGTTAGCGTCATGTCCTTCCAGGCGGAAGGATCATAGGCGCGGTAAAGGCCGTTGAAATCCGGCAGTTCGCGGTTCTCGGCGGCGTCACGGATGCCGGCGTCAAAGACAAAGCCGGTCTTGCTGTGGGCGGCGATGCCCGAGCCCAGGTTGGAGCCGATCAGCGTGCCTTCGACAATCTTGCCGAAGCCGTCGGCGACATACATGTCACCGACCTGAAGCTCGTTGATCGGCCATGAGTTGTTGCCGCTGACACGGCCTTCGCGGCGGCCTTCGGCGGCGATGGCGTCGGTCATGTCGGTGCGCGCCGGCATGTATTGCGCCGTCAGCGCCCGCCCGGCAAAGGGCTTTTCCGGATGCAGCATCTGAAAACCGGTGTCGAACTGGGCGTTGAAGCCCTTGCCGCGCAGATAATCCCACAGGTCTTCGATGGAAACATCCAGCACGCGTTTCAAGAGGTCGTCCGACACTTTCGGGCGGCCATCGGCGAAGCGCTCGCCCTTCCATTGTGCGGTATAAAACAGCATCTGGTCGCGAGTCTGTTTGACCTGGGCCAGTGCGGGCGCGGCATAAGCCGCGCAACCCAACAAAATAATCGTCAGAATCTTTTTCATTAGTTCCACCATACCTCTCCGGGTACGAGATGTGCCTTCGCCACGTCCGGGTTGATGTCAAAGCCCAGGCCGGGCTTGTCCTCGATCTCGAAATAGCCGTTCTTCCAATAGGGCCCTTCGCGCGTCACCAGGCTGGGCCACCAATCCACCCAGTTGGCCAGTTCATGGATGCGGAAATTGCGCACCGAGGCGGCGGCATGGCAACTGGCCGCCGTGCCCACCGGGCTGGCCGGATTGTGAGCCGCGGTCCAGATGCCATAAAGATCGGCGAAGTCGGAGACGCGCTTGGCCTCGAACAAGCCGCCCATCTTGGGAATGTCCAGATGCACGCCGGCGCAGGCCTGTTTCTCGATCAGTTCCTTGAAGCCGGCCAGCAGATAAAGATTTTCGCCGGTGCAGATCGGCGTGTTGGTGGCGCGCGCCACCCGCGCCATAGTCTCAACATTTTCCGGCGGGGTCGGGTCTTCCACCCACATGGGCCGCACATGCTCGACCGCGTTGCAATAGCGGATGGCGTCGTTGACGGAATATTTCCAGTGACACTCGGTGGCAAAATCAATGTCGGGTCCCAGCGCGGCGCGCACGCGGTCCAGCCGGTCCACCAGCCGGTCAATGTCCTTGTTGGTGAGCTGGTTGGTATAGGGATCGTGCCCCGGCTCGGCGAAGTTGGGGTCGGCGGTGCGCGGCACGGCATCGCCCTGAAACTTGAAGGCGGTGAAGCCGTAGGGATTGTCGGCTTTGGCCATCGCCGCCTGCTCGCCCCAACTGCGCGGGTCTTCCGGATGGTTCTGCGGCGCGGTGGAGAAAGTGCGATAGAAGCGGATGCGATCGCGAAAGCGCCCGCCCAGCAAATCGCAGACCGGCACGTCCAACAGGCGCCCCGCCAGGTCCCACAGCGCGATCTCGATGCCGGAAGAGGCGTGGACAGTGACGCCGGCGATGGCGCCATAGCCGCCATTGAGGAACAGCAGCTTGGTCGCCAGCTTGACGACATTGAGCGGGTCTTCGCCGATCAATTGTTCGCGAAAGCGGTTCAACACCATGTCTTTCAGGCCGGGGCCCCAATAGCCTTCGCCGATGCCATGGACGCCGGCATCGGTCTCGATCTTGATCAGGTTCCAGTCCCAGGTGCCGCGGATGATCATCACCTTGACGTCGGTGATCTTGACCTTGCGGGCCAGGGTTTGCGCCCGCGCCTGGAAGGGCGCCGCAAAACACGGCAGGGCGGCAAGCTGGGCCAGCAGCCGGCGGCGGTCCATCATTTCCCCCTCACTTTATCATTATAGGGGCGACGATAGCAGCGATGACGGACGGGATTAAGCATGCGGACCGAGGCGCGCCCAGCCCTTGGTGCCCGAGAGGACGAATGCGCAACAGCTTGATAATTGACTGACGATTTTTTGCTGCCCCCTCCCCATCCTACGCTGCGCAGCAGGCCGGAATGCCTCCGGCTGCCAATCGGCAAGAAAGTGCGGCACTGAATCGGAATGCGTGGCCGTTCAGGGACTTGCCGGGTATTCGTTTATCCATTTTTGGCCTAACCCCTCCCCCCATCCTCCACTGCGCAGCAGTGGAGGATGCCCTCCGACCTTCAGTCGGCCGAAGCCGACTTTCGGTCGGCGTAGGCCGAAGCCTGCAAGGCGCAGGAGGGCTGCATCCGGTTCGCGCAGCTTCGGATGGCAAACTCTGCCTCGTGTTTGCGGGATCGGGATGGCGTGCGGCATCGAGCCTTCTTTCATCGTCCTGCACCATGCAGGAGCGCGAAAGGTAAGACGATTGGCGCCAAAGAGAAGAGGCAGAGAGGATTTCCCTAGCCTATCCCCACGCGGCGCATTGAGGGGATTGAATATTTTCTTCGGCTATCCTGACCCTGTCCACGCAACCAAAGCGCCGAAAGCGGTGGCGAAGCGGCCCGGAATTACGGCCGGGTTAAGCAGCGGCCTTTAATCTGACGCCCAATGCCCTGACCAGTTTCGCCACTGTGGCATATTTCGGCGACGCGCCGGGTTTGAGGGTTTTGTAAAGGCTTTCCCGGCCCAGCCCCGTTTCTGCTGCCATCCGCGTCATGCCCTTGGCGCGCGCCACGTCGGCCACAGCGGAAAGGAACACCTGAGGATTATCGTCTTCGAGAGCGGCCGTAAGATATTCGGCGATGACCTTCTCGTTGTCGAGAAACTCTGCCACATCAAACTTCACGGTCTTGATCCTGGGTTTCCGAGCCATTTCCTATTCCTTCCACGCCTTTGCCGTCTTGATCGCCTTCCTGATGTCCCTGGTCTGCGCCGCTTTGTTGCCGCCGCCAAGCAGGACATAGACCGTCTTGCCGTCCCGGATAAAATAGACGCGGTAGCCGGGACCAACATCAATACGCATTTCGGAAACACCTTCGCCGACCGGCTTGCTGTCTCCAAAGTTGCCCAGCTCCGCCGATTTGATCCGGGCCAGAATTCGCGCCTTGCCCTTCGGATCGGAAAGACGCTTGAGCCATTCCGAAAAGTCCGGCGTCAGCAGGATGGTATTCATGGCCAATTGTATCCTATCGGATACGTATGGTCAAGCCCGAAGCTAATGGGAAAAAGGAAATAGGCGCCGCAGAATACCGAGACAATTAGGTAAAGCGTCCCCGGAATTTCCTTCGGAAATGGCCGGAGTAGCCACTTGCTGTAGCGAAGGTCCCTTCAGAGTCAGAATACGAAATTCCGGCGATGCCATACTTATTTTCACGCGTGATGCGGCTGTTCGCAAACTTTCCTGCTGTTTCTGCGCGCGCTTCTTGTGTGCGGCACCGCTCCACTTTCCGGCGAATTAACGGCCGGCACGGACGCGCTGGCTGTTTTTACCCGCATGGTTGCCCTAAGCTCCCTTGCCGCCCCGGGGAACGCGCCATGAAAAAATACGTCATTCTTTTGCTTGCCGCCTTGCCGGCGGTGCTGCCGGCCCCGCCGGCGTGGGCGCAAGGCCAGACCCCGGCGTTGGCGGAGCGCAGCAATCTGCCGCCGATCCCCAGCTATGAGGTGCATCGGGCCAAGACCGCGCCCAGCATTGACGGCAGGCTGGACGATACCGCCTGGGCGGATGCCAGGCCGGTGACCTTCATCTTTCCCTGGGAAAACCAGACGGGCAAGAAGCAGAAAACCACCGCCCGCCTGTTGTGGGACAATGACAATCTCTATGTCGCTTATGACTGCGAGGACAGCGACATCACCGCCACCCGCACCGAGCGCGACCAGCCCACCTATATGGACGATGCGGTGGAAATCTTTATCGGCCCGCCCGGGGTCAAGAATCTCTATCTGGGGCTGGAGATGAATGCCCGCGGCGCGCTGTATGACTATCTCTATCCCTTCCCGCAGCGCTTCATCAAAAACTACAATCTGCCGGGTGTGCGCATCGCCACCAGCATGCGCGGCACGCTGAACAATTCCGCCGACCAGGACCAGGGCTGGAGCCTGGAAGTGGCGATTCCCTGGCGCGCCTTTGCCGATTTGATTGACAATCCGGTGCCGAAGACCGGCGACCACTGGATCGCCGACATGAACCGCTGGGACGGCACCCGTTCCGACCGCGTTCTGTCGCAATGGTCGGATTCCGGCCTGGTGCGGGCCGACCCGCATTATCCCGACCGCTTCGGGCAGTTGGTGTTTTTGGAGTAAGGCAACACTTTACGCGCGCGGCAACTTTATCCTTCGGCCTTGCCGGGTGGGCTTGAGCGGCTAGATTTAGCCCGGGGAACAGGCGTCCTTGGGGGCACGCCATGCCGGACGCGACATTGAAGAACGTGCCTGGAATGGCGACGGCCAAGCCGGTGCCGGTGCTGGAAGCGCGCAGTCTCAGCGAGCGGGCTTTCAAGGATGAGTATGTCGCCCACAGCCGTCCCTGCCTGATCAAGGGTGCCGTCGCCCACTGGCCGGCGACACACAAATGGCGCGAGCGGGATTATCTGAAGCGCATTTGCGGTGCTGAGCAGGTGCCGTTTTGGCCGCACGAAAACCATGTCACCAAAAAGCGCATCGCCCCCGGCGTCACCAATATGCGCTATGCCGATGCCATTGCCCGGCTGCAGGAAGGACGCGACGAAATTGGCGCCATCGGCTGCAACCCCGGCACCGCCGGGATGTGGCCCGACATCGCCGGCTTTTCCTTCTTTACCGAAGGTGAGCTGGGCTTCAGCTATCCGCCTTTCCGGTTCTTCATTTTCCGCAACGCCGGCTCCACCTGGCATTACCACGCCGTGGACGAGACCTTGATGTGCCAAGTGGTCGGCAGCAAGCGTGTGGGGCTCTTGCCGGTGGACAATCCCCATTACCGCACGCTTTGCCGCATCTTCCTGGAAGAGGAAGATTATTACGACGACCCCCACGCTTTCGACGCGCTGGCCGGCGAGGCGCTGCCCTGGCACTCAGCGGAGCTGGAAGCGGGCGACGCGCTTTATATTCCGCCCTTGTGGTGGCATGGCGTGGTGGTGACCAGCGACGGGATCGGCGTGACCACGCCGGTGGTGTGGCGTTCGCCGCCGCATGTCATCGCCGACGGCTTGAAGAAAATGGCCGCGGGCGATTTCGACATGTGCGGTCTCTTCAATATTGATCAGTTCCGCCAGCTTCTGGAAGCGGCGCGGAAAATCGGCATGGAGCGCGAACTGGCCATGGCCTGGAAGCAGGGCGTGGCGGCCCAGCAGGTTTCACTAATAGATCATTCCGGCAGACGGGTGGCGGACAAGCCGACCTGGCCGCCGATTTGAATGCTTTCATCTTAGACAAAAGCGAGCGGCCCTCACCCTTCGACAAGCTCAGGGTGAGGAAAAATAAAACAAATCCTCATGCTGAGCTTGTCGAAGCATGAGAGCAGCGACCCAATCTCGGCTTAAAATGCTCTACAGGTTCAGCAGCGCGGGGTCGCCGCCCTGGGCAGCGATGTTGGTGCTGACACAGCGTTCCACCGCAAAGGGAGTCAGAGCATAAGGCCCGCCGGCCTTGGGACCGGTGCCCGACAGGCCCTCGCCGCCAAAGGGCTGCACGCCGACCACGGCGCCAATGATGGAGCGGTTGATATAGACATTGCCCGCCGGCACCAAGGCGCGGATTTTGTTGGCAAAGCTTTCCAGACGCGAATGAATGCCCAGGGTCAGGCCGTAACCTTTCCGCGCCACCGCCTGCGCCACCCGCTCAAGCTCCGACCCCCGGTAGCGGACGACATGCAAAATGGGGCCGAACACTTCCCTGTCAGGCAACTGTTCTACGCCGATTTCCACCAGCAAGGGCGGGAAGATCAGTTCGGCCGCAGGCGCTGACATTTGCTTGATAGAACGGGCCGATGCCACGATCCCGGCGCGATAGCGTTCCAACGCCGCCCTGGCATCGGCGTCAATCACCGGGCCAATGTCGGTGGCAAAGTCGGCCGGATCGCCAAGGTTGAGCGCATCCATTGCTCCCGACAGGCCTTCGATCAGGCTATCGGCGGTTTCTTCTGGCAGAAACAGCAGGCGCAGGGCAGAGCAGCGCTGACCGGCCGAACCAAAAGCGGAAAGGATGACATCGTCAATCACCTGCTCGCGCTGGGCGGTGGAATCCACAAACATCGCATTCAGCCCGCCGGTTTCGGCAATGAAAGGCAGCAGCGGTCCGGGCCGCGCCGCCAGTTTGGCATTGATCAGGCGGGCCGTGTCGGTGCCGCCGGTGAAGGCGACACCCGACAGCAAGGGATGCTCGATCAGGCGGGCACCGACACTTTCGCCCCTGCCGGGCAACAGATGCAGCACAGTGGCGGGAAGTCCCGCTGCCTGAAAAAGCTGCACGGCAACCGCGGCAATCAGCGGCGTCTGCTCTGCCGGTTTGGCCACCACGCTGTTGCCGGCCGCCAGAGCGGCCGCCACCTGGCCGGTGAAAATCGAAAGCGGAAAATTCCATGGGCTGATGCAGGCAAAGACGCCGCGGCCATGCAGTTCCAGACAATTGCTTTCGCCGACGGGCCCTTTCAGCACCGCGGCGGCCGAAAAATGGCGCTCAGCCAGCAGCGCGTAATAGCGGCAGAAGTCGGCGGCTTCGCGCACTTCATTGGCGGCATCAGACCAGGTTTTGCCGGCTTCCCGCACCATCAGGGCGGCAAGGCGGTTGCGCTCCTGCTCCAGGCCGTCGGCCATTTGGCAGAGGATTTGGGCCCGACCGGCGCCGCCCTTGCCGTCCCACTCGGCCTGCGCCGCGGCCGCGGCGGCAAAGGCGGCGTCAATCTGCGCGGGACTGGCCTCTGCCGTGTGGCCCAAAATCTCTCTGCTGAACGGGCTGCACACGGCTTCCACTGCGGTCTCGGCGCGGGCTTCACCGCCGACAATAGAAAAGGCCTGAAGCTGCGGCAGCGCGTTCAACGTCGCCGTCAATTCTTCCCGCGCTGTTGCGATTGCCAGGTCCGGTCCCAGACTGTTGCGCCGGTCCGGAAAGATATTGGGCGGCGCGGGAATGCGGGGGTTGCGGTCCGGCTGCGCCAGGACTGCCGCGATGGGATCGGCCACCACCTGCGCCGCCGAGGTTTCATCGTCCAGCAGGCGATGAACGAAGCTGGTATTGGCGCCATTCTCCAGCAGCCGTCGCACCAGATAGGGCAACAGATCTTCATGGGTGCCCACCGGCGCATAGGTCCGCAGCGCCAACGGCCCCAGCAGGTGACCGGCGGCGGCATAAAGGCTCTCGCCCATGCCATGCAGGCGTTGAAACTCCAGCGGCCCATCGCCGGCCAACGCTTTCACCGCCACCAGCGTGTGGGCATTGTGGGTGGCGAATTGCGGATAGAGATGCGGCCGCGCCTGGAGCAACGCTTTGGCGCAAGTGAGGTAACAAAGATCGGTGGCCGCCTTGGTGGTGAAAACGGGATAGTCGGGGCGACCCGCGACCTGGGCGCGCTTGATCTCGCTGTCCCAATAGGCGCCCTTTACCAGGCGCACCATCAGGCGCCGTCCGTTGTTTTGCGCCAGGTCCTGCAGCGCGGCGACGACACGGGACGCGCGCTTTTGATAGGCCTGCACCGCCAGGCCCAAGCCGCGCCATTCCTTTAATGCCGGCTCTTGCACCAAGCGTTCCAGCAATTTCAGAGACAGCAACAGGCGGTCGGCTTCTTCGGCATCCAGGGTGAAATTGATGTTGGCCGCCGCGGCCGCTTCGGCCAGGCGCAGCAGCCTCGGATAAAGCTCATCCCAGACGCGCGCTTCCTGCAGCGGTTCATAGCGGTGTGACAGGGCCGAGAGCTTGACCGAAATGCCATGCGACTGTTCAGGACCATTGGCGGCCGGACCGATGGCCGCGATGGCATGCGCATAAGCGTTTTCATAGCGGGCGGCGTCGGCGGCGGTTCGCGCCCCCTCGCCCAGCATGTCAAAGCTGCACAGCAGATTTTCGTTTGCCGCGCGCGCCAGCGCCTCGGTGATGGTGCGGCCCAGCACGAACTCTTCGCCCATGATGCGCATCGCCTGGGCAATAGCAGCGCGCAGGATTGGCTCACTTACCCGCGCCGCCAGCCTGCGCAGCGTGCCCGCCCCGTCAAGTCCGCTGACATCAATCAACCGCCCGGTCAGCATCAGGCCCCAGGTCGAGGCATTGACCAGAAGATTGTCCGATTCTCCCAGATGGTCGGCCCAATGGGCGCCGGTGATTTTCTCGGCAATCAGCTTGTCCCTGCTGGCGGTGTCGGGCGTGCGCAGCAAAGCTTCGGCCAACCCCATCAGGGCCAGGCCCTCCGGGGTGGAGAGGGAAAATTCCTGCAGAAAACTTTCCACCACGCCCTGGCGCCGCGCCGTCAGGCGGACGGCCTCAACCAGCTGGGCGGCGCGCCGGCTTATGGCATGGCGCGCTTCGGCATCGAGCGGGGCACGGTGCAAAAGCCCGGCAACCGCTTCGGCCTCATCCTGATATTTCCAGGTGTCCAGCCTGTCCCAGGAACCTGGCTCCCATGCGGCGTGCATGCACACATTATATATGGGGACGCAGTTTGAAGCGACGGCCGCAGGACCCCCGGGCGGGCGGACAGAAACAGGGTCAGCGCAACCCCACCGGCGCCGCGGCGCCGCCCAAAATTCCGCCGGCTGACCAAATGGCCGAGATCGGCAGCTCGTTTTTGGCATTGGCCAAGCCCGGCAAGCCATAGAAGGCGAGCACGGTGCGCAGAATGCTGTAGTGGCTGATTTTCTGATCGTAGATGCCGGGACGAATGTGATCGCCGTAAATCACGGTCGGGATGCGGTTGTCGCTGTGTCGTTCGCCTTCATCCTCGTCGAAGGTGACAATGAGAAGACTGTTGTGGCTTTTCGCCCAGGCCGCATAGTCCGCGAGATTCTTCTTTAGCCAGGCGTCCCCGTCCGCCACGCTGCCGTCATGCATGTCATTATCCAGATTGGGCACCACGAAACTCACGGTGGGCAGTTTGGCATAATCGGATGGGAAGTCGGCAAAGTCGCGCCCCAGGCTGTTGGCATCGCGGAAGGATACCCAGGGATTATGCTTGCGCGGTGAGCCGCGCTCGGCATAGCCGACGAAACTGAGACCGGCAGTGGCAAGCGCGCCCGCCAGGGTCGGCACATCAAAATTATACTTGCCGTTATCTTCCACGCCTTCGGTCGAGCCGGCGAAAAGAGCAAAATAATTCGGCTCGCTGGGATGGGTAATGGCGAAGGAATTGCTGAAGAGCGCGCCCTGGGACGATAGCGTGGTTATAAACGAAGCATTCCTGCCCAGGATGGACGGGCCGTGATTTTCCATCACCACCAGGACGACATGATCGGGCCGCGGCAATGCCGGCTGGGCACAAATTGGCTGGGTGAGCAGCATGGCCAGAGCAAGGCCGATTGTCATCTTGGCTGCACGCAACATGGAACATCCTTGAAAAGCGGGATTCATTTTTCGTCAACCATCCAACATTGTCCAGCGTCCGGGCAAATTACGGTTATTGCCAATTCCTTAATACGAAATGCGCGAAGGTGCGCTCACGTCCGGCAAAAAGTTGCAGCCAATTTAATCTTAACAACTGTGACCTAACCTCACCCCTGCCCGGGGACGCGCATGTTCTTAAAGTGTGTTTTGACGCCCAGCCTGCCGCCTTTGCGCGCACGCGCGGACCATAATCCGTTTCGCGCGATCGCGGAGCTGTGTCCATGAGCGCCGCGGTGCAACAGGCAGCGCCCGCTGCGCCCGCCACGACTCGCTTCACGCAATGGGAGCTGATCGGCCATGGCGGCTCCGCCGATGTCTATAAGGTGCAGGATCAGGAGCTTGGCGTTGCCCTGGCGGTGAAGATCCTGAAGCAGGACCATCAACGCGACCGGCGTTATATCGAGTCGCTGCGCCGCGAAGTTTTGATCTCGCGGCGCCTGCGCCATCCCAACATCTGTCCGATCCACGACCTTTACGAAGGCGAGCGCGGCGTCGGCATCGTGATGGACCTGATCGAGGGCCAGGATCTTAAAGGCTGGCTCAAGGAGCATCGTGGCCGGCTGCTGGAAACCATGCCGTCCCGCATCGCGCTGCTGAAGAAGCTTTGCGAAGCCCTCAGCGTCGCGCACACCCTTATTGTCCACCGCGACTTGAAGCCGGCGAACATCTTCCTGCTGAAAGGCAGCATCACCAATCCGGTGGTGATGGATTTCGGCATGTCCACGCCGGACGATATGGATGTCAACGGCGCTTTGGATGGCGGCACGCCAAAATACATGGCGCCGGAACAGTTCACCCACCAGCATCCGGTTGACCTTCGCTCTGACCTCTATGCCCTGGGCCTCCTGGGCTATGAACTGCTTACCGATGGGCAGATTCCGCCATGCAGCCTGAAGGACGTCGCCAAGACCGGCGCCCTGCCCATGTTCGACGCCAGCACTATTCCACCACCCAGCAGCTTCTGCGCGGCGATTCCGCCGGCGCTGGACCGGGTCATTCTGCAACTGCTCGACTATGATCCGTCTCGCCGCCCCGCCAGCGCGGCGGAAGTGCGCCAGGTGCTGGAGCGCACGGTTCTGCTGGATGCTTTCCGGCCCGCCGAAAAAGGCGCCGTGCAGATCGCCACCGCCACTATCGCCGCCGACACCTATGTGGTGGGCGAACGATCCGGCAGCCGACCCTGCGATCAGCCGGAACGAAAAGTGCGGCTGGCGGCATTTCGCGTCGGCCTTGGGCCGGTGACGAATGGTCAGTACCGAGCCTTCATCAAGGCGACCGGCCATCGCAAGCCGGCACTTCTGGATGATCCGCAATTTGGTCCCGACTCCCATCCGGTGGTGATGGTGAGCTTCGAAGATGCTACCGCATTCGCCCGCTGGGCGGGCGGGCGTCTGCCCACCGAAATGGAATGGGAAGTCGCCGCCCGCGCCGGCCAGGCTGCCAACCGCTTTCCTTGGGGGCCGGACGAGCCTGAGGTCACCCATGCCAACATTGACAATGTCAGCAACGCCACCACCCCGGTCGGCAGCTACATCCGCGGCACCAACGCCTTGGGCTTGAGCGATTGCGCCGGCAATGTCTGGGAATGGTGCGCCAATGACTGGGATGACTCGTTGTGGAAAACGCTGCCCGCCAATGGCGAACTGCCGGTGTCTCAAGCGGCCGCGGAATACAAGGCCATACGCGGCGGCAGTTTTGATTCCCCGCTGGTGACTGGGCGAACCAGCTTCCGGCACAAGGCGCCGGCAGGGCAGGCCCGCGCCGATATCGGCTTTCGCATCGCGTTTGACGGCTGAACCATGTCAGACGCTGCTGCCAAACCCGCCCCTGTTCCTGACGATGCAACCGTCGTGCTGTCCGCCGCGCCTGACAGCGACGCCACCATGGTTGTTTCCGTCCCTTCGGCACCGCCGGCAAAGGCAGAACCGGTTCCCGCGGCGCAGGACCCAACCCATGTGGAATTCCTGCGCAAGGTGCAAGCGCGGGCGCAGGCCAAGACCGCCAAGCCGCCGCCCGAAGCGGCTGCACCGCCCCCACCGGATCGCCGCAAGAAAGCGTTTTTCAGCCCGGTGGTGACAAAGCTGGTCGCCGACGGTCAGCTTTCGCAAAGCGATGCCATCTCCGCTTCGCTGCGCGCCCGCGACCAGGGCATAACCTTCCTGGCCGCCATTGCCCAGATATCGGGCCTGGCCGCTTCGGAATCGCTGTATCGCGCCTTGGCGGAAGCGGCGAATCTGCGTTTCATCGCCAATGATCGCGAACTGTTGCAGGCCAATGTCGAAGTCCCCTGGCTGAATCATCGCGAGGCCGAGCAGCGCGGCGCCCTGGTGCTGCAAAAGCGCAGCGACGGCATCCAGGAATATGCCGCGATTGATCCCTTTGATGTGCTGTTGCGCGACTGGATCGCCGAACGCTGCGGCGGGCCGGTGATGCCGGTGGTGGTTCTGCCCACCGCCTTCCAGGCCACGCTGGTCAGCCTGAAAACCCAGATCGAGGCGCCCAAGGCTGTAGATGACAATCTTGTCCCCATTGATGTCTCCTGGCAGCAGGAGACCAAACTGCTCTCCCAGCCCACCAGCGCCGACGTTCCCCTGGTGGTGGACTATATTCTCCAGCGCTGTCACGGCCTGAGCGCCTCCGACATCCATCTTGAGCCGACCGAAGACGGCATGGTGGTGCGGGCCCGTGTGGACGGCATTCTGCATGAACAGAGCAAAATGCCGCTTTCCCTGCATGCCGCCGTGGTCTCGCGCATCAAGGTTCTGGGCGGCATGGACGTGGCGGAGCGGCGGCGGCCGCAGGATGGCCGCATCCGGGTAATGATCCGGCGGGCGCCTCTGGACATTCGCGTCTCGACCTTGCCCACCGTGCTTGGCGAAAAAGTGGTGATGCGCCTGTTGGACGACCAGGCGGTGCGGCCCAGCCCGGAGCAATTGGGTCTGCGCGATCGGCATTTGCGTCTCATCATAGACAAGATCACCGCGCCGCACGGCATGATCCTGATCAGCGGCCCCACCGGCTCAGGCAAAACCACCACGCTCTATTCCTGCCTCTCGGCGGCGGACCGCGAAAAGCGCAATGTCGTCACCATCGAGGACCCCGTCGAATATCGGCTCAAGGGCGTCCATCAGATGCAGGTCAACGAGAAAATCGGCCTGACCTTTGCCAGCGGCTTGCGCACCATCCTGCGCCAGGACCCGGATGTGGTGATGGTGGGCGAATGCCGTGATGCCGAGACGGCGAAAATGGCGGTCCAGGCCGCGCTCACCGGCCATGTGGTCTTTTCCACCATCCATGCCAATGACTGCGTCGGCGTGGTCTCGCGCCTGCTGGACATGCAGATTGACCCGTTCCTGGTGGCCTCTGCCTTGAGCCTGTCCATTTCCCAGCGCCTGGTCCGCAATGCCTGCAAGCACTGCTCGGTGATGGTCGAGGGCCGCGAAGTGCTGCGCCAGTTGCGGGCCGAAGGCGTGTCCGCCGAAAAGATGGCGCGGCTGGGCTTGCAGATTGACGAACGCATGCCCTGCTCGCAGCCCACCGGCTGCGCCAATTGCCGCCATACCGGCTATTCCGGCCGGCAGGCGGTGTTTGAAATGCTGGAAATGACGGCGCCGATGCGCAAGCTGGTCATTTCAGGCCAGTTCGACCAGGACGAATTCCGCGAATTGGCGCGCCAGTCCGGCATGACCTCGATGGCGCAGAATGGCCTGCAACTGGCTGAGGAAGGCCGCACCACCTATGCCGAACTCGTACGGGTCTTTGGCGAGATCTGATCCATGGCCAATGCCGATCTGTTGATCTTCACCAAGCAGTTCAGCGCCATGGTGCGCAGCAATTTACCTTTGGTCCAGGCGCTGGACAGCCTCTCCAAGGATTCGCCGCGGCGCTCCTTTCGCGCCATGCTGGCCGATGTGCTGGAACAGGTGCGCTGCGGCCGCGACTTTGATCGCGCCTTGGCCGATTATCCGAAAATCTTCAACGGCACCTATATCGGCGTGGTCAAGGCCGGCATGCAGTCAGGCCAGTTGGGCGCGGCCTTGCAGCAGATCAGCGAATATCTCGACAGCCATGACAAGGTGCTGAAGAAAGTCCGTTCGGCGCTGATTTATCCCGCCATGTTGTTCATGTCCTTCCTCGTCACCTTCCATGTGATGATTTTCGGCATTTTGCCCCGCTTTCAGAGCCTGTTTTCCAGCTATGGCAAGGCGCTGCCGGCGCCCACACAATTCATTTTGGATATCGGTGCGGTCTATGCCGAGGACTGGCCCTTCATCGGCGGCGGGCTGGTGATGGGCGGGCTGGCTTTTTTTGCCTGGGTGCGCACGCCGGCCGGACGTCTGACCTTCGACCGCCTCAAGCTCAATCTGCCGCTGTTCGGCCATCTGATGCGGCTTTCGGCGATGGCGCGCTTCGCCAAGACCCTGGCCATCCAGGTGCAGAATTCCGTCTCGCTGATTGAAAGCATTCGCGTTGCCGCCCCCGCCAACAACAACAAATATATGGAATGGAGCCTGATGCAGATTGCCGACCGGATTGAGCAGGGGGAGAACATCGCCCAGGCCTTCCAGCGGCAGGAGCTGTTTCGCGGCGTCGTGCAACAAATGATATCCGCCGGCGAACAATCCGGCGATCTCGCCACGCCGCTGACGTCGGTCTCGAATTACTTTGAAAGCCTTTGGGTGCAGAAACTGGAGTCGGTGATCGCCACGGTTAATCCCCTGTTAACCGCGACGATGGGCTTTTTGATCTCCAGCATGCTGATCGCGGCTTTCCTTCCGGTTTTCGAAGTTTCCAGCCTCGCCGTACAATAGGGTACAGCCTCTCCGGCCACGGCTTAACCCTTTGTTCTTGTGCAGGCTTTACTGTCGGGCGGTACACCCGAGAGTTCCGTCATGACGGCGCCGCCGTTGATCGTCAGCAACCATTCCGACGAAGCGCTGAATGCGGAAATCGCGTTCTGGGCGACGTCTGCGAATTTTGCTGTCAAGAATGCGGCGCGCGCCGAACTGCCCGCCTTGTGCGCGGATGCCAATGCGCGGGCGGTCATCTTCGAACTGAAGAACCACGACGAGGAAGCCCTCGATTTTCTCGCCAAACTCTCAGCCGGCACCAAGGCGAAAGTTATCGCCGTCACGGCGCTGGATCAGAAAACGGTTTCTTCCATTCGCCGGCTGTTCGAAGCCAAGGCGCTGAACATTTTCGTGCTGGAAAGAGCGGACTTCAACACCCGGCTGCTGGCGGACCTGACCCGTCCGGCCGGAAACGGCGCGGGGCTGGACCGCGACACGCTGAGCCGCGCCATTGCCGATGGTCATGTCATCGCCCACTACCAGCCCAAGGTGCCGTTTCAGCCGGGCATCGAACGCTATGGCGTTGAAGCCCTGTGCCGCATCCAGCATCCTGAGCGGGGCATGCTTTATCCTGACAGCTTCATCCCGCTGGCGGAGGCGCATGGCCTGCTTCACGACCTGACCGATGCCGTCACCGTCCATGCCTTCCGCAGTCTGGCGCAATGGGACCTGCAAGGCTTGCAACTGCGGCTGGCGCTGAACATCGCGCCCAGCCTGCTGAACGACATGACCTGGTACGAGAAATTCCAGGCCCGCTGTCAGGAATTCCAGATTGATCCCGGCCGCATCACCGTCGAGGTCACAGAATCGTCCTCGCATGGCGGCAAGGCGCTGGCGCTGGAGATTCTGTCGCGTCTGCGGCTTAAGGGTTTTCTGCTGTCCATTGATGATTTCGGCACCGGCTTTTCCTCGCTGGAGACGCTCTACAAGCTGCCCTTCGGCGAACTGAAAATTGACAAGGGTTTTGTTTTCGACATCCAGAAAAGCACCGAAGCGCGGGCCCTGATTGAAAGCACCGTCGCGCTGGCCAAGAAACTCGGCCTCAAGGTTTGCGCCGAGGGGGTGGAAAGCGAAGCGGTTTTCGAGGCCTTGCGGGAACTGAAATGTGATGATGCCCAGGGCTATTATGTCAGCAAGCCCTTGCCGGCCGAACGCGTCGTCCCCTTCCTGGAAGAATGGCGCAGCAAGTGCCGCGCCCAAAAGCAGAACCCGGCTTCCAAATTTGCCAATCTTCATGCGCTTCTGGGTGCATTGCTGACGACCGACGATGAAGAGGATGATCACACGGTCGTGCTTTCTTCGCCGGCAGCGTCCGCCCCGGGCAAGGAAACCGGCACGACGGCGGCCGCGGCGCTGCCGGCTCTTGTCATGTCCGGCAATATGCTGAAGGCGCTTGAGCAGGTTCAGCGCGCCATCGCCGCCTGCACACAAGCCGAAGTTGCCGGCCTTCGCCCCAAGCTGGAAGACTTGCGCACCGAAATCGAATGTGGCCTGGCCGGCGGCGCCACGGCGGAATTGATCTCGCCCGACGGAACCATAAAAATTCTCGGCGGCAACAGCTTCATCATTGGCCGGCAAGCCAGCAACGCCAAAGCCGACATCGCCATTCCCTGCCGCTGGCTGTCGCGGGGCGAAAAAAATCTGCGGCTGTTTTGGCGCGATGAGCGCTGGCTGCTGGAAGATCTGGGAAGCACCAATGGCCATTTCCTTGGGGCTCAACGCCTGCTGCCGGGCCAGCCGGTGGCGTTGAATCCCGGCAAAACCCGGCTTGATGTGGGCCGTATGCCCGACGGCTCTGCCCCGGCATGGCTGAGTTTTGAGCTGGATGCCGGCGGCGCGGTTGCGATCTCATTCGGAATCGCCGGCAATCCGAGCGAAAGTGATCAGGCCGTTTGGATTGTCTTCCAAGGCGAAGTCGCGCTTGGCCGCAGCCCCGACAGCGCGTCCTTCCTGGCCGCCGGCACCGCCGACGGCGTGGCCGATATTCTTTTGCGGGATGGCAATCTCTGGATCGCGCCCCGCGCCGGCCATAGCGTGGCATTGTCGGGCGCCCGATTCAGCCAGCGCGTGCCCCTGGTTCTGGACACCACACTGGAAGTGGGCGGTGTCTCCTGGCAAGTCGGCGCCCTCACCGCGCTCACCTTGGAGGCCGCCCCTGTGGCGGCCAGTGCCTAGGGTGATGCCATGAAATGGCGCGCCATCTGGGACAAGATCGGCCAACGGCAAGTGAAAGAAGTCGCGCCGGCTGAGCGCGACTGCACGCTTTGCGTTTTTACCAGCGATGTCCGCTGCATCCTGACGGTTCAGGACCGCACGGGCGCGGAATTGTCGCGCCTGACGGAATTGTCGAATGCGCCGGCGGCCGATCCCGCCACACTGGTTTCGAATGCCATGCTGAAACTAGCGGCTGAACTGGAAAGCCGCATCGGCAATGTTCTGATCTATCTCGACGACCCCGAACTGTCGGTGGTGGACAGCCGGCAGGCAAAGCTCACCCATTTTGAAGGCCGTGCCCTGGCGGAATTCGGCAAATATCAGTTGGGCGGCCGTCCCACCGCCTTTGCTTCCTCGGCCTATGGCCAGACCGGCCAGACCGAAAGCGAAAAGCGCGTTGTCGGCTATCTGTCGGAAGACAAGCTCAGTGCCGTGCTGTTCGCCCTGGGCCGGCTTGCCAAATTCGCCACTTTTTTCGGCCCCTGGTCGGCGCAGCATGATCTGGCGCGCGCCGAGGAGGAACCTGTCGCCAGCCTTACCGTGCATGGCCGCTTTTCGACTCTGACAATGGCCAACGAAGCGGCGGGCGCCGTGGCGGTGCGACATATTCCCATCGGCACCGCTTCGCTGGTGGAAGCCTATGGCGCTGAATATGGCCTTTCTTTTGAAGAAGCCGCCAAGCTGCTGAAAGCGCGGCCGCGCATGACTTTGAACGGCAAACAGGCCCACGCCGGTACGGCTTCGCAAGCGGCCCTGCTGCCGGGCATTGACCGCTTTGCCAGCGAGTTCGCGGCAACCGCGGATTATTTCGAATATCAGCGGCTGTCCGGCCGGGCGCCCCGTCTCAGCCTGTCGGTCATCGGCCATGAGATCGCCGGCTTTGCCGAATGGCTGCACAAATTGCTGGATATGGAAGTGGAAAATGCCGGCGCGGCCATTCTTCCCGACAAGGCCGGGTTGCTGAATTTCCTGGAAGGCATGCGCAGCGGCCTTCTGAAGCTGGGCAACCAGCTTTATGACTTTACCGGCGGCCGCTTTGTCGTTTCCAAACTCAATCCCGA
>JAFAVT010000144.1 GCA_019242275.1 Alphaproteobacteria bacterium
TGCGCTGTTTGGGTCTCTAGCATGGTGGCGGCGGCGGCTGTCCCCAATCCCAGCGCGTCACGGCGCGAGGCGCCCGCTTTTGTCTTGTTATCTGCCATGGAAGACCCCGCTGGTACCGCAATTTCGGTGCTTTTGGCCCATTGTATACATGGCCAAACCGCCCGCTTTCAAATCCGGCGGTCCTGCTCCATGCTCCGGCCCAACAAAATCGGGCAGGGGAGCCAAAATGCGCAAATTCATCATCAGCGGCCTGTTGGCCGCAGCCGTCGCAACGGCCGCGGCCGTCGCCACGGCCGCACTGGCGCAATCCACGCCGGCGCCCCAGATGGTGCCCAAGGTGGGGCCGATGACCAAGGGGCCGTACCAGCCCCAGGCCATCCTGCCCGGCGGCATCGTGATGCCGCTCTATCCGGCGGGTTCGCCTTTCCTGAACGCCAAGCGGGTCAGCGAAGTCGAAAAATACACCATGGACCCGCTGGTGCCGGGGCGGGTGCAGCGCATCGTCAACATCCACAATCCGTCCATCGAAGTGCATCTGGCGGGCGCCAACAATACCGGCACCGCCATCATCCTGGCGCCGGGCGGCGGCCACAGCACTTTGGTCATCGGCCTGGAAGGCGCCGATCCGGTGCCCTATTTCTTCCAGTACGGCATCAACACCATCATCCTGCGCAACCGGCTGCGCAGCTCGGGCTATGAGCCCAAGACCGATGGCGTCTATGACCTGCAGCAGGCGATCCGCATGGTGCGCGCCCATGCCGCCGAATGGAAAATCGATCCGCACAAGATCGGCGTAGCGGGTTTCTCGGCCGGCGCCGAACTGACCATGGCGTCCGCGATTCAGTATCCGGAATTCAATGCCAAGAACGCCGGCGATGCGCTGGGCAGCGTGTCGTCGCGGCCCGATTTCGTCGCCTCGATTTATCCAGGCCCGTCGCTGTTTACCCCGGCCTGGACATCCAGGAACGGCGTGCCGCCGATTCCGAAAGACGCGCCGCCGTCCTTCATCGCCGGCGCCGGCTGGCAGGACAAGGTGCATGCGGTGTGGGCGAGCGAATATTTCGCCGCCATGCTGAATGCCGGCATTCCCAATGTGGAGATGCACATCTATGCCCGCGGCACCCATGGCAACGGGTTGCAGTATCGTGACTTCACGGGCGAAGGCACTTGGCAGGACCGCTTCATCCATTGGATGCGGGACCTGGGCTTCTTCAACAAGTCTGGTGAGGAAACCCTGGCGGCCAAGGACAGCGCGGCGTTTGTGACCGCGCCCCCTGCGAAGCCCTAGCCGGGAACCGCTGCGACCGGCATAACCGGTCCATGGATTTCGACATTGTTGTCATCGGCGCCGGTGCGGCGGGCATGATGTGCGCCGCCGCTGCCGGCGCGCGCGGCCGCAAGGTGCTGGTGCTGGAAGCCAACAAGGCGCCGGGCGAGAAGATCCGTATCTCCGGCGGCGGGCGCTGCAACTTCACCAACCTGGGTGCCTCGCCGGCCCAGTTCCTGTCAGGCAATCCGCATTTCTGCATCTCGGCGCTCAGCCGTTACACCCAGCGCGATTTTCTGGCGCTATTGGAGCGGCATCGCATCGCCTGGCATGAGAAGACCCTGGGCCAGCTATTCTGCGATGGCTCGGCGACACAGATCATCGACATGCTGCTGGACGAGATGAACAAGGCGGATGTCCGGCTGCGCCTGAAAATCAAGGTGCAGCAGGTTGAAAAAACACCGGATGGTTTTCGCCTCCAGCTTGCCGATGGCGAGGCGATCACATGCGCTTCACTGGTGGTGGCCACCGGCGGCAAGTCGATTCCCAAGATGGGCGCCACGGATTTTGGCTATCGCATCGCGCAGCAATTCGGTTTGCGGCTGACGGAAACGCGGCCCGCGCTGGTGCCGCTGACCTTCGGGCCGGACCTGCTGGAAAAGTTGACACCGCTGGCGGGTGTGGCGGCGCCGTCGCGTGTCCGCTGCGGCAAGGCCAGTTTTGACGAAGCGTTGCTGTTCA
>JAFAVT010000162.1 GCA_019242275.1 Alphaproteobacteria bacterium
ATCTGGGTGGCGGGCAATGAATATCTCACCCGCGCTGCGCCATGGACTCACATCAAGACCGACCGCGACCGCGCTGCCGCAGCGGTCCGCATGGGACTCAATCTTGTGCATCTCTTTGCCCATCTGTCCTGGCCGGTGATGCCGGAACTGGCGGCGAAAATTCACCGTGCCATCCAGCCGATTGGATATGCCGGCGGCGCCATTCCCTGGCCCGATGCGCCCATGGCAAATACGCTGGATGATCTGACACCCGGCCAGCCCATCACCCCGCCGGATGTGCTGGTGACCAAGATCGCTGATGAGCAGGTTGAAGACCTTAAAATTCGTTTCGGCGGCGGAACGTAATGCGGGAATGCGGAACCTGCACTTTATGTTGTAAGGTCATGGGGATCGTCGAGCTGGAAAAGCCCCGCGGGACATGGTGCGAACACGCCCTACCGGGACGGGGCTGCGCCATTTACGACCAACGGCCGGATACCTGCCGGGCTTTCTCGTGTCTCTGGTTGCTGAACAGCGCCTTGGGCGAGGAATGGAAGCCGGAAAAATGCAAGCTTGTCATCGTGCCCGATGACCTCACCAAGGCCACCCGGGTGTATGTGGATGCTTCTTCGCCGGATGCCTGGAAGCGCGAGCCCTATTTCAGTTCATTGCTGGACTTCATGCAGAAGGGCCTTTTGGAGGGCCGGCTGCTTTTCATCAATGTCGGCAACAAGAACAGTCTGTTGCTTCCAGACGTGAACGCAGGCTGGCGGCTGGAGGATCTTGGCAAACTGCAGGAGGGCGATGAAGTGCGCTTGAAGCGCGCCGGCTATCCCTTCGCCACCCGCTATGAGGTGGAGGTGGTACGGCGGAGCAATTAGACCAGCAATTCCCAACCATTCGGAGTGAGTGCTTCCAGCGGCGCGAAGCGCACTTTGTAATCCATCTTCTCGCTGCCCTGCACCCAATAGCCGAGATAGACATACGGCAAGCCAAGTTGGCGGGCCCGCACGATATGATCCTGAATCATGAAGGTGCCAAGGCTGCGGTCATCTTGGCCGGGGTGGAAAAAGGAATAGACCATGGACAGGCCATCGCGCAGGCGGTCAGTGAGGGCGGCGGCCATCAAGAGACCATCCTGGCTGCGATATTCGACGATATGGGTGTCAACTGGTGTTTCCTCGACCATGGCGACATAATCAAACAGCCCCATATCGCTCATGCCGCCGCCGGGATGGCGAGAGTCGAGATAGGTTCTCAGCAGAGCGAATTGTTCCCGCGTGGCCTCGGCGGCCACCTCGGCGCGGACGAGGTCGCCATTGCGCGCCCGGTTGCGCTTCAGGTTTCGACTAGGCCGAAACTCTCCCACTACCACGCGCACCGAAACACAGGCATTGCAGCCATCACAGGCCGGCCGGTAGGCAATGGATTGGCTGCGGCGAAAGCCGGAATGGGTGAGCGCTTCTGACAGCGGCTGGGCCAGGTTCCCCGCCAGGCGGGCGAAGACCTTGCGTTCGACCCGCCCGGGCAAATAAGGGCAGGGTCCTCCCGGTGTCAGGAAGAATTGCGGGATTCGGGTGGCGCGCTGGTCGGTCACGACATGACTATGACAAGGAATCGCGCCCCCGCGCCAGTGTTCCTGCCGTGGCTGGGTTAACGGCTCACCGCAAAAAGCCGGTGGGTCGTTGGTTCCGCGTGCGAGCGGACGAAGCTAGTTTCCGAGCGGGCCGCCTGACGGGGCCGGCGGTGCTTCTTTCAGCAGCAGGATTGAGAGCCGGCGATTCGCGGAGGCACCCGGATTTTCCGGCAGCAACGGCTCGGAGGCTGCCTTTCCCGCGGTTTCGTAGATGCGATCCGCCGGGAGCCCACCGGATTGCAGCAAGGCGCGGGCGGCATTGGCACGATCAAAGGACAGTTTCCAGTCATCGCCGTTAGAATCGCCCCCGCTGGTATGACCGGCTATAGAGACGCGATTTGGCAAGACAGCGACGATGCCGCCCACCGCTGCAAGCAGCTTCTTCGCATACGGCATCAGTTCATTTGAGCCTTGCTGGAACATGGGGCGGCCGTCTTGGTCCACCAGTTGGATACGCAGGCCCTGCGGTGTCTTTTCCGTGATGACCTGATGTGAAAGGTTGGCGAGATCGGGATTATCCTGCACCGCCTGATGGATTGCCTCGGCGGCATGGTTGAACTGCCCATCCTGGGCCGATTGCGAATCCTTGCTGTTGTTTGCGGTGGCATTGGCCCCGCCTTCGGCGCCGCCCGCGGCCATGGCCTTTTGGTCGCTCGCGGGCGAAGGGGGCGACTGCTTCTGCATCACCGATTGCGCGCCGCCGGCGTGGGCGGAATCGGCCCCCATAACCTTACCGCCCAGGACGCCGCCGGAGCCGGAGACCGTTTGGGCAATGGATTGGGGCGCGAAATAGTCTGCGATGCCGCGTTTCTGCTCTGGGGTGGTGGTGTTGATCAGCCACATCAACAGGAAGAAGGCCATCATCGCGGTGACGAAATCGGCATAAGCGACTTTCCAGGCGCCGCCATGATGGCCGCCATGTCCGCCTTTTTTTACGCGCTTGATAACGACCGCTGCATCGCCGGCCATGATACCCAATCCAATTACCCATATGCCTGCCCCGGTCTTTTGCCGGTGGCTAGGCATGCCCAACCGTGTAGGATCATGCACACCCCCTCTTAACCGAGTGTGAAATGGCCAGTAACGAGCCCCTTGATCCCCGCGCTTTTCGCGATGCCCTGGGCCTTTACCCCACTGGTGTGGCGGTGGTGACGGCCGCAACCGGTGGAGAGGCGTCCCATATCGGGATTACCGTCAACTCTTTCGCCTCGGTTTCGCTCGATCCGCCGCTGGTGCTGTGGTGCATTGACCGGCGCTCGCGCCGGCATGATCCCTTTGTTGCTGCTCCCGGCTTCACGGTTTCCATTCTCTCAGCCGAACATCGGGCCGTGTCGGCCAGGTTGGCCGGCCCGGGGGAACATAATCTCGACGGCTTGGCGTTACTTCAGACCGAATTGGGCCCGCCGGCGCTGGCAGACTGTCTGGCGGTGTTTGAATGCAGCCGTGAGCGCGTCGTGGAAGGCGGCGATCATTCCGTACTGATTGGCCGGGTGGTGCGGTTTCACCGCCCTGAAGAGGGTGCCCCGCTGATTTTCTTTCGTGGTCGTTACAGAGCGCTGGCCTAAACCCATCCTGCCAATATGGGCGCCCGGGCAACGACGGACGTGAGAATTGAGTGTATTTGCCTCCTGTTCGAGGGACTCGGGAGCATGAGGCGCGTTCACAGAAGTGTCATAAATCCTTCAAATCAGTATTGCGATGAGCGCCTAGGTGGGGTTGGGATCCAATCGAAAGCCCCCGGTGACAGACCACACGGTGAAATCTTTCGGCGAGCAACTTGAGGCGCTCTCCGACTTGGTTGCCCAGATGGGAATCTTGACCGACGGCCAATTTGCTGCCGCCATCGGGGCGGTAGTTCGCCGGGATGGCCTGACTGCAGAAAAAGTGCTGGCCGGCGACGAACGCCTTGATGAATTGCAGCAGGAAATTGAGCGCAAAGCGTTAAAACTCCTCGCGCAGCGCCAGCCGGTGGCGGTGGACTTGCGTGAGACCCTCGCCGCTGTGAAAGCGGCTGCCGAATTGGAACGTATTGGCGACCTCGCCAAGAACATCGCCAAGAGAGCCGTGGTATTGAACCGCGATCCGCCAATCCGCCTCGCGCAAAGCTTGGGACGCATGGGCAACGCGGCGCAAAAGCAGCTCAAACAAGTTCTGGACGCCTACGCTACGCGGGATTCCGAAAAAGCGGAGCAAGTGTGGCTCCAGGACGGCGAAATTGACGAAACTTACAACAGCCTGTTTCGAGAGCTGCTGACTTACATGATGGAAGACCCGCGCACCATTGGGCTTTGCACCCATCTTCTATTCATCGCAAAGAATATCGAACGCAGCGGTGATCACTGCACGAATATTGCCGAAGTCGTATATCACATGGTGCGGGCCGATCATCTGGCCGCCAATCGGCCTAAGGCAGATGTAACAAGCGAAACATCAGTTCCGTACGAAAGCGGCAAATAAGCAGGTCGGTTAACCGGCCACCATGGGGGCGATCTGTTTAAGAATATTATCTTCAGCGGTAACACGCGCCAGGTTGGGGTCGCTGATAACCAAGCCCGGCTCGCACGGCGTGCATTGCGCAGCGAGGTTAGTTTTCGCTGGCTCGGTCTGAGTGCTGCTTTCGTCATCACGCTGATCTTCGCGGGCGTTCTGACTTCGCTGATTGCGGGTTCCATGCCCGCCCTTAAGGCGTTTGGATTCGGCTTTATTTTCGATGAAACCTGGCGCCCCACACGCGAACGCTTTGGTGCCTTGGGTCCGATATATGGTACCCTTGTTACCAGCCTCATCGCCATACTGATCGCGGTTCCGGTAGGGATCGGCATTGCGGTTTTTCTGACGGAATTTTGCCCGCGCACGTTACGCCGCCCGATAGGTATTGCCATCGAGCTTCTCGCCGGCATTCCCTCGATTATCTACGGAATTTGGGGGCTGTTCGTATTTGCTCCATGGTTTCAGCTTCACATACAGGAGCCGGTGATCTCCGCGGTAGGGAATATTCCGGTATTAGAGACGCTGTTCGGCGGGACGCCTTTCGGTATCGGGATTTTTACCGCGGGGCTGATTCTTTCCATCATGATTCTGCCTTTCATTGCCGCCGTCACACGCGACGTTCTGCAGACAGTCCCCGCCGTATTGAAGGAAGCGTCGTATGGGCTGGGTGCAACCAGCTGGGAGGTGATGGGAAGGGTATCGCTGCCTTATTGCGTGTCGGGCATGGTGGGCGGCGCCATGCTGGCGCTGGGTCGGGCATTGGGGGAGACCATGGCAGTGACCTTTGTGATCGGCAACGCCCACCGGATTGAGCCATCGCTTTTTGCGCCTGGCACCTCCATTTCGGCTACCATCGCTAATGAGTTCGCGGAAGCAACCAGTCCGCTTTACACCGCTGCGCTGATTGAGATGGGTCTAGTGCTGTTTGCCATCACCTTTGTGGTGCTGGCGGGCGCGCAGTTCATGCTGCGAAGGCTGGAAACAGCGAAGGGCCACAAATGAAGAAGCTGACCGCGAGCAGAGGCCAAGTTCTTTACTTGCGCCGCAGGTTAGCCAATTTCGCCTTTATCCTGCTTTCGCTGGCGGCCGCTTTATTTGGTTTGATTTGGCTGGGGTTTATCCTCTATGCGCTGGTCAAGAACGGCATTACGGCGCTGTCGCCACGACTATTCAGCCAGGACACCGCGCCGCCAGGCAGTCCTGGAGGGCTCGCCAACGCCATCTATGGCAGTTTCGTCATGAGTATGCTTGCCGTGTTGGCGGGGGCGCCCATTGGCCTCTTGGGCGGCACATATTTGGCGGAGTATTCCCGCACCAGCCGCAGTGCCCATGCTCTTTCCTTCGTAGTGCGGTTCATAAATGATATTCTGTTGTCGGCGCCTTCCATCGTAACCGGCCTTTTCATTTACGAATTCGTGGTGGTGCCCATGGGCCATTTCTCCGGCCTCGCCGGCGCCCTGTCGCTCATGGTCATTGTCATCCCGGTCGTGGCGCGCACCACCGAAAACATGCTTCTTCTGGTGCCGGATGGTTTGCGCGAAGCCGCGGCCGCGTTGGGCGCGCCACGCAACTTTATAGTCAAGACGATCACCTGGAAGGCCGCCAAGGCGGGCATCATTACCGGCATCCTGCTGGCCGTGGCGCGCATTTCGGGGGAAACCGCGCCGCTGCTCTTTACGGCCCTGAACAATCAATTCATGTCCCTCAACATCGCCAGGCCGGCCGCCTCATTGCCTGTTGTCATTTTTCAATACGCGCTGTCGCCTTATCAGGATTGGCACGACCTGGCCTGGGCCGGCGCCTTCCTTGTGACCGCTACCGTGCTGACTCTCTCCATCATTGCCCGAATTCTGGACAAGAAACGGACCTGACATGAATGCCACTGCCCTGGAGCCTAGGGATGCGCCAGCGCCCACATCATCTGGAAACGCCAAGATTGATATTCGTAATCTGAGTTTTCATTACGGCGCTACAAGGGCTTTGAAGAACATTTCGGTCCCGCTACGGGAGTACAAGGTCACCGCCTTTATTGGTCCGTCCGGCTGCGGCAAGTCCACGCTACTACGCGCTGTCAATCGCATTTTCGAACTCTACCCCAACCAGCGGGCAGAAGGCGAAATCTTCATGGACGGCGAAGATATTTTGAAAGCGGCAGACGTAAACCTGTTGCGCGCCCGTATCGGCATGGTCTTTCAGAAACCGACGCCATTCCCCATGTCCATCTATAACAACATAGCTTATGGCATCAAATTGTATGAGCGCCTGCCCCGATCGGAACTGGATGGGCGGATAGAAGACGCGCTCAAGCGCGCCGCGTTGTGGAGCGAAGTAAAGGACAAATTGAACACCAGTGGATTATCCCTGTCGGGAGGACAGCAACAACGGCTTTGCATAGCGCGCAGTATCGCAACGCGACCAGAGGTGATCCTGATGGACGAACCGTGTTCGGCACTTGATCCCATCTCGACCGCCAAGATCGAGGAATTGATCGGGGAATTGGCGGCCGATTACACGATCGTGATCGTGACGCACAATATGCAGCAGGCCAGCCGGGCCAGTGACTACACCGTATTCATGTACCTAGGCGAGCTGGTCGAATACGGGGAAACCGAGAAGATATTCACCGCTCCGGGCAAAAAGCAGACCGAGCAATATATTACTGGACGCTTCGGCTAAGAATCAGGGCCTGCGGGCACGAACTCTGTCCAACTGTTTCTAGGAATCCCAGGCGCGGGAGCGCCTTGGTGATCGCCGGAATGTGGATAAGAGAGCAACCTGGGCCAATTTCACAATACTGTCACATAACCATTATCCGCTCGTAACAGAAGTTCGCGATGCAGCACCCGAAACGGACAAACAACAGAGGGTGTTTTCGTGAGCAAGACGACCAAGCTGGCGGTGATGGTTGGTGCCGCCACCATCGCGATGATGTCGAACGCCATGGCGCAGGCGAGCAACGCCGAACTGGAAGCGCGGGTTCAGGCGCTGGAAGAGGCGCGCAGCGGCGACCGCACCCGGCTCTCGACCCTGGAGCAGCAGGTCGCTTACGCGCCGATAACCTTCGACAATGGCCGCCTGGTGGTTGCTACCGGTGATGGCCGCTTCACCATCGGTTTTCGCCTGCGCTTTCAGACTGACTTCGCCGGCTTTTCGCAGGATGACACTCACCCGACCGGCTTTGCCGGTCCCACCGATCTTTCCAGTGGCGTCGTGATGCGCCGCGCCTATTTTGGCGTCGAGGGCAAGGTTTATAACGACTTCGCCTATGAACTGCGCCTCAACGCCGGCGGCAGTGATGGCGGCAACACCGGTTCCGGTGTGACCGCCGGGGAAGGCGATCCGCTGCTGAACAAGGCGGTCGTGACCTATACCGGCATTCCCAATTTCCATTTCAATGTCGGTATTCTGGAGCCTTCTTTTATGATGGAAGGCACCACCTCCTCGGCCAACCTGATCTGGCTGGAACGCCCCGAAATTGAAAACATCGCCGCCGACAGCTTTGGCGCTGGCGACAGCCGCCGCGGTATCGAAATGGGCTGGAACAGGGTTGATGCCCTGTGGCCCGGCGACAATCTTGCCTTCGACGTCGCCTACACCGGAAACAAGACCGGCAGCGCCGCCAATCATGGCTCGCTTTCAACGACGCCCGGTAACGGCGACGAAAACTCCCAAATTCTTGGGCGCTTTGTTGACCGCCTATGGAGCGACGGCATCTCAAACATCCAGCTTGGCGCCAGCTTGGCGCAGGTCCTGTATTCCGGCTCCAATGGCAATCCCAATGGCGGCAGCCAAACTCTGCGGTTCCGTGAGCGCCCGGAAATCCGCGTGGACGGCACGCGCCTGATTGACACCGGCTCCATCAACGCCAAGACCGGCAGCATGTGGGCCGTGGATTTTGAAGGCAATCTCCAAAATCTTTACTTTGAAGCTGAATATGCGCAGTTCACCGCCGACCGTCAGTGTGGCTCGCTGACTACCACCAACAATCCGCTCTGTACCGCGGCCTCCGCCGTAATTGATCATCCCAGCTTCCGTGGCTGGGTCCTGGGCGCCTCTTGGATCATCACCGGCGAAACCAAGACCTACACTCCCAACGCATTGGCCGAGACCCAGGCCGGCTTCGGCGCGCCAGTGCCGTCGCGTCCCTTCTCGCTAGCCGGCGATAGTTGGGGTTCCTGGGAACTGGTAGCGCGCTATTCCGACACCAACCTTAACTGGCATCAGAGCCAGCTTGCCGTCACCAATGCCAGCGGCACCTCACAGTTGGCCGGCATTCTAGGCGGCGAGGAACGCGTCCTGGCGCTCGGCGTGAACTGGTATTTGAACCGCAACGTACGCCTGATGCTGGACGACAATATCGTCTCGGTGAAAAAGGGCATTGCCAGCAACCTCAATCGCGACAGCCAAGACTTTAACGTCCTGGGCCTGCGCCTCCAGTTCGCCAACTGATCAGACCGAATTCGGGGAAGCAATGCTCCCCCAACCAAAGGAGTTCACATG
>JAFAVT010000260.1 GCA_019242275.1 Alphaproteobacteria bacterium
AGCAGCTTTATCATCTGACGATCAACGACATCAAGGAAGTCAACCGCGATGTCTCGATCGGCGAGGCCAAGGCCCGGCGCGCCAAGAAGGAGATGGTCGAGGCCAACCTGCGCCTCGTGATCTCCATCGCCAAGAAGTACACGAACCGTGGCCTGCAGTTCCTGGACCTCATCCAGGAAGGCAACATCGGCCTCATGAAGGCGGTCGACAAGTTCGAATACCGCCGCGGTTACAAGTTCAGCACCTACGCGACGTGGTGGATCCGGCAGGCGATCACGCGCTCGATCGCCGATCAGGCCCGCACCATCCGCATTCCGGTGCACATGATCGAGATCATCAATAAGTTGAACCGCATCTCGCGCCAGATGCTGCAGGAGATGGGCCGCGAGCCGACGCCCGAGGAACTGGCCGAACGCCTGGCGATGCCGCTGGAAAAAGTGCGCAAGGTCCTCAAGATCGCCAAGGAGCCGATCAGCCTTGAGACTCCCATCGGCGATGAGGAAGACAGCCATCTGGGCGATTTCATCCAGGACCCGAACGTGGTCTTGCCGATTGACGCCGCCATCCAGGCCAATTTGCGCGAAACCACCACGCGGGTGCTGGCCACCCTGACCCCGCGCGAAGAACGGGTGCTGCGCATGCGCTTTGGCATCGGCATGAACACCGACCACACGCTGGAAGAAGTGGGCCAGCAATTCAGCGTCACCCGCGAGCGCATCCGCCAGATCGAGGCCAAGGCGCTAAGGAAGCTCAAACACCCGTCGCGTTCGCGTAAATTAAGGAGCTTCCTTGATAACTAAAGCAAGCCATGCCCCCCGGCTTGACCGGGGGGGCAAGCATCCGTCCAGATCGCGGAAGCTGCGTTCCTTCTTGGACAACTGAGATGCAGTTGACATTGATGAAGGGCAAGATCCACCGGGCCACCATCACCCAGTGCGATCTTCATTATGAAGGCTCGATCACGGTGGATGCGGGCCTGCTCGAGCGGGCCGGCATTCTGCCGCATGAACAGGTGGATGTGCTCAACATCAACACCGGCGCCCGCTTTACCACCTATGCCATCACCGCCCCCGCCGGCAGCGGCGTCATCGGCGTCAACGGCGCCGCCGCGCGCCTCGCCCAGGCCGGCGATCTGGTCATCATCGTGGCCTATGCCCGCATGGACGAAGCGGAAGCGAAAAGCTTCACGCCCAAGGTGGTGACGGTGGACGGGGCCAACCGACCGACTTCTCCCAATCTGCATGTGATGAAAGGCTAGACGAGTTCACGATGGCGCAGCGCGACGACTCCAAATTCTCCAACCGCCTGGAAGACGCCCAGAAGGCCCGCGCCGCCATGCTGGAAAAGGCCCGTGCCGCCCAGGAAGCCGCCCGCAAGCGCCTGGAAGAAACCGCCGGCGAGCGCGCCGCCGCCGCCGCCGCCAAGGAAGCGCGCAGGAAGCAGAAGGAAGAGGAAAAGCGCCTGGCCGCCGAGCGCGCCGCCGCCGAAGCCCGCGCCGCCGAGGAAGCCCGCCTCAAGGCCGAGCAGGAAGCCAAGGAAGCGGCCGAACGCGCCAAGCGCGAAGAGGCCGAGAAAATGGTGCGGCTTTTGGAAGAACAGAAAGCCGCCCGCGACGCCCGCTATGCCGCCCGCAAGGAGCGGCAAAAGAAAGGCAAGCGGTAACGCTCTATCCTGCTCCGGCGCGGTTCTTTTGCGTCGTGGGTTCGTCGGCCGTGCTCACGTATGCTGGATACGCTCCGCGCGGCCTCCTGCCCACGCCGCAAAATTCCTCGCGCCCATAGTTTGAAAATAAACTCACCATGGGCGGGCTTGACCCGCCCATCCAGAGCCACAGGCGCTGTGCCATCCGTCTCTTTTCCACATCGCCCTTCGGATCTATAGTTCCGCAGAACACGGGAGTGCAGGATGCGCACCACCGATCTGACACGCCGCGGCGCCATCGGGGGCGCCGGCGCACTGGCCCTCACCTCCGCCGCCCGCGCCGCCGAACCGGTCTTCGACGACAGCAAACCCACCAAGGGCACCGTCATCCCCGAAGCCAAACTGGCGGAGATGAACGCTGCCCCGCTCATCCCCAAAAGGCTCACCAAGCTCTATTCCCTCCAGCCTGCGATCCGCGAACCCAATGCCCTGCAATTCACCCCGCGAGGCACGCTGTTGGTGCTGGATCAGGCCGACCCCAACAAGGTGTTTGAGATCGCGCCCGCCGATGGCCGCATCCTCCGCAGCGTGCAGACCGAGGCCATGCACGGCAGCGGCATCTCAATTGACGGCGCCGGCAACTGGCTGGTGACTTCGACCAAGGGCCTGCAAAGCGGTGACCCGCCCGTGACCCTGCTGATTGATCCCAAATCCGGCGCCACGTTGAAGAAGTGGGTGACGCCGGGCTGGGGCTATTATGGCGCGGTGCGCGAGGAGTCTGGCTCGCCCTCCGGCGGCCATGATGTCAAATGGGCCGGCAATGGACGCTACTGGCTGGCGGTGCCGGCTTCGGGCCGGATTTTCCTGATGGATGAGGCCAGCGGCAAGCCGGTCCGCTCCATTCCCGCCCCGGTGTTGCGCACCCATGGCCTGGCGATTGACGGTGATGCGCTGTGGAGCGTGGCTTCCGACTATCAGCAGATTCATCGCATCAGCCAGTCCGACGGCCGCATCCTGGGCAAGATTCAACTTCAGAAAACCGATCCCGCCATCCACGGCATCGAACTGCGCGACGGAGTCTTGTGGTACTGCGACGCCGACCGCAATTCCGGCTGGGTTTGCACGCTGACGTGAACCCTATTCCTTACCCTCCCCTTGAGGGTGGAGGTAGCGACAGCGTGCCGACATCGAATTGCGAAGCAATTCGGGGAGGGTCGCGCGCTAGCACGTTTTACCCTCTCCCCTTGTGGGAGAGGGCGGTTCGCCTCGCGCGTCAGCGCTTAGGCGAACCGGGTGAGGGGGTAATTCCTAGCAAGGCGCCCCCCTCACCAGCAAAATCCAGGCACTTGGCTCGCTACGCTCACCAAGCGCCGGATTTTGCGTCCTCTCCCACAAGGGGAGAGGAAGTCTTCGTCGTGTAAGGTGCGCTTCGCGCTGTCCGGGATGACAAGCGCCCGTTACTTCACCCGCCAGCTATTATCAAAAAACCTCGCCGTCACCAGGTCGGGCACTTCGGCCGCGGGGTTCACCTTCACCACCGCATAATCGCCATAGAGCGGCATGCCGTAATCGCCATTATATTCCCGCTCGGCAATCGTCAGACCCGTGTTCAGCACCACATATTTTTTCGGGTTGAGCGGATTGGGATAGATCAGCGCGGGAAAGTTCTCGGCGGCGTCGTAATTCGTGCCCGCCAGCGTCACGCTCTGCCTGCTCCATTTGAGCGGCAGCTTGCCCATCACCTTCGCCATCAGGCGGTTGCTGCCCGGATCGCCGAACAGCACCAGGTGATAATTGGCGATGTCGGCCGCCGTCACATCCTTGTCGTCCTTCACAAAGGGGTGGCCGCGGAAATACTTGCCCCACAGCCGGTCAAAGCGCGCCAGCGTCCGCAGGGCCTGCGCATTCACGCCGGCGTTCCAGGCCGCGCCGGTGGGCTTGACCAGCAGGAACGGCTCCAGGAAAGCATCGTCAATCGGCCCTTGCAGCGCGTGGGTTTTGTGCAGGCCGGGCAGAGCACCGTTCCTGTCAACCGCCCACTTGCCGCCCGTCTTGCGCAAGGTGATGGCGGCGGCCGGCTTCACCGCCAAAGTCTGGCCGTCAATGGCAATGCTTCGGGCGTGCGTCGTCTCCGTCAGCACCAGCCGCGCCACATTGTGGGTGGTGATGTCATAGCGCCCGTCATTGCGCCGCGTCGCATCCACATCGGCGCGCTCATAGAGCCTCTCCATGGCGTCCACCTTCACCCAGTAATCGCTGTTGTAGCGGGTGGTATAGGTGACAAAGCGGATGCGCCCGGGCGAGCCCTGGCCGGCATCGCCCCATTCTTTCAGGAAGGCATCAAGCTGGGTCCGCACCAGGGGGCTGGTGCCGTGGCCGGTGTCGCGCGAAATCAGCCAAATGTCCGGCGCGCCCTGGCTGCGCAAGAAGTTGGGTTCGCCCAGGCTGGCAAAACCTTCCTTCTCCAGTTGCGCCCGCGTGCGCAGCGATGATTCCAGTTGCCCGCGATTGGGCTGCGGCGCCGGCCCCGGCAGATAGGGAATCTGGTCGTCGCGGTCGCCGTCATGGCCGGCGATGGGCAGATTGAAACCGTTCAGCGCCCACTGCTCCATATTCTCCCAGATGTTCAGCACCGGATATTGCCAGGGCTTTAGCCCCGGCATGCTCGCCCGCCGCGACCAGGTGCCGGCGCCTATCTCGGCGGCGGCGAATTTGTCGGGGTAATGCAGGGCAATGTTCCAGGCGCCTTCCCCGCCCATGGAAAAGCCCCGCAGCAGTATGCGCTTGTCGTCAATCTTGAAGCGCTGCTTCGCCGCGGCAATGGCTTCAAAGACATCGGCCTCGCCGCCGAAATGCCAGCCCCCGCCATTCAGCCGCCCGAACAGGTCAATCTGGATCTGACCATTGTCGGCCACTGGCGCATTGCCGGGTCCGCGCGGATGATCGAAAGAATAGATGAAGGCGGCTTCGGTGGTGTTGTTCTGCCGGCCATGCAGCCAGACATACAGCCGCGCCGGCTTGCTTGGGTCGTAATTGGCCGGCAGCGAGACATGATAAGGCTGCAGCGAGCCGTCAATCTTCGAAGTATAGGCGTAAAGCCGGCTGTTCCCTTGCGTCCAGGGTGCCTGGCCGGCCTGCAACGCCTTGGCCTTGGCGATGCCGCTGTCCAGTGTTTCCATGGCGTGGTCAATCGCCGCTTGGGTGCCGAACAGTTCGGGATATTCCAGCAGCATGTGTCCGGCATGGGCATAGACCGCGACATCGCCCTTGAGCGTGGCGTCAGCGCCCCGCGAGCCCGCGACGATGGCTTCGATCTGCTCGGTCTTGGCGCGGATTTGCGCCAATTCTTCCGGCTTGGCCACCACCGGCGGCGGCGGGCCTTGTTGCGCGGTGAGCGGCGTAACTAGGAAGGCGGCCACGCACACGGCAACAGCGGCAATGGCAAAACGCTTCATGACCAGCCCCCGAATTGTTCTGATGCTCTACGGCTTCAAAATCGCCCGCCGATAGGTGGGCTGCGAATCCCAGGACAGCGGCTTCTGTGTGCCGTCGAACAGGGGCGCGAACTTGCCGCCGCCCGCCTCGAAGGAAAATTCCTGCACCCGGTCCGGCGGCGTGGTGGTGACATTGCGGGTGATGTCGGTTTCCTGTTCGGTATGGGCCGTCACATACTCGGCCGGGTTGGCCGCATTGATAAAGCGCACATCGGCGGCGGCGCGGGCGGCGGGCCCGCGAACATATTTCACATGCAGCCGGGCATGCTCGCCGCCGGCCCCGCTCAGGTCCCAATCCTCGCTGACGGTGGTGTTGCCGTTGCTGGTGGCGATGTTGCGGGCGGTTGAAACCCGCGACGCCTTCACCAGCGTGCCGAAGGTGGCGGCGGTGGCGCTGTTGTTCTCGCTGATCCCGGCCAGCACAATGCGGGCCGCCTGGCCACCGCCCACCTGCCGCACCGGCGCTTCCAGATAGACCACGGTGTCCTTGCCGGGCGGCAGCACCCGGTTGTCACCGCCTTGCACATTGACGCGGTCAATGAAGATCAGGCGCAGATTGCAATCCTTGGCCGCGCCTTGCGTCGCCGCCGCCGATTCCCAGCCCGCCGGCAACAGCTTGTTCAGCGCCGCCTGATTGACCTGCAAATCAAGCTGGAAACGGTATTCGTTGGATTGCTCGACCACCGTCCCGGCGGCTGGGACAGGCGCGGGGGCTTGCGCCAGGGCGCTGCCCGTCAGCAGCAGCGTAGCCAGCAAAACGATCTTCTTCATCTCAATTCCTTCCGTGATTTATCCCGCCAGCCCGATCAGGCGATGGCCATTGGTCCAGACAAGCTTGCGGAAAATTTCCGGCGTGGTGGACTTTGTCAGCACACTCAAAGTCTCGCGCGCCACGCATTTTCCGCGAATGGCGGCGGCCACGCTGGCCGCATTCTGGCCGGCACCGCCGCCGCGCCCATCCTCGCAATTGCAGTCGCTGCCGAAATGCAGCTTGTCCTGTTGGCGCTTAAGGAAATCCACCGTGAAGGCCGGCGTGCGGGTCAGCGCATTGTGGGCCGAGTTGGCCGACAGATCGCCATAAAGATTGGGATAGTCTGCCAGCAACCGGTCGGTCAGCCCGCCCGGCACAATCGGGCCTTCGGGATAGGCTGCCTGGTCGGCATAATTGGCGCTGACATGGGCCCAGAAGCTGTTGGCATGGCCGATGAACTTGGTGCGGGGAAAGGCCTTCAGCACCGCTTCGAAACGGCGAAAGCCGCTGTTATAGGCATCGTTCAGATCGGTGGTGGCATCCTGGAAATGGATCAGCACCGGCACATTCAATTCCGCTGCCACATCATAGGCGCGGCGCATTTGCGCCCCGTCGGCATCCAGATGCAGCTTCAATTCGCCAAAACCCTTGGCGCCGGCTTTGACCGCCGCCGTCAATTGCGCCGCCGCCTCCGGCGCAGCCAGATTGGCGGAAGCGAACCAGCTGGGAAACATCGCCGCGTTCTGAGCCCGCAGCGCCGCCACCTGGTCGGCCGCGCCGGCACCGGTCAAGAGATTGGCGGCGGTGATGCCGGCCCCCACCTGATGAGCGACATTTTGTGCCGGATCGCGGCGCATGTGGAAATGCATGTCAATGACGGGCGCGCTCCAGCGGGGACTGTCGCTTTGCGCCAGCGCCGGCGTTGCCGCCATCGCCCCAAGCCCCGCCAGAAGCTGCCGCCGGTCCATGCCCCTCCCCGTCTTTTTCCGCCAGCTTATCCGGCGGGAGCGTCCTCAGTCGAGGCGGTAGTTGAAGCTGATGCTGATGCGGGGCGACCGCGCCGTGCTTTCGGCAACGCCATGACGCAGCCAGCTTTCCCACAAAAGCAGCAATCCCGGCTTCGGCTCCACATCCACAAACAGGCGGTTGGCCAATTTGGCATTCTTGCGCCGTGACGGGGCCGCCATCATCAGAGGCAGGCGGGGGTCTTCAAAGCGGATGGCACCGCTGCCGGCCGGCACGGTGACATAATAAGTGCCACTCACCACTGCGTGGGGATGAATGTGCGGTGCGTGCAGGGCGCCTTTGTGCATCACATTCAGCCACAGCGAATCCAGTTTCAGCTTTCGCCGTCTGAGCTCGAAATCGGCATGGCGGGCAAAGGCGGCGACATGGCGGTCAAGCTGCTTCACCAGGGCCGCAAAGGCCGGCGCCCGAAGCGGCAGATCGTCCAGCGCCGCATAAGAGGTATAGCCCTTGTAGCCATGGTCCTTTGCCCAGCGCCGGCCGGCCTTGTCTTCCGCCGCGATCAGCAAGGCGGCGGCTTCCAGTTCCGGATTCAGCCGGGCGCCAAGATTGGCGCGGTAAAGCGAGGTGACAAAAAGCGTCTCAAAAGCGGCCATCTGCGGGAGGTTCCGATTTGCTTCTGTATGCGAAGTTAGGGCCGTTTGGAGCTAAACAGAATCCCCTCGGCTCTCCATGGGCGGGCCCCCGGGTCCGCGCGAAGCGCGGCCCGAGGGTAAACTTCACGACCCGCCCATCCAGAGCAACAAACACCGGCGATGCGCCCCTGGATGGCCGGCTCAGGGCCGGCCATGGTGAGATTCGGATGGAGACTTCACATTCAACAAGTCAAAGCGATCTGGCGGTTATTTTAGTGGTTATTTGAGGCTTTGGGTGAGAAACTGCGGCACTGTCTGAAGGATATGGTCATGCGCCTTGCCGTCATTGCCGCTCTTGCCGCCGCCTTCGCCCTGTCAGGCTGCATGGCCTATGACGTTGCCTCCACCGCGGTCGGCGCCGCCACCACCGTGGTCTCAACCTCGGTGGATGTCGCCTCGGGCGTGGTCTGCACGATCGCCTGCTCCTCGGACGACGAAAAGAAGAAATAACAGAGCGTCGGCCCAGCAGGATGGCGGCCTTGCCGCCAATCCGTCGCGTTGAAGCATTTGTTGAGTTTCGATCGCGCTCTCATGCTTCGATCCGCCTTCGCTACGCTTCGGTGGACAAGCGAAAATACTTTTGACCCGCCAGAGCCTTGGCGGCGGCGGGCAGGCTCAGCATGAGGATTTATTTATTTTCCTCACCCTGAGCCTGTCGAAGGGTGAGGCAGCCTACTCCTGCGCGACCATCAAAAAATCAGTAGACGTCCTTTCTTCGCCGCACTTCGGCAAAGACTTCGGCATCGCGCGCGTCCGCCATGCCCAGCGCCTTGCGGATCGCTGCATCCTGCGGCCGCAGGAAGGGATTGACACTCTTCTCCAGCTTCATGGTGGAGGGCATGCTGGGCGTGCCCTTGGCCCGTGCCTGGCGAACCACCTGCGCGAACATGCGCAGCGCCTGGTTTTCAGGCTCCAGGGTCAGGGCGAAGGCGGCATTCTTCTCGGTATATTCATGACCGCACCACAATTTGGTGTCGTCCGGCAAACCCATCAGCTTCTCAAGGCTGGCCCACATCATGGCGGGGTCCCCTTCCAGCACCCTGCCGCAGCCGCAAGAAAACAGCGTGTCGCCGGTAAAGGCATTGCCAGCGATGACATAGGTGGTGGCGCCCAGCGTGTGACCGGGCACGTCCAGGATCGCCACGTCATGACCCGCAAAGTTCCAGCCGGACGCTTCGCTCACCGCCACATCCAGACCGGGAATGCGGCCATTCTCCCGCGCCGGCCCAACCACCGTCGCACCGAATTCCCGCTTCAGTTCCAGATTGCCGCCGGTATGGTCGCCATGGTGATGGGTGTTGACGATGTGGGTCAGCGTCAGGCCTTCGCGGCTCAGCGCCGCACGGACCGGCCCCACCTCGGACGGATCTACAACGGCACAGGCGCCACCGGCAGCAATCAGATAGGCGTAATTGTCGGTAAGGCAGGATATGGTGATGATGCGCATGGGCCAAACCTAACAGGAGATTGTCCTAAGGTGTTAGAGCGCCGTGTCCTGGAACCGGATGCCGACAGCATCGCCGCCTTTTACGCCGGGCGCGCGGGCAAGATCGCGCGCCGCGTCATTCTGAGGCAATTGCGCCGCTTCTGGCCCCGCCTCGATGGTCTGCGCCTTTTGGGCTTCGGCTTCACCGCACCTTATCTTGCTGCTTTCGGGGCCGAGCGCGCCATCGCTGCCGTCCCGCCGGCCATCGGCGTGCTGCATGGACCTCATGCCGGCGCCACTGTGGAATGCGAGGAAGACGCGCTGCCTTTCGCCGATGCCGTGTTTGATCGCGTCCTGATCGTGCATGGCCTGGAACGGGCCGAGAGTCTCCGCCCGCTGCTGCGCCAATTGTGGCAGGTGATGGCGCCGGAAGCGCGGCTGCTGATCGTGGCTCCCAATCGCGCCAGCCTGTGGGCGCAGATTGAGTCCACGCCCTTCGGCCAGGGCCGGCCCTTTTCGCGTCGCGAACTGGATCGCATCCTGCGCGAGGCCTTGTTCGAGCCTGAGCGCTGGGCCCAGGCGCTTTATTCCCCGCCCATTGCGACTGGGCTTCTGGCCCGCGACGGCCGCGGCTGGGAAAAGGCAGGCAGTCTGCTGTTTCCGGCGCTGGGCGGGGTGCATGTGGTGGAAGCGGTCAAGTCGGTCTATGCCATGACCCCGCTGCCGGTGGAGGACGCGCGCGCGCTTCCTGCGCTCAGCCCTGAGCCTGGCCCTGCTTTATTAGGAAGATCGCCCCCGGTGCCGTCAAATTCGGCCCGAAAAAGCCGCTGGTCATGGTCTCGGGCCGGATGCGGGTGGTGCGGCCGGCAACGTCCAGCAAATGGGCCTCGCTGATGATGGCGCCGGCTTCCCGCGTCAGGCCGACGAAATCGGCCAGGGTGCACAGATGGATGTTGGGGGTGTCGTACCAATGATAGTCCAGGGTGCGCGTGCGCGGCATCCGGCCATGAATCAGAAGCGAGGTGCGCACTTTCCAATAGCCGAAATTGGGCAATGACACCGCCACCCTGCGGCCGATGCGCAGCATGTCCTTCAGCACCTTGAGCGGCTTTTCCGTCGCCTGGATGGTCTGTGACAGGATCACCGCGTCAAACACCCCGGCGGGATATTCGCCAAGATCGGTGTCGGCATCGCCCTGCACCACCGACAGGCCCCGCGCCACACAGGCATTAACGTTCTGCTGCAAAAGCTCGATGCCGCGTCCATCCACCCCCTTGTTGCGCACCAGATGCTCCAGCAGGGCGCCGTCGCCGCAGCCCACATCCAGCACCCGCGTGCCGGGGCGGATCATGCCGGCGATGGCGGCCAGTTCGGGACGCAGCTCGCTCATGCGATGCCGGCCTCGCGCGCCACCGCGGCAATAAACCCGTCCACCGCGGTGAACATTTCCGGCTCGTCCAGCAGGAAGGCGTCATGGCCCTTGTCGCTCTTGATCTCGACAAAAGAGACATTGCCGGCCACGGCATTGAGGGCATGCGCCACGATCTTGTTCTCGGCGGGTGGGAACAGCCAATCACTGGAAAAGGAAATGATGCAGAAGCGGGTGGGCGAGCCCTTGAAGACATCGGCCAGCTTGCCGCCATGCTCTTCGGCCATGTCGAAATAATCCATGGCGCGGGTGATATAGAGATAGGAATTGGCGTCAAAGCGGTCCACGAAACTGGCGCCCTGGTAGTGCAGATAGCTTTCGATCTGGAAATCCGGCGCGAACTGGAAGGAAAGGCCGGCGCGGTTCTGCAGATTGCGGCCGAACTTGCGCTGCAATGCCGCTTCCGAAAGATAGGTGATATGCGCTGCCATACGCGCCACTGCCAGGCCCTTCGACGGAAAGGTGCCTGCCCCGGCATAATCGCCGCCCCGCCAGTCCGGATCGGCCATGATCGCCTGGCGCCCCACTTCATGCAGGGCGATGTTCTGGGCCGAATGGCGGGCGGCGCAGGCAATGGGAATGGCGGCCCGCACGCTTTGCGGATAGGACGCCGCCCATTGCAGCACCTGCATGCCGCCCATCGAGCCGCCGATCACGGCGAACAATTTTTCGATCCCCAGCGCATCCACCAAGAGCTTCTGCGCTCGCACCATGTCGCGGATGGTGATCAGCGGGAAGGAAAGGCCAAAGGGCTTGCCCGTCGCCGGATCATTGTCCGCCGGCCCGGTCGAGCCCATGCAGCCGCCAATGACATTGGCGCAGATGACAAAGAAGCGGTCGGTATCAATCGGCCTGCCCGGCCCGATCAGCGACACCCACCAGCCCGGTTTGCCGGTGACCGGATTGGTCGAGGCGACAAACTGGTCGCCGGTCAGGGCGTGACAGACCAGGATGGCATTGCTTTTTTCGGCATTCAGCGTGCCATGCGTCATATAGGCGACCGTGACCGGCGTCAGGGCGCGGCCGCAATCCAGCGGCAGCGTCGCAAAGGTCAGGGCCTGGCCCTTGTCGGCTTCATGCGCCGTCACGGGCCGGCTGAAACGGGGAAGCTCCGCCATGATGGTGCTA
>JAFAVT010000342.1 GCA_019242275.1 Alphaproteobacteria bacterium
CTGCATGGATTGCGGCATTCCGTTCTGTCACCAGGGTTGTCCGGTCAACAATCTGATTCCGGATTGGAACAATCTGGTCTATCGCGACCAGTGGCGCGCCGCCATAGACACACTGCACTCCACCAATAACTTTCCCGAATTCACAGGCCGCGTCTGTCCGGCGCCGTGCGAAGCATCCTGCACCCTTAACATCCAAGACACGCCGGTCACCATCAAGACTATCGAATGCCAGATCGTGGACCGTGCTTGGGAAGAAGGTTGGATTCAACCTCAGATTCCCCTCAAGAAGACCGGCAAGACAGTGGCGGTCGTGGGTTCCGGCCCGGCCGGCCTGGCCTCAGCCCAACAATTGGCGCGTGCCGGCCATTCGGTGACGCTGTTCGAGAAGAATGACCGCATCGGCGGCCTGCTGCGCTACGGCATTCCAGACTTCAAGATGGAGAAGCACCATATTGACCGGCGTATGCGCCAGATGGAGGCCGAAGGCGTGGTGTTTCGTCCGGGTGTCGAGGTCGGCAAAGGTATCTCGGTGCAGCATTTGCTAGCCGACTATGACGCAGTGGTGCTGTCGGGCGGAGCAGAAGCGCCGCGTGACCTGGCGGTCACGAATCGCGAACTGGACGGTATTCATTTCGCCATGGATTTTCTCACCCAGCAAAACAAGCGGGTGGCGGGTGACAGTGAAGAAAAAGCGGCGCCGGGCGGCACCCTTTCCGCAAAGGGAAAACATGTGGTTGTGATTGGCGGTGGTGATACCGGCTCGGACTGTATCGGCACGTCCAATCGTCACGGCGCCCTTTCGGTGACCCAGCTAGAAATTTTGGTGAAGCCGCCGATCAAAGAAGCCAAGCCGCTGGTTTGGCCGGATTGGCCGCTAAAACTGCGCACTTCGTCCTCCCACGAGGAAGGCGCCGAGCGCGACTGGGCGGTTTCGGCCAAGCGCGCCATCGGCGAAGGCGGCAAGATTACTGGCCTGGAATGTGTCCGGGTTGAATGGAAGCTGGGCGATGGCGGCATGAACATGGTCGAGGTACCAGGCAGCGAATTCACCCTCAAGGCGGACTTGGTGC
This sequence comes from Alphaproteobacteria bacterium, assembly GCA_019242275.1. Taxonomy (GTDB): domain Bacteria; phylum Pseudomonadota; class Alphaproteobacteria; order Micropepsales; family Micropepsaceae; genus Rhizomicrobium. Next base: position 1,071 of record JAFAVT010000342.1, read on the forward strand.
TGCTGGCGATGGGCTTTGTCGGCCCGCGCAAAGCGGGTCTTTTGGAACAGGCCGGCGTGACACTGGATGCGCGCGGCAATGTCGCCGCCAACACCGAAGATTATAAGAGCAGCGCGGCCAAGATTTTTTCCTGCGGCGACATGCGGCGGGGTCAGTCACTGGTCGTTTGGGCGATCCGCGAAGGAAGACAGTGTGCGCGTTCCGTTGACGAGTTCCTGATGGGCTCCAGCCAACTGCCTCGTTAAGAAGCCAACACCAGCCCAACTGGCGCAGCCTGTGCCTGCTCCAACACTTCAGCAGTTTGTGCCAAGGCGCGGCTCCGCAGCCTGTCGCGGCGCGACACCAGCAAGGTGGCGTCCGCCTGGCAGGCGATCAGCACTGGCTCCGGCCCTTGCAAGGCCGGGCCGCAATTGATGAACACCAGGTCAAAGCTATCGCGCAAAATATCGAGTAGCCGGTTCATCTGGGGAGAGGCCAGCATTGCAGCCATCTGGGCCGGTCGCATCTTGAGGCTGAGCAGGAAGACGCCGCTGCGCGGATCGGGTACCAATGCCTCATTCAGAGGTATCGCGCCGCTTAGCACCTCATAAAGTCCGGCGCGCGGGTCGGCATGCAGGGCGGCAGCAGTGCGATGGGCTGGGTCGCAATCCACAATGATGGCCCGCTTGCCCAAGCTGGCTGCGGCGCGCGCCAACGCCACCGCGACAACATTTTTGCTGTCGCCTGGTTCGGGTGAAGTCAGTGCCACCACGGCACCTTCCCCTTCGCCTGGCTCCAATTGGCGCACCAGAGCTGCTGACGCGCGGGCAAAGCGGCTCGCCGGCCAGTCAATGACATAGTCAGCGGCCGCAAGCGAACCGGTATTCCCCAGTTCGCCCAAAATCGGGGGCCCTTCCCATTCTTCAGGGCGCGCGAGCTTGCGTGCCGCCCATCTTTGTGCCGCGCTGTTGGGGCGCTTCGCCCTAGGCGCGAATAGCCAGCCGAACTTTTCCGCCAGCAGCGCCGCTAACATGCCCAGCATCAAGCCTAGCGGCAAAGAAGCTGTCACGATCAATTTGCGTTTCGGGGCGGAAGGCGAGGCCGGCACGGCAGCGCTGGAAAGCACGCGACCCTCAGGCGTCAAGGTGGCGTCCTGGTCTTGCGCCTGGCGGAGGCGGGTGACGAAGGTCTCATAGGCATTACGGGTGGAGGTCGCGTTGGACTCCATCGCTGTCAGTTGGGTGCGCGACATGTTTTGATTAACTGACAATTGTTCGGCCTGCCGCAGACTGCCTTCCAGCGATTGCAGATGATTGCGCGCAGCCGCTACATCGGTGCTCACCGAGTTAGCAATACGACCAACTTCCTGGCTGATTTTCTGTTCCAGGTCGCGGCGTGAGGCTTGTAGCTCTACCAGCTTGGGATGCAACGGACCGTATTTGCTGGCGAGATCGGCTTCTTGCTGCGTCAGTTGTGCCTGCTGGGTACGCAACTGAACGATGAGGGGAGATGTCACCACCTGGCTGGCGTTGGCAGGATCACCGCTCGTCAGGCTCTGCTGCACACCGATTTTCTGATCGAGATCAGAGCGAGCTTGCACAATCTGGTTGTTGATGCCCAACATCTGCTGATCCACCAGTGAACCACCCGGCGCCGCATCGGCCAGACCGTGACTGGCCTTAAAGCGCTGGATTTCCTCGTTCTGCGTCTGCAGTTGCGCCGCCAATTCATTGGCGCGGCTGCGCAGCCATTCGGTAGTCTGCGACGTGGCGGCATGACGGCCGCCAACTTGGTCATCGAGATAGGCCTTGACCACGGCGTTGGCAATGCGGGCTGCCTTGCGGGGATCAAGCGAGGTGGCGCTGAGGGTGATAGCGGTGGAAAGCCCGTTGCCCTCCGCCCAGATATGCTTGAGGAAATTGTCCGTCAATTTGTCGGCATTGACGGCGGCGGCATCCCCGTCCCAGTTGCGAGAGTCAATTAATCCGGCAAGCCCGGGCGTGGGGAGCGTGCCATTGAATTCGGGATCGTCGGCCAATCCCAGCCGCGCAATCACCTTCTGCGCCAGTTCGCGGCTTTCCAGAATTTGGATCTGGTTCTGGAGTGTAGCCGGATCGGGCTGAAGCTGCGTCAGCACGGCGGAGGCGTCAGCGACGGTGTTCTTCTGGCTGTCCAGCATCACGACGGCGGAAGCGGAATACATGGTGGGCTGGGAAAAGGCGTAAAGGGTAGCCAGCACCACCACGGCCCCTGCGACCTTTATGATCAGTGCTAGACGCCTCTTGAGGATGGCGATGAAGTCTTCCAGATCAAAGCCAGCCGCAGGCGCCACACGGGGCGCCAAAGCAGGAAGAGGCCGGTAGGGTATCGACAAGGGCAGCCTTTCGGACGCGGCCCCGCGAATCCCTTTAGGCCGCCCCGGAAAGATTTATGGCAACGCTGCCTGCGAAATGGTTAACGGCCTGACTCGCCGCCTGCCTTTTTCAGCCCTGAAAGGCCCGGAAAGCTTGAAGAAAAGCTGGTTAAGGCGTCCACCTGCCAGCCCAGGGCCAAGGCAAGGGGTTGATCGGCCTGCGGCAAGTCGTGGAAGGCGGTATCCAGATGGGGGCTATGCGGGTCACGCCGCCATTCCTGGGGAAAAAGCGCGATGCGGGACTGGCGGGTGACGGCGGGCCGGTCGGGCACGGAATGGCCGGCCGCGGTCAACAGCGCAGCAGCCAGGTCGTGGTCCGGCCCCAACGCCAGATGCGCAGTCGGCGTGGCGCGAGGGTTTATTTCCAGCAGCAGTGCAGCGCCATCTTGGCCTCGCATATAGTCGAGGCCGTAAAACCCAGATAGGCCGAAACGGGCCGCAATACGGCCCGCAGCTTCCGTCATCGCCGGATCGTGGCTGATCTCCAACACGGTCGCAGGACCGGTCCCGTTCGAGACCAGCACGTCGAAATGGTTGGCGGCCAACAGCTTGCCTCCCCAGCAAACTATGCTGCTGGTGGCGGGCCGGCCGACAACAAAACGCTGCGCGCTGGGGCCCGGCGCTATGGAAAAATGCGCCCGTAACAGCAGATGCGGCTGGCGCCGCTTCATGGCACTGGCAATGGCGCGCAGGCGCGAGATGCGAGAGAATTTTGTCAGCGCAGTTTCCGCGGTGGCGCGGTTCTCGGCAATGACGACGCCGTCTCCTCCCCAACTGCCGTCGGCTTTTATCACCAGCGGTAGGCCAAAACGGGCGATAGAACGATCGAGGTCGGAAGCACGCTCTAGCGCGATGGTGTCAGCGATGGCAACACCGGCCGCCGCCGCCTCGCGCAGAAAGTCGCTGCGCGAAGACCGCACCGCAAAGGCGTCGGGATTGCCGCAGGAGCGTTCTATGAGCGGCATAAATTCCGGCTTGGTTCGTCCGAGCAGCCATAGCATCTCCGCCATAAGATCATCGCAAGGGATTACCAGTTCGGAGCCCGATTCGGTGATGGCATGGGCCAAAGAGTTCAGCGGGTTAAGAAGTGAAAGGGCATGCCGCCCCAGGGAGAGACCGGACTGGCGCAAGGGACTGTGACGCAAACAGACGGTCTCTATCTTTGCATCCAACGCGATCAATGCGCCCGCCAGCCGAGCCGGAAAGGGCCAATCGGTGGCAGAGGCGACTAGGATTTTCGCCGGCTTTTTCACGCCGCCGCCTTCAAATTCGCGTCGGGCTTCAGGCGTTTTTCGCTTAAGCCCACACCCAACCAGCGGATCGCATTATCCGCCAAGGTTCGATAGTGGTTGTCGTCCAAAAGGATTTGCAGCAGAATAATCATTGCCAGGCGCGGGCTATAACAACGATAGACTAGCGCGGTCAGATAGAGACGCAGCGCTGCCACGCGACTGACATGGCTAACCAGCTTGGCATAGGCCCAGCCCCGCCCACCATGATAGGCGCGAGATGGAATCTCGGTCTTCATCATTTCCAGCCACTGCTCCAACTCGCTGGATTCCCGGGTCGCCGAAGCGCGGCCGGGGTCCGCGATGTCGCGCCACACCGCGCCCGGACGTTCGGCCATGACAAACTTGCAGCCGGCGTTGAATAGGCGGATGGCGAAGTCGGTATCTTCAGCGGGGCGGAGAGGATGATAGCGCACTTTGCGCGCTATCTCTGTGGGAGCCACAGTGGTGATGGTTGGAACAAAGCCGCGATCACAAAAAAGATAATTCGCCATGTGCTCGCCTTCCCGCAGCGCCCGCGGTGGTTTGAGAAACGCGCAGCCTTCGCCGCGATCAACGCGAATGCGGGCATAACCGACGGTGTCGGTGGTGTGTTCCAATAGGGCCTTCATCGCCGCCAGATGATGCGGCAGAAAGCCGTCGTCGGAATCCAGCGGCGCAATGAAGCGGCCACGCGCTTCGTCAATGGCGCGATTGCGCGCCGCTGCGCCGCCGCCATTCTCCTGGCGGAAGAAACGAATGCGCGGATCGCCGATCGCGGTCACTGTGACGGCCGGATTGTCGTGGCTGCCATCATCCACCACCACGATCTCAAAATCCTGGCAGGTCTGGGCTCGGACTGAGGCGATGGCCTTCTTAAGGGCCGCCGCCCGGTTGTACACCGGGATGATGACGCTGAAAAAAGGTTGGGTCATGCGCCATACAGAATAGCTAAGGGCGGTTAACGAATTGGCCGCTTCAAGTTGTTGCCCGCTGGGAACGGCCAGGTGATTTTGCGCGAATTTTCTGACGTTTTGGCATCTTTGATGGCGGGCCGAAGGGGGCAAAGGATCCAGCGGACTTTTTGTCCACCCAGACGCCCCGCGGGACGCGCCGAACGGCACCGGGATAGTAGAAGAGCGAAAGACGCCCTTAACAGGTTCTGAAAATGGTTAATAAACTTCAGCTTCAGCTATTTGCCGTGAATGACGGCATATTCTTGGTGGTGACGGCCACACAGGGCGGCGAGTTTGCCAAGGGCGCGGAACAATTTTTCCAGCAACTGAAGGCGGCGCGGCGTGGCTGCCAGCAGAAGCGCCGTCGGCGGTGTCAGGAGCAGAGCGGCAGCGATTTTGCCTAACTCCATCGAGCGCAGCCCCAGACCGGAATGGTGTTTCAGCAACACGCGCATGTCGGAATTGCCGATGGAATAGGCCCTGGCCAGCATCCAGTACAGTGAGGCACGGCTTTCAGGAACATCGCCGAAGCAGCGCGCCTCATTTGCCCAGGCGAATGCTACCCCGGCACGCGCCAGACGGACAAAGAAGTCCCGGTCCTCGCCGCCGCTCAAGGCGAAGGCAGGGTCAAACCAAGGTTGCGCCATCCCAACCAAGACGTCTCGGCGGATCAGAAGATTACCTGCGCCTTGCAACATATCGGTAGGTCCACTGGCACGAACGATGTCAGCCTGGGCCGGATGATGGAAGAGAATTGAGCCTTGCAGCACACCAGCGCCAGTTTGCTTTGCCGCCCGTAGAAAGGCATCGAGCCAACCGGCATCGGGCCATTCGTCATCGTCAATCATGGCGAAGAAGCGGGAGTTCTCCTGCAGCGCCTCAGCGATCAGCGCATTGCGCACCTGAGCGATCCCACGTTGGGGTGCGATCACGGCCCGCAACGGAAAGCGGAACGCCGGCGCGGTGGCATTCGCCAGGTCAAAACCGGCATGACCATCCGCATCATTGTCTGCAACCAAGACGGTGACATTGGCAGCGGTTTTCAGGGCAGCGATGGCCGTGAGTAGCCGCTTCAGGCTTTGCGGCCGCTTGTAGGTGGGGATGCAGATGACAACGTCACGCATCGGCGGCAATATCCTAAGCGGCGAGGGCGTGGGCGAGTTTGCCGGCCGTCGCCCCGGTTTCGGGCAAGACATTGGTACGGGTTAAAAGTAAAAATACTGCCAGCGGGTTGGTTACTGCGTAACGCCAGAATAGCCTTTTAGGCTCGCGCGCCAGCCGATAAAGCCATTCCAGGCCCGCCGCCTGCATCCATTCCGGGGCCCGGCGATAGGCGCCGGTTACGAAGTTGAAGCAGCCACCGCAGGTTACCAACCAACCCGCCTTGAGACGGTGCTTATTGCGAACGGCAAATTCATATTCTCGCGGCACCGAAAGCCCGACCCAGATGACGTCAGGCTGGGTGAGGTTGATCTCGTCCACGATTTCGTCTTCCTCGAACTCGCTGAAGTAACCATGCAGCCGGCCTACGATCTGAAGCCCCGGATAGGTTTGCGAAAGAACATGCGCGGCCTCGGCATTGGCTTCCTCGGTGGCGCCCAGCAAAAAAAAGCGCAGCCCATGTTCGGCTCCGATTTTCGCGGCATCATGAATAAAGTCGGTGGTGGCGCTACGCTCTGGTACCGGTGTATTGGTGAGAAAACGGGAAGCAAAAACGCTTGCTTGGCCATCGGCATGGATCAAGTCGGCTTCGGCAAAAGTCGCGCGAAACGCCGCGTCCTGTGCAGACAGAGCTATCGCATGGCCGTTGGATGCGAAAATGAGCTTGGGCGGGTTGGTTTTCTTCGTGCGTGCCTGCATGCACTCCACGAGCATGAGGCGGGAAAGCTCATCGCGCGTCAGGCAAGCGGTCTTCAGGCCTCCCAACAGGATTTCGGCATAACCGTCATTTGCCGCCGCCTTCGGCGGGGAAAAGATTTCATATCGGGCGGGAAGGCAGGCCATCTGCATCAGCGCGCATTCCGGCGCTTAAGCACTTCCAATGGCGTCTTTGCCAGGATTTTGAGATCCAGCAGGAAGCTGCGGTGGGCGATGTACCAAAGATCGAGCGCGACTCGTGCCTGCATGTGCCTGAGTTCGGGTGTCTCACCGCGCGCGCCATTGACTTGAGCCCAACCGGTCATGCCGGGCTTTACTTTCTGACGCGTGGTGTACGCGGCAATGCGGGCGGCATAATAGTCGTCATGGGCAACGGCATGGGGGCGTGGACCCACCAGGCTCATTTCGCCCCAGAGCACGTTGAATAGTTGCGGCAACTCATCCAATGACGTCGTGCGCAGAATACGGCCGATGCGGGTAATGCGGGGATCGTTCTCTTTCGCCTGCACCACCGCGGCGTCATCTTCCGTGACCCGCATGGAACGGAATTTCAGCATCGCGAAGATGCGGCCGTTCTGGCCGGTACGATGCTGGCAGAACAGAACTGGCCCCTGTGATTCTAGGGCCACGGCCAGGCTGATAAGTGCCAGCACAGGCGACAGCAGAACGATCAGGGCCAGACTGACGGCAATATCGAGAACGCGCTTAGCCTTGGCGCCTTGGGTAGCGCGCGACGGCGCCCAAAGGCGCAGTTCTTTTAGCGCAAACCTGGGATTCTGGGGGGAGTGGTCCTGAATTGACACGCCAAAGGGCCTTGAAGGCTTCTTCGGTGTCGCTGTTGCAGAAGCCAGGCCAGCCTACTTGGCCGGGGGAACGCTCGATTTGATACGAGTTAGACACAGAGCCGGCTTTGGTCCCGCAATGGAACTTTTTACCCTAAGGCGGCCTGCCAAGCGCGGACCCGCCGATTGCCGGCAGGAAGGAAGGGGACCAACGAGGCAATATGGCTGTCCCGGGGACCCAAGCCATAACGAGGGAGGAGAAAAGGATTGCGCCCCCCCGGCAGTGAGCCAGCCAGCGTGGTAAATCCATAATGAAAGCCGGCATCGCGCACCGCTTTCCAGGCCGCAGGCCCAACATCCCGCGTATTGCCGAAGGGATAGGCGAAAAACCGGCAGGGACCCACCTCGGCCTCGATGTGCGCCTTGGCCCCCATCGCCTGTTGTGCCAACCAGCTACTGCTTTGGCGGTCATGCATCGGCCAATGGCTGTCGCCATGTGCGCCGATGGTAACGCCGCGCGCCGCCAACCTGCGAACTTCGTCCCAAGTGAGAAATTTTTCCGACGCAAAGCGCTCGACAAGGTCGTTCAACACCTCTGGTGCGAAGGCGGCCTTCATTGCCGTCAGCGTTTCTTCTGCTTGTTCTGCCGGCAAAAAGCGCAACTTTTCGATGCTAGAAAGTGCCGATTTTGCCCGGCTTTCCGCGCTATCGAGACGAATGACAGGAAAATGGGGCAAGCTATATGAAGCCGAAGGAGCATAGAAGAAGAACAGCCGCGCCAGGAAGATTGGATTCGGTTTTCCGGTGCCGATATGGGCCGTGGAAATAAAAAGCGTCCATGGCATCCGGAATTCATCAAGAATATCCGCAGCAACCGTCAGGGTGTTGCGATAACCGTCGTCGGACATCAGGAAGAGGCTGCGACGATGCCGTTGCGGATGGGCCAAAACATCGTCAAGAGCGGTAAGCGGCAGGACATCGAAATCTTTCAGTCCCCGAAGTATCGCGCGAAACCCGGTAATCTCATGGTGATTGGTCTGCACTCTCTCATCATCGGTTGCAGCTTCGACCCCGTGAAAGAATAGCGCCGCCGGCCGGCCGGCATGGGCCAATGCCGCAGGGGGGACCCAGCGGCTCAGCCCGCGTGCCATCCGTCCGAAAAGACCCATGCCGCATCATGACGAGGCAGGACTTAATCTCGCGTTGATGCGGCCGGTGATGTCAGTAATATGTAATCACTTCAAAAGTTTAGCGGTACAAAGACACGGGTTGCCAAAGCCGGCAAGGCGAGCAGGACATAGGCCCAAATGACGGCCGAGGCGCCATTGGCAATCTGGAAGGGCCAGAATTCCAGCTCGCTCATGCCTGCGACCAGCGGCACGGTGGCGCGCAACGGGCCGGTGAAACGGCCCAGAAAAATCGCCGCCACGCCCCATTTATGGAAGAAATACAGGCCTTTCTCGATTTGAACCTCAAAACGGCGGAAGGGCCATACATGCAGAATCTGGTGGTGGTAATGGAACCCGATCCACCAAGAAATCCAGTCCCCGCCAATGGACCCTAAAGTGGCGCCCAGAACAGCAGGCCAAAGGGGGATGTGGCTGGCCCCCGCCACGCCGCCCAAAGTCAGGAGCAGCGCGGTCCCCGGAACGATGAACGAAATCCCCACAAAGGATTCGCTGAAAGCGATGGCGGCGGCGATCGGAAGGCACCAAAGGGGGTGGGCGTGGGCTATCTCCCGCACCAGCAGGAAAAGGTCGTGAAAAAGCCCGCGAAACATGCCTTTGTCCCAATTCGTGTCTGGATACGGGCGGAATGCAGCCAAGGCCATAGCGTGCCCTGCCCAGATGTACCAGCAGCCCGCCAACCTGAGACAAATTCGACATATTTTCGGGTCATGGGGCTGCTATCTCACCGCCCGCACCTGGGGTATTAGAGCCCCGGCTCGCCCCCGGCATGGGCTGGCAATATTCCTTTTGGCCCTGCCGGTTGCGACGGACTTGGAAAGATACGGACTGGACGATGACCATTGACCGCCCGAACAACAATGACCGCTCCACGACGCAGCGCTGGGGCTCGGATTATCCGCGCTTTTCGCGCGTCGCCGTAATTCTTTTGGGGCTGGTGGTGATCGCTGGCGCCGTCTGGTTGCTGTATCCCTCTGCCCAGAACGGCCCCGGCGGTCCGGGTGGACCCGGCGGCCGCGGCGGCCGCGGCGGCTTTGCCCAAACTCCTCCACCCGTGGTTGTGGCCAAGGCCTATAGCGGCGACATCAATGTCACCGTCAACGCGCTGGGTACCGTGACGCCGCTCAACACAGCGCAGGTTAAGCCGCAGGCCACCGGCATGCTGATCAAGCTCAATTTCACCGAAGGCCAGATGGTCAAGGCCGGCGATGTGCTGGCGCAGATTGACCCGCGCACTTATGAAGCGACCTTGGCTCAGGTCTCGGCGCAGTTGGCGCGCGACCAGGCGAACCTGGCCAACCAGAAAGTGGATCTGGCCCGCTACGAGCAGTTGGCACAGCAGAACGCCACCTCGCAGCAGCAATTGGCAACGTCCCGCGCCCAGGTGGCCCAAACCACCGCCACAGTTCAGGCCGATCAGGCGAATGTGCAAAATGCCCGCATCAATCTCGGCTATACCCGCGTTATCGCGCCGATCTCAGGTCGCGTTGGCCTTCACATGGTGGATGTCGGCAACATTGTCTCCAACGGTGGCAGCACCATTGTGGTGGTGACCCAACTCGATCCCATGTCGGTGCTCTTCACTGTTCCGGAAGACAATGTCCCCGACATTCTGGAACAGGTGAATGCCGGCAATACCTTGTCGGTTGACGCCTATGACCGCAGCCAGACCACCAAGATCGCCACGGGTTCGCTGGCGACCGTGGACAACCAGATTGACACCACCACCGGCTCGGTCAAGCTGCGTGCCATCTTCGACAATAAGGAAGGCAAGCTCTACCCGAACCAATTCGTGAACGCGAAGCTCTTGGTCAAAACTCTGCACAATCAGACCATTGTGCCGCTGCCGGCGATACAGCATGGCTCGGACGGCGTCTTTGTCTTTGTGGTTTCTCCCGACAAGACGGTGAACCAGCGCGCGGTGAAGACCGGCGTGCAAGATGGTGAGAAAATTGCCATCACGGAGGGCCTTGAGCCTGGCGACACGGTGGTGACCGAAGGCGGCGAGCGCCTGCGCGACGGCGCCCAAGTCACCATTCCCAATCCTAACGGCGCCATCCAGGCGCCTTCGGCCGGGGGCACCACAGGCCGGGCCGGCGGTGCTGGTCGCGGCCAGATTTCTCCGGCCGTGATCGCCCGCGTTACGGCAGCCTGTGGTGAAGACACCAAGAAATTTTGCGCCACGCCGGAACAACTGCAGCCGCCGCGCAACGCCAATGGCGGCAATGGCGGCGGTCGTGGCCAAGGTGGCCCAGGCGGCGGCTTTGGCGGCGGCCCCGGCGGCGGTGGCTTCGGGGGCGGTCCTGGCGGCGGTGGCGGCTTCGGCGGTGGCCCTGGCGGCGGCGGTGGCGGCTTTGGTGGCGGCGCGGGCCGCGGCCAAGGTGGCGGCGGCAACGCCAACATGACCCCAGAGATGCGTCAGCAGCTTCGCGTCATCAACTGTCTGCAACGCAACCGGGTCGCGCTTTCAACGCAGTGCGTATCGGCCCTGCCGCAGCAACGCGGGCGCGGTGGCCAAGGCGGCGGCGGTGGTGGCGGCGGCTTCGGCGGCGGCGGTGGCGGTTTCGGCGGCGGCCGGTAATTCTCAAATCATAAGCGCGTTGTGACAGCATGAATCCTTGCGCACCTTTCATCAAACGGCCGGTGGCGACCTCGCTGCTGATGATCGCCATCCTGCTGGTTGGCCTGGTGGGCTTCTCCAGCCTGCCGCTGTCGGCCCTGCCGGAGGTGGATTATCCCACCATCCAGGTGCAAACCTTCTATCCGGGCGCCAGCCCGGACGTGATGGCGACTTCCGTCACTGCCGTGCTGGAGCGCAATTTCGGCCAGATGCCGGGCTTGAAGGAGATGACTTCGGTCTCCTCCGGCGGCCAGTCGGTGCTGACCCTGCAATTCGCACTTACTCTTAGCCTCGACATCGCCGAGCAAGAGGTCCAGGCCGCCATCGCGCAAAGTAACCAGTTGCCCTCTGGCCTGCCGCAGCCGCCGATCTACCGCAAGGTCAATCCCGCAGACGCCCCGGTCATTACCTTGGCGCTGCACTCCACGACGCTGCCTGTAATCAAGATCCAGGAAATCGCCGACACCCGCATTGCCTCGCGCATTTCCCAGCTTGATGGCGTCGGTGTGGTTTCCATGCCCGGCGCACCGCGCCCGGCCGTGCGGGTGCAGGCCAATCTGCAGCAGCTTGCGGCCTATGGTCTCAACATTGACGACCTGCGCACAACCATCAACAACAACAATTCCAATGCCGCCAAGGGCACCTTTGACGGCGGCACCCAATCCTACACCATCAACGCCAACGATCAGTTGCAAAGCGCCGACGAGTACAAAAAGATCATCGTTACTTATAAAAATGGCGCTCCGGTCTATCTCTCCGATGTCGCCGACATCAATGAGGGTGCCGAAAACAACAAGCTGGGCAGCTGGGCGGGCCTGCCGGGCGAGCGGGGCACCATCCCCGCGGTGCTGATCAACGTGCAGCGCCAGCCCTCGGCCAATGTCATTGCCGTGGTTCAACAGATCAAGGACCTGGTGCCGATGATGCGGTCCAATTTGCCCGCCTCGATGACGCTGGACATTCTCACCGACCGAACGGCCTCCATCACCGCCTCGGTCGAGGATGTGGAGTTCGAACTCTGCCTCGCCGTGGCGCTGGTGGTGCTGGTGATCTTCGTTTTCCTGCGCAATGTCGCCGCCACCATCATTCCCGGCTTGTCCGTGCCGCTCTCGATCATCGGCACCTTCGCGGTGATGAAGTTGCTGGGCTTTTCGCTCAACAATCTCTCGCTGATGGCGCTGACCATCTCGGCCGGCTTTGTGGTGGATGACGCCATCGTGATGATCGAGAATATCTCGCGCTACCTCGAGGCGGGCGAAACCCCGTTCAATGCTGCCATGAAGGGCGCCGGCGAAATTGGCTTCACCATTGTGTCGCTGACCGTGTCGCTGATGGCGGTGCTGATACCCCTGCTCTTCATGCCGGATGTAATTGGCCGCCTGTTCTTCCAGTTCGCGGTCACCCTCGCCATTACCATCCTGATCTCGATGGTGGTCTCCCTCACCATGGTGCCGATGCTCTGCGCCAAACTGATGCGCAGCCACGATCCCAACGCGCCCATTCATCATGGCAAGTTCTTTACCGTCACCGAGCATTGGTATCAGAAGCTGGTTGAGGCCTACGACAGCGTGCTGGTTTGGGTGCTGCGTCACCAGCGCCTCACCCTGCTGGTAGCGGTAGGCACCCTGGTGCTGACGGTGCTGATGTACACCTTCATTCCCAAGGGCTTCTTCCCGCTGCAAGACACGGGATTCATTCAGGCCATCACCGAAGCTGCTCCCACCGTTTCCTTCGACGCCATGGCCGACCGCCAGAACCGCCTCGCCTTGGAAGTGCTGAAAGACCCGGCCGTCTCCAGCCTCTCCTCCTTCATCGGCGTTGACGGCACCAACAACACGCTCAACAGCGGCCGCTTCCTGATAAATCTCAAGGCCAAGAACCAACGCGATGGCGTTGCCGAAGTCACTGCCCGCCTGAGAGAGCTTGGCAAGACCGTTCCCGGCATTACTTTCTTCCTACAACCGGTACAGGATCTTTCCACTGACTCGGTGGTCAGCCGCGCCCAGTACAATTTTGTGCTGCAGGCGGCGGGGACTGCTGATCTGAATGTCTTTGTGCCGAAACTGATGGCGCAACTGGCCAAGACTCCGCAAGTGATGAACACCACGACGGCCTTCCTTGATAAAGGTCTTTCCGCTTATCTGGTGGTGGATCGCGACACGGCCGCCCGCTTCGGCATTACCGCAACCTCGGTGGACAATGCGCTCTATTCCAGCTTCGGCCAGCGCTTCGTCTCCACCATTTACACCCAGTCCAACCAAAAGCGCGTTATTGTTGAGGCCGATCCCAGGGCCCAAAGCAATCTGCGGTCGCTGCAGGAACTCTATTTGCCTGGTCCCGGCGGCAGCCAGGTGCCTATGTCGGCCATCGCCCATGTCGAGCAGCAAACCAAGCCGCTGGAAATTGATCATCTTGGCCAATTCCCGGCCGCCAATATCTCCTTCGACCTCGCCCCCGGCTATTCGCTGGGCGCCGCGGTGGACGCGATCGAGCAGGCCGAACGCGATGCCGGCATGCCGCCAACCGTCACGGCGGAATTTCAGGGCTCGGCCAACTCTTTCCAATCCTCGCTGGCCAGCGAAGTGCTGCTGATCATCGCGGCCATCATCACCGTCTATATCGTGCTGGGCGTGCTTTATGAGAGCTTCATCCATCCGGTGACGATCCTCTCGACCCTGCCTTCGGCGGGCGTCGGTGCCCTGCTCTTCCTCATCATGACCGGCCATGAGCTCAACATCGTCTCCATCATCGGCATCATCCTCTTGATCGGCATCGTCATGAAGAACGCCATCATGATGATTGACTTTGCGCTCGAGGCTGAGCGCAATGAAGGCAAGGATTCTACCTCCGCCATCCACCAGGCGGCGCGGCTGCGCTTCCGCCCCATCCTGATGACCACGGTGGCTGCCCTTTTCGGCGCCCTGCCGCTGGTGTTCGGCAACGGCATGGGCTCGGAACTGCGTCATCCCCTGGGCATCGCCATCTGCGGCGGCCTGTTGATGAGTCAGTTGCTCACCCTCTTCACCACGCCCGTGATTTACATATACTTCAGCAAGCTGGGCGACGACCTGCGCGCCTGGCGCGCGCGCCGTCGCGGGCTGCCCGCGAGCCCCGTTCCGCAGGCGCCCTGAAGGACCACGGCCATGATCTCAGCCTTCGTCCGCCGCCCCATCGCCACCACCCTGCTGGCGGTGGGTGTCGCGCTTTCCGGCGCCGGCGCTATGACGCTGTTGCCGGTGGCGCCCCTGCCGAACATTGACATCCCAACCGTCAGTGTTCAGGCCAGCATGGCTGGCGCCAACCCGGAAACCATGTCGTCCTCGGTGGCGACGCCGCTGGAGCGCCACTTGCGCGCCATCGCCTCGGTCACCGAGATGACGTCCTCATCGCGCGTTGGCAGCACCTCGGTGGTGCTGCAATTCGACATCAGCCGCAATATTGACGGCGCCTTGCGCGACGTGCAGGCCGCGATCCAGGCGGCGATGAGCGACCTGCCGTCGTCGCTGCGCAACCCGCCCCAGGCGCGCAAGTTTAACCCTGCCAGCCAGCCTATCCTGATCCTGGCGCTGACCTCTTCCACCTTGGCGCCGGCCCAGATCTTCGATTATTCCGCCAATATCCTGCAGCAACGTCTTTCGCAGATCGAAGGCGTGGGCGATGCGACGCCGCAAGGTGCCACCCAACCGGCCATCCGGGTCGAACTCAACCCCCTGGCCGTTTTCAAGTACGGCATCAATCTCAACACCATCAAGAGCGCGATTTCCTCCGCCAACTCCGGCGCCAACAGCCCCAAAGGCGCCATTGAGCAGAACGGCCAGCGCATCCAGGTTTATTCCAACGACAATGCCAGCGAAGCAAAGGACTTTCGCAACCTGATTGTGGCTTATCGCAACAATTCGCCGGTGCATCTGTCGGACGTGGCCGAAGTCTATGACGGCCAGGAAAACGTCAAGAACATGGGCGTCGCCAACGGCAAGCCGGCGGTGCTGGTCCCCATTACCCAGCAGCCGGGCAGCAATGTGATTGAGGTGGTGCATCGCATTATGGCTGTGCTGCCCGAACTGCAGAAATCGCTGCCCAACGCCATTGATCCCATCCTGGTGGTGCAGGATCCTACTGTCTCCATCCGCAACTCGGTGCGTGACGTGGAAGTGACGCTGCTGCTTTCCACTTTCCTGGTGGTGCTGGTGGTATTCTTCTTCTTGCGCAACTTGCCGGCTACCTCGGTGCCGGCGGTCTCGGTGCCGCTGGCCCTTTTGGGTACCTTCAGCCTGATGTATGCCTTCGGCTACAGTCTGAACAATTTCTCACTGATGGCCCTCATCATCTCTACCGGCTTTGTGGTGGACAACGCCATCGTGGTTCTGGAGAACGTCACCCGCCATCTGGAGGAGGGACGACCGCGCATGGAGGCTGCCTTGGTCGGTACCAGCGAAGTGGCCTTCACCGTCTTCGCCATGAGCGTCTCGCTGGTGGCGGTGTTCATTCCGATTCTGTTTTTCCCCGGCATTATCGGCAAGATTTTTCATGAATTCGCCATGGTGCTGACTATTGCCATCTTCGTCTCGATGATCGTCTCGCTCACCGTCACCCCGATGATGTGCGCCTATATTTCGTTTGCGGATGCCGAAAAGGAGAGCGGCATGATGCGCATGGCCCGCCGCACTTTCGATGCCAGCCTGGACTTCTATCGCCGGACCTTGAACTGGTCGCTGGATAATCCGCGCACGGTGATGGCCACCCTGTTCATCACCATTGCGCTCAATGTTTATCTCTACACCATCGTCCCGGGCGGTGGTTTTCCGCAAACGGACGAGGGACGCCTTAACGGCAACATCATGGGTGACCAGACAGCGTCCTTCGACTCCATGAAGCCGAAATTCAAGAAATTCATGGACATCATCCGCAAGGACCCGGCCGTGCAGACGGTGGCCGGCCAGCTGCAGAATAGCCGGGGCAACCTTTACATAACTCTGAAGCCGCCGGCTGAACGCGGTCATGTCTCGAGCGACGATGTCCGCGCCAGGTTGCTGCCCCAGTTCAGCACCATCGCCGGCGCTCGCGCTTTCATCAATTCCGTCAGCTCCACCGGCGTGCGGGTTGGCGGCCGCCAAGGCACCGCCAACTACCAATATACGCTGCAAGCCGATTCCACTGCCGACCTCAAGGAATGGGTGCCCAAGATCGAAGAGGCGCTGCAGAACGTGCCGGAAATTGACTCTGTCAATCCCGACGTCCAGCCCGGCGGCCTGGAAATGGAACTGAAGATAGATCGTGTCACCGCTTCGCGCATGGGCCTGGCCACCAATCTGATTTCCGGCACATTGCAGAGCCTGTTCAGCCAGGGGCCGGTCTCGACCATCTACAAGGACAAAAATCAGTACCGGGTGATTATGGAAGTGAACCCGAGTTTCTGGAAAAGTCCGGATTCGCTGCGCGATGTTTATGTCTCCACCTCGGGCAACATTTCCGGTTCACAGGCTGCCGCCGGCAGTGTCGTTGTCGCGCCTCCTGCCGGCGCTGCTGCCGGGGCCGGCGGGGCCGCCGCCGACGCCGCCGCGGCCGCGGCGGAAGCCATACGCAACCAGCAGCAGAACGCCATCACCACCACCGGGCGTGCCGGCGGCTCCACCAGCGCCGCCGTCTCTACCCGTGTCGAAAAGATGGTACCGCTATCCGCTGTGGTCAAAATGGAGCCGGGCACGGCCCCGCTGGAAGTGGAACATCAGGGTGTTTTCGTCGCCACCACCTTTTCCTACAACGCCGCGCCAGGCGTCACCGTCAGTCAGGCCACCGACGCCATCAACCGCACCATGGCGGCAATCCATGTCCCGATATCGGTCCATGGCGCTTTCGCCGGCACCGCCCAGCTTCTCAACAATACCGCCGCGCAGTTGCCCATGCTGGTACTGGAAGCAGTCATCATTATCTACCTCATTCTGGGCATTCTCTATGAGAGCTATATCCATCCGCTGACCATCATCTCCACTCTGCCGTCAGCGGGCGTCGGTGCCCTGCTGGCGTTGATGATCTTCCATATCGAACTCAGCCTGATCGCCTTTATCGGCGTCATGCTGTTGATCGGCGTGGTCAAGAAGAACGCCATCATCATGATAGACTTTGCCGTGCAACTGCAGCGCAATGAGAATCTGACGCCCAGGGAAGCGATCTACCGTGCCTGTCTGCTGCGCTTCCGTCCCATCATGATGACGACCATGGGCGCCATCCTGGGCGCACTGCCGCTGGCGATCGGTGTCGGCGAAGGCTATGAGCTGCGCCAGCCGCTGGGTATTTCCATTGTCGGCGGTCTGGTAGTGAGCCAGGCTCTGACCCTCTACACCACGCCGGTGATCTATCTCTATCTTGACCGCTTCGGTGATTGGTGCGCCCGCCAGTGGCAGCGCTTCCACCCGACCGCCGAAGTGCCGGCGGCGGTACCCGCCGAATAGCAAGTAACCGCACAAAAAAGGCGCCTGAAAAGGCGCCTTTTTTTAATTGCGCTGACCATTTCAGAAGTTGGGCAGGTCCTGGTTCGCCGCCTCGCCGCGAATCTGGGCATTGCGATTCTGCCGATAGAGGCTGCGGGTGGTGGCATAGAAATCAATCGAAGAGCGCTCGATTGACTCCACCGCGTCAATATTAGCGGCCCGGGAATCCAGCACGCTGAGCCCGCCCCGAATCATGATGTAAAGCGTGGAGTTGTTCCAGGTTATGTAGGTAAGGGGGTCGAAAGCGATATCCACGCCGTTGCCGACCAAGTCCCGGGGCGGCCGCGGCCCGACAAAGGGCAGCACCAGATAGGAACCTTCTGCGGCGCCGCCCTTGCCCAACGTAATGCCGAAATCATTGTCATGCCCGGCAATCCCCATCGAGCCTGCAACATCAATCAGGCCGGCCAGGCCGACGGTGGAATTGATCAGAAAACGGCCGATGGTATTGCCGGCTTTTTCGCCTTCGCCTTGCAGCACGTCGTTGACCAGGACCACCGGGGCGTTGAGATTGTCCAACGCGTTGTGAATGCCTTCGCGGGCCGGCTGTGGCACGGCGCTGCGATAGAATTTAGCGACTGGCGTTGCCACAGCATGATCAAGCTTGACGTCAAAATCAAAGATATCGCGATTGGTGGGCTCGAACGGATCGTTCTGCGCCAGGGACTGTGGGTCCTTAGTGGCGCAAGCCGAGAGCATCAGGCTGACAGCCAGAGCGGCCAAAAGGGCGGGACGGTTCTTCATGCGAAATGCCTAATTACCGGAATCGAAATAAAAATCGGTTACCCGAAACGGGCTCACGGAACTATTAACTCCTAATATCAGGATTCGTGCCGCGCACGGCAAGGGCCGTCACTGCCAAAAAGCGGCGGTGGGCGGTGCTAACCGAAGGTGAAAGCGAAAGCCTCCCCCCCAGGGTCAAGGAATTCGATTGCAAAGGTCTTGTCAGAGACCGGGCCCGGCTGGCGGATCAGTTGGTAGAGGCGCTGGCCGGTGACGGTCCCGTAACCCTGTGAATCGCTATCCATTCCGTGGGCAGCGCCGGGGGCTAGGCCGTCCAAGGTGACTCGGAAGTGCACCGGCTTGCCGCTACTTCCCGGTCCCAGCACCAGATGGAGGTCACGGGCGTGGAAACGAAAAACGATTCGGGCGCCGGCTCTCTCGGCACGGGATTTATCCTCCGCGATGGTCCACCGCCCCCCCAAGCCCCACTGATTCAGGGGCAGAGAGCGCGGGGCGACATAGGTGGCGGGTTGGTCGTAAACCACAGGACCTGAGGCAAAATTATCCCCCCGGCCATAGCCGACATAGGTCTCCGGCGATTGCAGGGTGGTAACATCGGCTGCTGCTTGTGCGCCGCCTGCCCGGGGAACGACAACGCCGCCGGGGACGTTGCTGCGGCCAGCTTCCGCCAGCAATTGCTGGATCACTTTTTCGGATTGGTCATAGTCGCCTTCGCCGAAATGGTGATGGCGAATGCGCCCTTGAGCATCAATAAAGTAATGGGCGGGCCAATACTCGTTTTTGTAAGCCCGCCAGATTTTCAGGCCATTGTCCAACACTACAGGATAGGTGACGCCCAGATCACGGACAGCGCGGCGGACATTGCCTTCGTCCTTTTCGAAGGCAAACTCTGGAGCATGTACGCCAATTACCACCAGGCCCTGGCCGGCATATTTCTTTGCCCAGGCTTCGACAAAGGGAAGTGCCCGAAGGCAGTTGATGCAGGAGTAGGTCCAGAAATCCACCACCACCACCTTGCCGCGGAGGGCTCCTGGGGTCAGCGGCGGCGAATTCAGCCAAAGGGTAGCGCCGTCCAGCGGGGGCATGGCACCCTCTACCGGTAAGCTGCTGCCCTTTACCGCGACGCTTTCGCCCGTGTGGCCAAAGCCCAGCTTATCCAGCAGCATCTGTTCCAGCCCGGCGGTACGGCTCTGGGAAAGGCGGGTGAGGAGGCCGGTATCCAGCCCCAAGGCGATGGCGGCAACACCTGCCAGCACCAGCACCCCAAGGCCCCGCCTGATCCATTCCCCCGCCGCCAGCGACCGTTTCATGGCGGCAAAGACCTTGCCGCCGATCAGCAGCGCGCCCGCCAGGGAGGTGGCCGCCCCCAGAGCATAGGCAAGCAACAGCAAAGTCGTGTTGGCACTGGCGCCCTGGATGGCCGCGCCGGTGAGCAAAAGGCCCAGAATGGGCCCGGCGCAGGGCGCCCAGAGCAGGCCCGTGGCCACCCCCAGCAACAGAGAAGCCCCGGCGCCGCCATGGCCCTGGCTGCGGCTTGATAGCCTGTCGCCTAGAGCCACCAGGGGCCGGGTCAAGTGCTCGGCCAGCGACGGCAGTAACAGGGTTAGGCCGAACAGGGCGAGCAGCACCATGGCGGCGATGCGCCCCGCCTGGTTGGCGTGGACAGCCCAGCTTCCGCCTAGGGTGGCGACGGTGGCAATCCCTGCGAATGTTACTGCCATGCCCGCAAGCAGTGGGAGGCCGGAGCGCACGAAAGGCATATCCGAACGGGCAAAGACGAAAGGTAGCACCGGCAGAATGCAGGGGCTGAGGATGGTCAGGACACCGCCCAGATAGGACAGCAGGAACAGGATCACGCGCGTTTCTCCCGGCGTCCGCTTCTAGCACATCCGCGGGGAGTTTTACTTTTTAGGCGGCTACCGCGGGCGGAGGGGTCTCGGAAATCTCTACCGTAAGAGGCGCGCGTGGCGGGTTCTCCAGCGGCTTTTCCGGCTCCGGCTCGGGAAGCGGCGGGGTTTGCAACATTGCGATACCGAAACCCAAGGCCGTTACATTCTGACCCAGGAAACAGGCGCGCATATGAGAGAATCCTCCAGCTACGGCAATAGAACTGCCGGCTCGCCAAAAAGCTCCCTCCGTTTGCATAAAAAGCAGTCAATTTTGGCGGGCGGCTGAGGCCAACGCACCGGCCATCGCGGCAACATCCAGGACATAAAGATAGCGATAGTCGCAGGCGATAGAGACCACGAAGAAACTCAGGCTGAAGGCCAGGGCCGCCAGCAGCAGCCCTGCCGCCACCAGGTCGCTGTCGCCCCGCCGGTGAAGAAGGATGACCAGCATCAGCAAAGCCAAGGTTCCAAAAACCAGATGCGAGAAAAACGGCGTATCGCGCAAGACCAGCCCGTACCAATTGTGCAGGCGATCCTGCGGCCGCCAGACCCGTTTCAAGCCTAGTTCGGCCAGCAGCGCCGGGGGCCCATCCACCCCGGTGTAAAGAGCATGGCAAGCCTGAAGGTCAGGGGTTGTTGTCACCCACGCAAAGACCAGCCAGCGGGTGGTCAGGTAAAGACCCGGATGGATCAGCACTGCGTCTCGCCACTGGGCAAAGACAAGACCGGTGGGAGCGTTGGTGATCGCGGCGTGCAGGGCTTCGTCGTTCACCAGCGGATCAATCCAGGTTGGGGTATAAAGCGCCGCTCCCCGCGTTCGCAGCATGACGGCCAGGGATGGGTCGCTCTTTTCCAGCCGCGTCAAGCGAAAGCCGGGGTCGCTTTTCACCATGCCGGCCAGGTCATAACTCTGCGCCAGGCGAATCTGATCGGCGGCATCGGCGCCGTGATCGCCATGCAACGCCAACAATGTTTCGCCACCAAGAGCAAGTCCGCCCGTCAGCACAAGCAAAAGCGCTGCGCGGCGCATCGCCTTTTTGCGGCTTGTGCGGCGCCAAAGGATGACCGCCAATGTTGCTGCGGCTGCAGGCAGGATCACAATACCGTTCTGGCGTGTCATGGCTGCCAGCGCGAGCAGAAATGCGGTAGGCAAATACCAGGCCCGGTTGCCGGTCACGGCGCGGCTCAACGCTGCAAAGCCAGCCAGGGCCGCATCGGCAAACATGACGTCTTTCCACACCATGCCCTCATAGAGCAGCCATTGCGGTGTCAGCATGACCAGAAGC
>JAFAVT010000012.1 GCA_019242275.1 Alphaproteobacteria bacterium
AGGTGGCTTCGCCATGAGGGGGAAGGAAGCTGTCGGATGCGGAAGGGTGAGAAGTGGTTCGCCAGAGGCGAACGAAATGGTCCAGTGGACCATTTCGAGCGACGAACGCCGCGAGCTTAGGCGAGCGGCCGGCACGGCAAAGCGGGAGGGGGGCTGCCCCGCACACTTCCTGTCATCCCGCGCGCACCGCAGCGTGTAACGGTGCGGTGCAGACGCGGGACCCATTGAAGCAGCGGCGCGCGCACCTATCCTCTTGCGGCTGCCAAGGTGGAAAGTGGCTTTCCTCCGCACGAAGCAATGACGGACCGGCGAGCCACCGCCCGGTCCACTTTTGGTGCCGCCTTATCAAACCGGGTGCCCTGATCCTCCCCCCGCGAAGCGGGCGGAGGGGGACCGCCGCAGGCGGTGGAGGGGGCGATAGTCCCGCGCCGCCGTCCCGCTAACCGCTACAGGTCATTGCAACGCAGTCATGCTCGCGCCCTTATCGCGAAGCAAAATAGCGGCTGCCATTTTCCGTCTGCGCCTGCCCGATAGCCGCCATGATCTGCAAAAGTTCGCCGACCCGATCTTCCACCCGCCTGCCTTGCTTGAACCGACGCGCGAGTTCGCCGGCCCGCACCGGCCGACCTTCGGAAGCAAGCATACCGCGCACCGCGGAAACCTGCTCTGCTGGTGTCCTGGGAAAGGCCGGTTTGCCTGCCACCACTTCCGCTTCGCCGAAATCGGCCTCGACCTGGCGGACCGTGGCGATAGCTTCCTTCGCCGCCTGGAATTCGGGACGAAGCCAGCGGACCTTCCCATCACGCTCTTCCTGCGCGCGCTCCTTGTTTAGTGCGAGAAGCCGGCCCAGAATTTCTTCGTCGGACAAATCACGGGGCCAGCCATAAGCGCGGAAAACTGCTTCGTCCAACTGATCGTGAATGTCTTTCAGCAACGAGATCAACCCCATGCCGTGAATGGCACGATCCGCCTCGTCCATCTCTTCACCGGAGCGCAGTTTTTCCAAAGCATTATAGAGCTTTGTCATGGTCAGCGGTCCGTGTTCATCCAGGCGTTCCTTGCGGAAGGAATCGAGCCTTTCGGCCAATCTTGCAATTGAGTCCCGCGCGGTAGCATTCGCGTTCGGAAAAGGAAACGTATCAAAACAAGCTGTTTTGACATAAACCGGATCATTTCCAACTCCCAGCCAACCACCGGCTGCGATAGCCCAAGTCACATGCAACCGCGACGACAATATGCCAAGCATGCAAGCATCATCCGTCGCAATAGCAATGAGCTTATTATCCGGTGCGACCGAGCTGTCTAAAAACTCAAACATCCGGTGCTTCTCGGTCTCGACAGTGACGATGTAGCGGTTGAGACCCTTCAACGCGGCCCGCAATTCCACCCGCGGCTCGCCGAAAATCCACCAGTTGCGTTTGTAGGTTTCGCGGTTGTTCTGGTCCCTTTCCGGCTTCACATGCTCGACCACCCATTGATAAACCTTGGGATAGCGCTCTTGCACCTGCTCCGCGGTATGCCCGTACAGATCAATCACCAGAACACCGCGCGGCCGGGCGGTTAAATCCCGGCCATTGCGGTATTGCTTGACCACCTTTTCGATTCCCTTGGTGCGGCCAAGCCCCAATGCGGCTGCCTGATGCGGTGTCACGATGAAGCCTCCACCGATGAGCTGATAACCGCGATAACAAAGCCGATCATTAGCCGCTAGAGGGCTGGCTTGATGGAGTGCGGGGCCAATTGACAAAGCAGCGTTTATAACGCCGCTTTTATCCGAAAGTTGGATCATCGGAGCGTCGGTATCGAGACCATCCTCCGCGATAACCATTTGCAAATGCCCTACAGACGCACCCGCTTGGGCAACCGTCATAGCTATGCGAACGGCGGCGTGATCCGCCGATTTAAGCCAAGGGTGATCCGGAATGGCGAACACCAGCGACACCGGCTTGCGCGCTTCCAAGTGGTGCGCGATCACGCGGCGGCTGAACGTCTGAGTGATGGAATTGGTGGAGATAAACCCAAAGCGGCGAAGCCCCCCCCCCCCGTTACTCGCCAGAGTTGCAGCGGTGTCCCACCAATAGGTTACGAAATCTGCGCCGCCCGGCATGTGGGGACGTGATTTCCACAACGCCTCTGCATAGCCATCACCAAGCTCCTGCCGCAAATCCTTGCCGCCGATAAAGGGCGGGTTGCCCACAATGAAATCAGCCCTGGGCCAAACTGCTGGCCTTGGATTCACATATTTGTAAAGCGGTATCGTCTTGTCAGAATCGGGGACTGCTTCGCCGGTGATCGGATGCAGCTTGGTGGATTTGCCATCCCACCGGGTCAGTGGGTGCCCGGCCTTGTCCCGCAGCATTTCCTCGCGGTCATAGGCCAGCACCGCGTCCTGCTGCTTGATGTTGGCAAAGGCTTTCAGCACCGGCTCGGCCGGCATCACTTTCCCGCGTGTGCGGAAATGCCATTGCAGATAACCGATCCACAACACCAATTCGGCGATGACCACGGCGCGGGGATTGATTTCCAGCCCCAGAAATTGATGCGGATCAACGGTGTGACTATCCAGCCCCTCCAGATATTCCTGCTCGCCTAGATCAGCCAGAAGCTCCAGCACCTCGCCTTCCAGGCGCTTGATCAACTCCAGCGCGACATAGAGGAAATTGCCGGTGCCGCAGGCGGGGTCCAGAACCTGAATTTCGCAAAGGGTCTTGTGAAAGGCTCGCACCACCAGCCTCGCCTTGTCCTTCTGCTCCTTCTTGAGCAGGTCGGCGGCCTCGGCCTGAACCTGCCGCCAGTCCTGGGTGAGCGGATCAATGATGGTAGGCAGCACGAGACGCTCGACATAGGCGCGTGGCGTATAGTGCGCGCCCAGTTTGGCACGCTCGTCGGGATCAAGGGCCCGCTCCAGCAGGGTACCAAAGATCGCCGGCTCGACATTCGTCCAATCCCGCTGCGCAGCCAAGATAAGCCACTGCAAATCCTGCTCGTCCAGCGGTAAAGCCGTCGGGTCGCGGAAGAGACCCCCGTTGAAACGCAGGATCGTTTCACCCAGCGTCGGCGAATAGCCGCCGGCGTTCATCTCGCGCCACAGATGCGGCAGCGCCAGATGCAGTTGCTCGACCTTTCCCTGATGTCTCTGCAGCAGACCGATGAAACTTTTCTCTTTCAGCAAGCCGACATCTTCAGCGAACATCGCGAAAAGGCAGCGCATAAGAAAAGAGGCCACGCTGCTTGAATTATGGCCCCGTCCCTCAAGGGATTTGGAAAGCTTGGCGAGCAATTGGGCGATGTCGCTGGTTACTTGCGCGGAGCGGCGCGCGGGATCAAGCGACAAGGGACCAAGCCAGACGGCACGAAGACGCTCGCGGATTTCCGGCCGCAGAAGGTCGTTCAGGCGGATACGATAACCTTGGCGGTCCGGGAATTGCGCATAATGTTTTCCCTGGAGCGAAAAGTCGGCAAACACTTCGATGACGTGGCCAACATCAACGATAACGATGAATGGCGGCCAGCCGTCTTCCTTCGGTAAAGCGCGGGCGTAGGCTTCCGCCTGTTGCTTGGCAGCGGCCATGACGGCATCCCAACCCCGCCCTTCGCGTTTGCCGGCGCCGGTGCGGACAAACGAAGCATTACCCAAAGCCAAACCGAGTTGGACCAGTTCTTTCGTGCGCGGGTCGGCCTCACGCTTGCGGCTCTGCTTGCCTTCCAGGATGAAACTGCCACGGCGGTACAAATCAACGCGGCCCACCGTCTGAGAACCGTCATCATGACGGAACATGACCGCGCGCTCGAAGACGTATTCGTTTTCAGATTCATTGTGTGTCGCTGGATCAGGCCGCGGAACCTCCAGCAGATCGCAAAGCTCCAGCATGAAGGCTTGGAAGTTGGACCTCTCCGCGCCGCTGGATGGCGACCAGCGTGCGATAAACTCCTCAGCTTTCCTTTGTTCACCGCCGCCCAACGATTCGCCCTGCCTTTTTCCTAGAAAATCATGCCGCCCGCCTTTGCACAATTCCGCTCTTCGGACACCACCAAGCGCGCGGGAACGCGGGATGTCAGCGTGCTCGAAGTCCGGCGCGAGAGCGGCGGCTTCAGGACGCATATTGACCCGGGATCGAGGCGCACCCGCCCCCTCCCCCATCTTCGCTTCGCTCGATGGTCCCCCTCGCCCCGCTACGCGGGGGAGGATCCACAGCGCTATACTTACTCCTGAAACAGCTCGCTGTGCGTGCCGGCGCGAATGAAGACGATGCTGCCGCCGGGCGCGGGCATCTCGCCGGTCTGATAGATCAGCAGAAAATCGCCGCCAACATGACATTCGCGCGTGCCGCTCCATTCGCCCTTAAGCGGATGGTCCCACCATTCCGGTCCCAGCGGCGCATCATTGCCGATCAACAGCAGCATCACCGCCTTCAGGCAGTTCAAATTGCGGTGCCATCTATGCCGCGGCAGGTTCGGCTCTCCGCAGCGCCGTGATTTGCAGGAACTGCGAGCCGGGCCGGCACAAACTCTCTCGCAGCGATGGTTTCAAGAATGGAGCCTTGGCCGCCCCCTCCCCCATCTTCGCTCCGCTCGATGGTCCCCCTCGCCCCGCTTCGCGGGGGAGGATCAATGCGCACAGCATGGGGACAGGAATCGAAAATCCCTTTCTCGTCCAAGGCGTCGCGCCGGGATAAGCGCGGGAAAGCAGGTGTGACATTGAATATTTAGCGCGTTTGTTCTATTTTTGTTCTCGCATATTTAGAGAGAGCAAAACGATGGAATACGACGAAACTGAAGCCGGCCCCGGCGAAGAAGCAATGGGTGAACAAGCACAGCCTTTGTCCATGGTCGAAATAGGCCGCCCCATTCTGGCCGCCATGCCCAAACACCCCGCGGCCACCATCCCAAATGATGACGATACCGCCCAGGTCATCTTGCAGCAGATCATGGCCGAATGCGGCAACATCATCCGCGATCAGCTTCGTCCCGCGATCGAGGCGGCGGACGACCGCTATGGCGTCTCCAGCCTGCTGGGCGATGTCGTCAGCGCGGCCAAGACCGCGGCCCACCTGGCCGACGCCGTCGGGCGCCTGCGCGGCAACCTGCCCGCCCCCGAAATGCGCCAGCGCATTGTGGTGGAGCGCGTCGAACAGGCGCGCGAGGAAAAGCAACAGGCCATGCTCCGCTTGCGGGATGCGCAGCAACTGGAATCTGTCACCAAAACCCTGGCCGGGATGGTCACCGCCGCCGCCCGCGCCCAGGCGCAGGACGCGCCGGGTTAAGCGGGGGGGGAGGGGTATGGGCCAAAACGGACAAACGAATACCGCGCAAGTCCTTGATCGGCCGTGCCGCCGCCGCGGCGGCCAGCCGGGCAACCGCAATGCCGCAAAGCGTGTGCTGGCGCCGTCCACCTTGCGCCGCCGCGTTCGCGCCTTGCGCAGGAAGGCCATGGCCGCCATTCGCCAATATGCGCCGCCGCCGCCCGCCAGGGAGCGCCGCCCGCGCACGAAGCTTGAGGGCCAAAAGTGGGAGGTAAAGTCTGCGCCCGTTCAGGCGGTGACGCCGATTTCCGCCAGTTTGGCCCGCACCGAAACCCGGTCAAACGGCTTCATCAGATATTCGTTGGCGCCGGCATGGATGGCATGCGCCACTTCCTCGGCATCGTTCTCGGTGGTGGCCACCAATATCACCGGCCGCCCGCCGCCCTGCTGCGCCCGCACGCTTTTGAGGAAATCCACGCTCTTCATGCTGGGCAGGTTGCCGTCAAACAGCACCACATCGGGCATTCTTTCGCGGCAGGCGCGGAGCGCCGCCATGCCGTCTTCCGCCTCGGTGACCTCAAAGCGCATCTCTTCAAAAATCTTGCGCGCCACGGTGCGCAGCACCCGGCTGTCATCCACGATCAGGCAATTCATCGCCATGGCGCAAAATTCCGGCAGCGCGCCCCAAAAGCACGGCGCGAGTCCGGCAAAGTTTAACCTGCGATGGTTAACCGGCGGTAACTTCCACGAACCCTTCGCCCTGATCCAGCACCAAGCCCGCATTTACCGTGCGCGACAGCTTGTGGGTCAAAAAAGGTTGCACGCCCCTGGCATCAACCGCGCTGAGGCTGGATTCGCCGCGCAGCAGCCGCTGCACATCCTCGGCCACCCGCACATGGCTGCCGGTTCCCCGGATATGAAAGCTGGGCACGCCCGCATCGGCGCCTATCTTCACCGTCACCGTGCCACCGCGGGGCAAACAATCGGCCGCCAGCAAGGTGGCGTTCATCAGCAGCTTGGCCCAGTCCTTGGGCCAATAGGCCGAGCCGGTTTCCCAGGCGAGCATGGTCTTGCCGCCGGCCAAAAGCCCGCTCACCAGCCGGCCCACTTCCGCCAGATCAAGCTCGGCCCCGGCCGAACCGGCGGCGCCAAAGGCAATGCGCATGAACTGGATGCGCGCCAGCGCCTGCTCGGCACTGCTGGTGACCAGGCGAATGGCGTCGGCCCGCATCTCGGCATCGCGCTCGTCTTCCAGCACTTCCATGCCGTTGACCACCGCCCCCAAGGGGCCCACCAGATCGTGGCAGACCCGGCTGACCAGCAGGGCGGCGAACTCAATCTCGGTCAGCGGCCCTTGCGGGCTGGGAGGCTTGGGGTCCAGAGCTTGGGCAAACATGGCGCCGCCTTATGTCTTTGCAAAAGGTAAAGACGCCGAAGCGCCTTAAGGAATTCTTAAATTGCGTCGCCCGCCCCTGTCACGGGCCTTCGATGCCGTCGCCGGCTTTTCTGCGGACAAAGACTGGGAAAATCGGGGCTTGCGCTTATTATCGTTTTTCGATATTACTATTTCCGTCATTCGATAACAAGCACATTGAACGCCGATAAGGAGATGACCATGGCCCAGGCCCGTCTTTTCACCGTCACCCAATGGCTGCTGATGGCCGCCATGGCGGTTTGCGCCTTCGGAGTCGTGGTGCTGGGCTTTGCCGCGTTCGGCCTGGGCGTTGTCGGCACCGGCCTTTGGGTGCCGCACGGTGTGCCGGCGCTGGTGAAGGGCGTGCCTCTGGGCCATGTCGCCCTGATCTGCGCATTTGCCGTGCTGGCCGGCATCGCCATTCTCAGCCTGGCGATGCTGATCTTCCATGCCATCCGCCAGATCGTGGCCAGCGCCGTGGGTGGCGATCCCTTTGTGGTGGAAAATGCCGACCGCCTGGCCCGCACCGGCTGGCTGCTGCTGGGCATCTGCGCCATCCAGCTCACCGCCGGTGCGGCCATCGCCATGATGATTCCGCCG
>JAFAVT010000272.1 GCA_019242275.1 Alphaproteobacteria bacterium
GGTTCATGGCACTGCCTTTGCCGGCGGCAAAGCCTATGTCAGCGAAGGGGGCGCCGGCAAGGTTTCGATCTTCGATGCCAAGACATTCCAGAAGCTGGGCGAGGCCGCCACCGGACAAAATCCGGATGGCATCATGTACGACCAGGCGTCCGGCCGCGTCTTTGCCTTCAATGGCCGCAGCAGCGACGCCACCGCCATTGACGTGGCCACCGGAAAAACGGTCGGCAGCGTAGCGCTGGGCGGCAAACCGGAAGCCGCCTCCTCCGACGGCGCCGGTACCATCTTCGTCAATGTCGAAAACAAGAACGAATTGGTCGCTTTCGATGCCAAAAGCTTGGCTGTGAAGGCTCACTATCCGCTCACGGGCTGCGAATCTCCCTCTGGCGGGGCGATTGACGTCGCTCATTCCCGCGTCTTCGCCGTTTGCGACGGCGGTGTCATGGCCGTGACGGACGCAAAGACGGGCAAATTGGTCACCACGGTCAAGATCGGCGACGGGCCGGACGCCGCCCGTTTTGATCCTGCCTCCCAGTTGATTTTTTCTTCCAACGGTGGCGACGGCACCATGACCATCGTTCATGAGGATAGCCCGGACAAGTACACGGTGCTGGACAACATTCCGACCGAAAAGGGCGCCCGCACCATGGAATTGGACCCCAAGACCCACATGGTATTTACCGCCACCAACAAGATGAACCCCGCGCCGGCGGCCACCGCTGACAATCCCCGCCCACGGGCCACGATGGTGCCGGGGAGCTTCCACATCATCGTTCTGGGGCGCTAAACTGGCGCCTTGCGGGCGGAGGGTGTGACGGGAATGCGGTATGGATTGAAGATGGCGGCGTTTGCGGCCTTGCTGGCGCTCGTCGCCTGCGGCAAGGGTGGGCCGGAAGCGGACAAGAAAGAGGCTGACAAAGACAAGGACGAAGGTCCCGGCATCACCCTCACCGACGAACAAAGCGAGGGGTTGGGGCTGGCGACGGCGAAACTGGTCCCGGCCAGCTACCGCGGCGCAATCACCGGCTATGGCATGGTGATGACCTTCGACACCATCGCCCAGTCCGACGCCGATACCGCCAGCGCGGAAGCCGCGGCGGCCCAAAGCCAAGCCGCCGCCGCCCGCGCCCGCGAGCTCTCGACCGGCGCGGATGCCGCGGTCTCGCGCGAGACCTATGAAACAGCTGCCGCCAAGGCCGCCACCGACCAGGCAGCGGTGTTGTTGGCGCGCCGCAAGGCCGATGCTGCTTTCGGTCCGAACGCGCCCTGGCGTACTGCATCGCAACGTACCGCCATCCTGCAACGGCTGCAGAGTGGTCGAAGCGTGCTGGTCAAGGTCACTTTCCCCATTGGCGCTACGGTGGCGCCGCAGCGTTTCACCATTTCCCGCATGGGCACGAACGGGAAGGGTTGGGGTACCAGCACGGTGTGGAATGCCCCTGCTGACTCGAATATTCCCGGCCGCAGCCTGTTCGCGCTGGTGGACGGCAG
The DNA here is from genome assembly GCA_019242275.1 of Alphaproteobacteria bacterium. Lineage (GTDB taxonomy): Bacteria > Pseudomonadota > Alphaproteobacteria > Micropepsales > Micropepsaceae > Rhizomicrobium. The sequence continues at coordinate 1,489 of JAFAVT010000272.1, forward strand.
CGATCTGGCCCAGGGTGAACGCGTCATCGCAACGATCCCGACCGGCGCGCCGCAGACCGGTGTCCTAATACCCCGCAGCGCCCTGGTCATGGGGGAGAGCGATAGCTGGGCCTATCTTAAGTCCGGTGAAAATACCTATGTACGCAGCCGGATTGATACCAGCCGGCCGGAAGGAGACGGCTATTTTGTCAGTCAGGGCTTCACTCCCGGCCAAGACGTGGTAACCACCGGCGCTGGCCAGCTTTACGCCCGCGAAATCAACCCCTCGACCGAGCCGGCTGACTGACCATGCGCTGGTTGGTTGACCTATGCGTGCGTTTCCGCGGCACGATCGCGACCTTGACCCTGGTCGCGCTTGCGCTGGGGATTTGGGCCACGCGGACCGCGCCCCTAGACGTCTTTCCCGAATTTGTGCCTTCGACGGTGGATATTCAAACCGAGGCGCCGGGCTTTACCGCTCAGCAAGTCGAGGAATTGGTCACCAAGCCGATCGAGAATGCTGTCAACGGCGCCACCGGGCTTGCCACGATCCGCTCGGAATCCATTCCCGGCCTGTCGGTGATCACCGTCCAGTTCGCTGACAACATCAATCTGTACAATGCCCGCCAAGGCGTGGCGGAACGCCTGGGTGAATTGGG
>JAFAVT010000063.1 GCA_019242275.1 Alphaproteobacteria bacterium
ACCTACAATCGTTCACTTAACAATATTGCCTATCAGGTGCTGGTCCTGCTGAAGCCGCTGAACCCGCCTTACAGTCAGAGCGATCTCGACGCCATATCCGCGGAGCTGCGCCGGCCCTTGAATAACAGCCGGACCCCCGGGGCGGACACCTGCCAGCCCATTGGCGCGGTGCCGCCCCAATACGGCCAGACGGAGCTGACCGATTATCCGGATCGCCTGAGCGACGGACTGAAGCTGCTGCCGGACCTTAAATCCCCCGCCCGCGAATGACCGCTTGTGGCGCACAGCGGACCTTTGCCTCCTCCTTCCGGTCAATTCGACTACCTGTTACAGTGTTGGAGACAGGAGGGCCGTCTAATGAAAGCTCTTAGCCTTGCCCTGGCGGGTGCCCTGCTTACCTTTCCCGCCCTGGCGCAAACCGCTACGCCAAGCCCCGGAAGTGAAGCGGCTTTACGGCGGCAGATTGACGGTTGGGAGCACAAGAACCCACAATTTGCCGAACTGTCGCCGGCAATGGCAGCAACCTACGAAAAAGAGCGAACCCAATCGCAAGCACTTATTGACGGCTGGGGCGCGCTGAAGTCCATCAAATTCAAAGGCAAAGATGGAACGCGCGACGTTTATAACGTCGAGTTCGAGAACGGCTATTCAGCCTGGACGATTGATCTAAAAGACGGGAAGGTCTCCTTCCTGCTGTTTGTGCCCGCAACACGCCGCGATGACGCCGGACCAAGTCCGGGCACTGAGGCCGCGCTCCGCCGCGTCATTGAAACCTCGCTTCGAGGTCAGCCTGCCTTCGACTCGTTGACTCCAGCCGCCGCTACAGCCGCGCAGGCGCAGCTACCGCTGCTAAATGGCGATGACTTCAAGCTACTTGGAGCCGTGGGGACCCTAACATTCTTGGAAATCAATCCGCGCGGTTGGGATGTCTTTGTGGCGACCCATGAGAATGGCACATCTTCCTGGACCGTCGCGCCATTAAAGAACGGGAAGGCCGACGGATTCTCACTGACAAGTTTTTCACTGATCAACGTAAAGCCGAGGCCGGGGACAGAAGAGGCACTGCGCCGCTACCTGGTATCGCTTCAACGCGGCGAACCAAATTATCAAGATATGGTTCCTAGCATGGCGGAAGCTGTGCGCAGCCAATTGCCGGATATTTTGGGAGCGCTCAAGCCCCTCGGCGCAATCCGCTCGATTACCTTCAAAGGTCGGGGCCTAAGAGACATGGACACCTATGAAGTAAGGTTTGAGAACGGCACCGTGGAGTTCCGGATGGGGCCACTTACAGCGGACGGCAAAGTGGAACGTCGTGGTTTCACCATCCTCAATGAGTAAGGCGGGTGGGCCGCCGCGTCGGAAATTAAGCGAGAACTTAGTTAAAAGTGAACGACCGCTCCTGGCGCAAAGCGGACCTGGTCCGCTAAAGGCGGCATGACCTGATCCGAGCGGTAGCTTTGGATCCAAAGTGGACATTTTTGAGTTGGGACAGCAGGTCCAATTGGCTGTAACCGAAGGCAACCGGCAACGGTTTGATTTTTCTCACCGACGGCAATGGAGCCCGAGGGTCCGCTTACAGCTTCGTATTTGGCGCCGACGCGCTGGGCCTCCTGCGCGTTGACCAGGATAGTAACTTTACAAACCGCGTCTCACTTCAACTCGAAGAAATATGTCCGGGCCGCGCCGGCGGTCTCCTCCCCGTGGTCCACGGTGCCGCGCTTAATGAACGTGATCCGTGGTTTCTGACCTGTGAAGGCGACGGCTACGGCATCCCTTTCATGCCGGTGCGCCAGCGGCTGCGTATCCTGCGCGGCAATGTCCTCCCAGATGAGCAAGCGGTCGCTCTCGCGGACCTTCTTGCCGAGCCCTGCGGAAGCGGTGTCCGGGCCGCCCACCGGCGCGGGTTCCTTAAGCTCAAGGAACACCGCCCGCAGCGGCTCGGTGCCCACCCCTTCTTCACTGTGCGTGACGCCCCTGCGGTAAAAGAAAGTATCCCAGGCAACGGTATGGGTTGGCGAACGCACGCCTTCCGGAGACACAACAACCCGGTCGCCGCTGGTGTAATAAACGCCGGCATAATCGTAGAGGTGGCGGTGTGTGGGATAGGCGCGCTGCAGCCAGGAAACGTCCCAAACGATGACGCGATCGTTCTCCATCACTTTGGTTGCGCCCTCACGGTCAAACGGCTGCGGATAAGCCCGGGCCGGCTGGGGCAAATTCTGGGTCGGCTGGGCCAAGGCCTGGGCCGCAAGCAGCAGAGCGGCAAGAATGATCACGAATCGCATAGCACGCCTATCCTACGTCGCTTCGTCCACAAACCAAGGCAGAAGCGCTGAATGTTCGATGTCGGGTCCAGTTTAGACTGGCAATGCGGACACGTCACGCTCAGATCAAAGACGGACTTCCCGATCCGTTTGCAATGCGAGAACGCGTGCCGCTTGCCCAAACCAAACATAGAGAGGCACCCTGCTGGCGATAACAATAGTTATTCCGTGACGCGCACGGCAATTAAGCCGCCTGGCTGCTCGGGCTGCATTTCACGCGGGCGGCGGGAAGGGAAAGGGTAACGCTTGTCCCTTTGGCGACCTCGCTGACAATGGCCAATTGGCCGCCATGCAACTCTGCCAGCGCCTTGGCGATGGAAAGCCCCAGTCCCGTCCCTTCGAATTTGCGCGCCAGGCTGTTGTCCAACTGGTGGAATGGCTCCAGCGCCGCCACAAGCGTTTCCGGCGCCATGCCGATGCCGGTATCTCGCACGATGAAGTGGACGCCGCCTTGCTGATCGGCCGTTAATGCCAGGGTTACCTCGCCATCAGGCGGCGTGAACTTCAGGGCGTTGGCCAGCAACTTGCCCAGCGCCTGGGCCAACCGGCGCGAATCCACCTGCAGCACCGGCGGCGGCGCCGGCATCACGAGGGGAATGTCGCGGTCATCGCCCGTGGCGCCGCGCCCCAGCGCGATCGCCTGCTCCATGATTTCCCGCGGTTCCTCCTGGCGCTCATCGAGCGTGAGAGAGCCGGACTGTAGCCGTGTCACATCCAGCACATCGTTGATGACCGAAAGCAGCCGCGTCCCGGAATTGTGAATGTCGTCCGCATAATCGCGATAGGCCGCTGGGGTCACCGGGCCCAGCACCTGGTCGCGGATGATTTGGGAAAAGCCCAGCACCGCATTCAAGGGCGTCTTCAGTTCGTGGCCCATGGCCGCCAGGAAAGCCGATTTGACCCGATTGGCCGTTTCGGCCTGACGAAGCGCTTCACGCAAGGCGCGCTCGGCTTCGAACTTTTCCGTGATGTCCCGCACCGTGCCTTCATAGCAGAGCAGCGCCCCCGACCAGTCGCGCACCGCCCGCGCATTCTCTGAAATCCACAGACGGCGGCCGCTGGAATGGCGGATCTCCGAAACGAAATTGGCCACTGCGTCTTGCGCCTGCATCAATTCGCGAAATTCATCGCGGCGGCCCGGCTCGATATAAAGCTGCGCCCCGATATCCGTCAGCGCAGTCATCAGACTGTCGGGCGTGGCATGGCCGTAAATGTCGGCCAGGGCCTGGTTCACCGCCAGATAGCGCCCATCAGGCGTGGTGCGGAAAATGCCTTCGACCGCATGATCGAAAAAGGCACGATAGCTGGCCTCACTGGCTGTGACACGGCGGTTTGTGTCGCCCGCGATCCGGCTCAGCACCGCCAGCGTCCCGCCCAGCAGGGCGAGAATGGCGAGGCCGGCCAGGAATTCACCGCCAAGGTCCGACACCAGACCCAGTCCCGCGAGCAATCCGGCGACAAAGGTTGCGGAGATAACGGCCAACACTCCGCGGTCATGCGACTGCGAAGACTCAAGATTGGCGTTGGGATCGCTGGGGTACAACGGGGGCACCGGGAAGATGGCTTTCCCGTCTTAGCGATAATTTCTCAACGCGGCGTTGCGATAGAAGGCTGCGCGCGAGGTCCCTTTGTGGCGGCTGCAACACGGTCTTAACAGGCGTGAACGCGCCGTTAATACCAGGCCGGCCGCAGAGGGCTTTTCCGCCCAAGACCGCGTCAAAATGCCAAAGACGTGGGCAGCCGCACAGAGGTGCCGCAGCCCTATGTTCCAAAGCGGGCTGGTTTCTCTGGATGGCCCGCGCACCCCGGTCCGCGCTTCGCGCGGCCGGAGTGTAAACTCAGGCGGGCCGTGACGTTATGAAGTTGGCAAGGACAGCGCGGTGTCTGCGCCCAACTTTGCCAGCAATGCTTTGCCGGCGGCACGCGCACCGTTATCCCACTCCGCCGTCAGCGACGCCGCCAGTGTCGCCTGGCTTTTCAGGATGATGCCGTCGTCCAGTACCTTCAGGCCATTGTCGCGCAAGGTGGCGCCGGTGGTAGTGATATCCACAATCACCTCCGCCGTGCCGGCCGCCAGGGCGCCCTCGGTGGCGCCGGCCGAAGGCACGATGCGATAATCGGCGATGCCGTTATGAGCGAAGAAGCCGCGCGTCAGGTTGGCATATTTGGTGGCAACCCGCAGGCGCTTTTTGTGCCGGGCCGCATAAGCGGCACAGATATCATCCAAGTCGGCCATGGTAGAGACATCAATCCAGTAATTGGAGACCGCCACCACCACATCGGCAAAACCGAAATCCAGCTTCTTCACCAGGACCAGGCGGCCTTCGATCTCCGGCGCGCTTTCGCG
>JAFAVT010000189.1 GCA_019242275.1 Alphaproteobacteria bacterium
ATTGTAGAGGGCTTCCGCGCGCCCCGCCTTTGCGTCCTGCTCGAACTGAGCAAGGCTGTCCATGTCAATGCACGCCACGTTTGGTCTCCTCACGACCTTAGCGGAAGAACCCCTCTTCGCGCGCAGAGATGGTGAAGCGAGAAAAACTAAGACGCGGTAAATGGATGTTAGCCATAATCGCTAAGAACGATTAGGGATGATGAAGGAAGCACTAATGTCGTCCTTCTCCGTCATGCCTCGCCTGGCCGCCATGACCCATGGGGCTCAGCGCGCGCGTTGGCCAAACAATATTTGCCGGTCTGCTTCTGTCATTGCCGGCTTGCGCAAGTCCTTTCCCAACGCCAGCGCTCGCTGCACCGCCGGACGCTTGCCAAGACGTTCGAACCACGCAGCAAGGTTTGGGAATTCATCCAGCTTCTGGTAGCGGTTCGCTGATCGCACCCAGGAATAGCAGGCCATGTCGGCGATGGAGTAGGCCCCGGCCAGATGGGTCACTTTGCCAAGGCGCGTATTCATCACCCCCAGCAGACGGTGAACCTCGTCGGTGTAACGCTTTTTGGGGTAGGGCAAGTCCTCTACGGAATAACTAAGGAAGTGGTTGGCCTGCCCCGCCATGGGTCCAAGTCCCCCCACCTGCCAGAACAGCCATTCCTCGACCGCAATACGGGCTCGTTCATCCTCTGGATAAAAGCGGCCCGTCTTGCGGCCGAGATATTGCAAGATTGCCCCCGATTCAAAGACTGAAACCGGGCGGCCACCCGGGCCGTCCGGATCGAGGATGGCGGGGATGCGGTTGTTGGGAGAGATTTTCAGGAAGGCGGGAGCGAACTGGTCGCCCTTGTTGATGTCCACCGGCACCAGTTCATAGCGAAGTCCGGTCTCTTCCAGCATGATGCCGATCTTGTGGCCGTTCGGAGTCGGCCAATAGAAGAACTGGATGGGCCGTAACCCTTTGGCCTTGCGTGCCGTCCTCTTCCGCATCTTGGCGGCCACGCGCATCTCCGGTTAGGGCGGCCATAACGCCCGGAACCGCGGGCCAGATCAATGCTTCAGAAACAGCTTGGCCGCGGTGCTTTTTCAGCAACCGCGGCCTTCGCTTTATTCATCGGATACTCCCGGATGAACCCAGGGACCCGAAAAGAATTAATCGACCTTAGGCCAATTACTTCTTCTTCTTGGCGGCCTTCTTCTTGGTCGCCTTCTTCTTGGTGGCCTTTTTGGCCTTCTTCTTCGCAGCCATGAGTACAACTCCTCTATGTTCGTCCGGGTCCGAGCGACTCAACGCCGCCCCCCAAGAACGTCAACACTATGAATTACTTGTTTTTTGAAATGCAAATCGGGCTTGACATCAAAAAAGGCCGAAAAAGCGCAATGTACAGAAAAGCCCCATTTTACATGGGTTAAATGCGTTATTCTGTACACGGATGAAAAATCAGCAAAAAGACAGACCTGATCGGCGATTTGTGCATTTTGTGCGAATCACCCCTCGTCAGGGAGATTGAGTCGAATCTTGAGGGCGGCATTGACGGCTGCCGGACTGGCCTTGCCGCCGGTCTCCTTCATCACTTGGCCGACGAACCAGCCGGCCAGCTTTGGCTTGAGCTTGATCTCTTCGACCTTGGCAGGGTTGGCAGCGATCACCTTCTCGATGGCAGCATCAATGGCGCCGGTATCGGTGACCTGGCGCAGGCCGCGCTTATCCACAACCTCCCGCGGGTCACCACCTTCGGCCCAGACGATGTCGAGCAGGTCCTTGGCGATCTTGCCTGAAATAGTGCCGTCCGCGACCATCTGGATGATGGCGTTGTTGGCAGCGGCCGGGACCGGAATTTGTGCAATGGAAAGACCGTCGCGATTGAGCCGGCCCAGAATTTCGTTGTTCAGCCAGTTGACCGCGGCCTTGGCATCCACGCCCTTGGCCAAATCCTCGTAGAAATCTGCCAGTTCCCGCTCCGCAACCAGCACCGAGGCGTCATAGGGTGATAACCCCTGAGCGATGAAGCGGGCGCGCTTTTCATCCGGCAATTCCGGCAGGGATTGCGCAATGGAATCAATCCAATCCTGCTCCAATTCCAGGGGCAGCAGGTCAGGATCGGGAAAATAACGATAATCATGCGCCTCTTCCTTCCCGCGCATGGAGCGGGTTTCCCCCAGCCTGGCATCAAACAGTCGGGTTTCCTGGCGGACCGTGCCCCCCTCCTCCAGGAGATCAACCTGACGGCGGGCCTCGTATTCCACCGCCTGAGCGATAAAGCGCATGGAATTGACGTTCTTGATTTCGCAGCGGATGCCCAGGCTTTTGAATGAGCCGGTTTTGCGGAATTCCTCATACCCCCCCGGCCTGCAAACCGAGACATTCACGTCGGCCCGCATCGAGCCTTCGTCCATATTGCCGTCGCAGGTGCCCAGATAGCGGACAATGGCGCGCAGCTTCCTAAGGAAGGCAGCAGCCTCTTCGGATGAGCGCATGTGCGGCTTGGTGACAATTTCCATCAAGGCGACACCGGCCCGGTTGAGATCAACAAAACTGTTGTCCGGGCTCTGGTCATGCAGGCTCTTGCCCGCGTCCTGCTCCAGGTGCAGGCGCTCGATGCCGACCTTGATGCTTTCTCCGTCCTTAAGATCAATAGTGACCTCGCCCTCACCCACGATCGGGTCCTTGTACTGGCTAATCTGGTAGCCGCTCGGCAGATCAGGATAGAAATAGTTCTTGCGGTCAAAAATGCTGCGCCGGTTGATCTTGGCCTTCAGGCCCAACCCGGTGCGCACTGCCTGTTCAATGCACTTTTCGTTGATCACAGGCAGCATGCCGGGCATGCCGGCATCCACGAAGCTGACCTGGCTGTTGGGCTCCGCCCCGAATTCGGTGGACGCGCCCGAAAAAAGCTTGGCCCTGGAAAGCACCTGGGCATGGACTTCCATGCCGATGACAATTTCCCACTCGCCGCTCTGGCCCTTGATCGTCCTGCTCATGCCGTCCACCACTTGGCCGGTTTAGCCTTGAAATCCGCCGCCGTTTCAACTGCCGCTGCTGCCCGCAACAGCGTGCCTTCGTCAAAGGCCTTCCCGATCAATTGCAGCCCCAGTGGCAGGCCGTCTGCGGTCAGGCCGCCAGGTATCGAAATACCAGGCAGTCCCGCCAGGTTCACCGTGACGGTGAACACGTCCTGCAAATACATCTCCAGCGGATCAGAGGTCTTGGCGCCGATGCCGAAGGCGGCTCCGGGGGTTGAGGGCGTCAACAGAACGTCGCACTTTTCAAATGCCTGCTCAAAGTCACGCTTGATCAGGGTGCGCAGCTTCTGAGCGCGGGAATAATAAGCGTCATAGTAGCCGGCCGACAGCACATAGGTGCCGATTAGGATACGGCGCTGCACCTCCGCTCCAAAGCCTTCGCCGCGGCTGCGCTCATAAAGGTCGGTGATGTCGTGCGGGTTCGAAGCGCGATAACCGAAGCGAACGCCGTCATAGCGAGCCAAATTGGACGATGCCTCGGCCGGCGCGACAATATAATAGGTGGGCAGCGCATATTTGGTGTGCGGCAGCGAAACCTCGAAGATTTCAGCGCCCTGATCCTTCAGCCACCGGCCCCCCTTGTCCCAAAGCGCGGTGATGTCGGTGGACATGCCATCCAGCCGATATTCCTTCGGAATGCCGACGCGCAGCCCCCTGATGGAGCCCGCCATCAACTTTTCATAGTCAGGCACCGCCGTTTCGGCGCTGGTGGAATCGCGCGGGTCAATAGACGCCATGCTAGTGAGCAGAATGGCTGCGTCCTTCACCGTCTTGGCCATCGGGCCGGCCTGATCAAGCGAGGAAGCGAAAGCGACAATGCCGTAGCGCGAGCAGCGCCCATAAGTCGGCTTCAGACCAACTGTGCCAGTGACGGCGGCAGGCTGGCGGATTGAGCCGCCGGTGTCGGTGCCGGTGGCGGCCAAGCACAGGTCGGCGGCGACCGCCGCCGAGGAGCCGCCGGACGACCCGCCGGGGACCAGATTGGTGTTGGAGCCGCGCGAACGCCAGGGATTGAACACCGGCCCAAAGGCGGATGTTTCGTTGGACGAACCCATGGCGAATTCATCCATGTTGGTCTTGCCTAACATCACCGCACCCGCGCTCCAAAGATTTTGCGTTACGGTGGATTCATAGGGCGGGACAAAGTTGCCCAGTATCTTGGATGCGGCCGTAGTGCGCGTACCGTTGGTGCAGAACAGATCCTTGATTGCCAGCGGCAGACCTTCCAGCGCCCCGACATTACCGGCGGCGCGACGCTTGTCGGAAGCATCGGCCATCAACAGCGCCTTTTCTGCTGTCTCGGTGATAAAGGCGTTCAGGGGGCGCGCCGCTTCAATCGCCTGGATGAAAGCGCTCGTCAGCTCGCGGGAGGAAACCTCTTTGGCCGTCAGCGCCTCGCGCGCCTCGGCCAAGGTGAGGGAAATCAGATCACTCATGCCGGCGCTCTCATTTGAACGGGTTCGGCGCGCAGATGCTTTTCGTAAAACGCCGTCCAGGGCGATGGCGCGTAATCCAACACCGGGCCGCATTCGTTGAAGCCTTCGCGCCGATAGACCCGGGCGGCGGCAGCAAAATTGTTGCCGGTTTCCAGGACCAGGCGGACAATCTGTTCATTACGGGCTTGCGCCTCAATACGATGCAAAATCTGTCCACCGAGGCCGCGGCCCTGATGGGTCGGCAATGTGTACATGCGCTTGACTTCGCCAATACTCCCGCCATGGCGCTTGAGGGCGCCCATAGCCACCGCCTTGCCATCCTCTCTGGCAACAAAAAGAGTGGTATCCCCATCGGCCATTTGTTCGACGGTCAGGTGGTGGCAGAACTCGCGCGGTGTCAGGCTGAGCAAAGTCTGATTGAGGGCCGCGACCATGTCGCGGATCTCGTCCTGCAACGGCGACTCTACAGTGATGACGGCCATGGCGCTATTCCACGACCTTCGGTACGGTAAAGAAATGTTCTTCGCCGCCCGGGGCGTTTGCCATCAGCGCTTCGGCATTGCCGCCCTCTGTCACTTCGTCCCGGCGCCACTTTAGTTTCTGGGCCACCACAGATGTCATCCCCGGTACGCCCTCGACATTGACTTCGCCCAGCATCTCCACCCATTTGAAAATGCCGTTGAGTTCGCCTGCCATGGGCTCCAGCTTGGCCTCCGCCACGGCCAGACGGGCCAACTTGGCGATGCGGCGCACAGTGTCCTTATCAACGGACATGGGATACCTGCTAGTTAAGTAAGCTCCGGAAGCATTTTCCCAAAAGCTCTGATTTTTGCGGGAAATGCGACAGGAATATAGAGAGGCTTGCTAGCAACCGGGGGGACCGGAGGCAAGCAAAAGGGGGCGTTTTGGCGGTTATTGGTCTGGAGATGTTGGATTTGACGCCCGGGTCGCGCCTGCTGGGGCTGGACCTGGGCGAAAAGACCATCGGTCTGGCCCTTTCCGACAGGCTTTTGACTGTAGCCACCCCAATGCAGACGCTGAAACGAGGCAAGTTCGGGACCGATGCCGCGCGGCTGGATACCATAATAAATGAACAGGGGGTGGGCGGCCTGGTGGTGGGGCTACCCCTGAATATGGACGGCTCGGACGGGCCATCAGCTCAGTCAGCCCGGGCCTTCGCCCGCAACTGGGCGGGGAGCCGGGAGCTGCCGGTGATTCTGCAAGATGAACGCTTGTCCACTAGCGCCGTTACCCGCACCCTTCTGGAAGCCGACGCCAGCCGCGCCCGTCGAGCTGATGTGGTGGATAAGATGGCCGCCGCCTACATTCTGCAAGGAGCGCTGGACCGGCTGCGCCATTTGAGAGGCTCGCCATGACGGACGACGGTACGCCAGCAAAATTTCTTTCGTTGCTGCACCCCCCCGTCGTTATTGACCGGCGCACAGAACGCGTGATGCTGCTGGTTGGCGCAGCCGCCCTTTTTGCCGGCTATGACGTCAATATTTTCGGATTGGCGACGCCGCAAATTCAGCATGCGCTCAACATTCCGGAAAACCAGGTCGGACTCACCCTGGCCTATTTTCGTACCGCCGCCGTTATGGCGCTGCTGATCGCCGCCAGCGCTGACCTGATCGGGCGCCGCCGGCTGCTGTTAGCAACAATTTTCGGTCAGGCGATCTTCACCCTCGCCACAGCTTTCGCGCCGAATTATCTCAGCTTTGTCGCTGCGCAGATATTTACCCGCATCTTCGGCTATGCCGAAGAGATGCTGTGCTTCGTCGTCGTGGCCGAAGAAATTGCCGCCGGGGCCCGCGGCTGGGCTAATTCCGCGCTGGTGGCGTTTTATTTTGTCGGCGCCGGCCTGGCATCGGCTTTTTTCGCCATGATCGAAATTCTCCCTTATGGCTGGCGGGCGCTGTATTTCCTGGGCGCCATTCCACTCTTCCTGGTCGGAGTGCTACGGCGCCGTCTGCCGGAAACCAAACGCTTCGAAAATCAGCGCAAAAGCGGGTTGGGTGTGAGCGCGCTGTTGGCGCTGCTGCGTGACATCGCGGTGCAATACCCATTGCGCGTCTTCACGGCGATATCTGCGGCAGGCGCTTTCGGCTTTGCCGCCGCACCCGCGACGTTCCTGGCACAAAAATATCTGCAGGAGGCCTATCATTACAGTCCGGGCCAGACCAGCTTGGTGCTGATCCCCGGTGGTTTACTGGGGTTGGGGCTGGCGATCATGGCGGGGCGGCTGTCGGATCGCATCGGGCGCAAGCCGGTCGCCATCACCATGGTAGGATTATGCGGGATCGGCTTTTTTCTTTTCTTCGGTCATGGCCCCGCCTGGGCGGCTCCCATTCTCTGGATCACTGCTTTTCTGGGCTATTTCTCGGGTGAGACGCTGATAGCGGGCTACGCGCTGGAAATTGTGCCCACCCATTACCGCGCCACTATTGGCGGCCTACGCTATCTGGTGGAAATTGGCGCGGGCGCCGCGGCGCTGGCATTGGAAGGGGCGCTCTACGACGGATTCCACAACCATGGACCAGCGCTCCAATGGTTGTTGGTTTCCCTTCCCATCGCAATGGGCGCGCTGCTGCTGTTGCCCGAACCGGCGGGGAAAAGCCTGGAGGAGTTAGCAGCGGACGCCTAGCTGCCTGTCCCGGTGGTAGGGGTCGTCGGCGTATTACCGCCGGAGGCGGAAACAGCGACGATAATGCCGACAATAGCCAGTCCAATCAAAAGGAACGGCATCCCGATCAGATCAGCTTGCCGTACCCCGGCAGGCTTGCCGGCCGGTAGCGGGCTGACATCCGCGGTTGCGCTGGAAGCGAGCAATGCGGTAACGGCGGCGGCGCCCAATGCGCGCTGGAAAGCTCTCATATCGGAATCCCTTGCTAATCCTTTTATGCCGAACGCGGCATGTCCCCCATTGTTTCACAAAAATTCGGCCGCCGCATTCACCTATTTTGGGGAAGGCATGCCTCTTTTTCCGGCTTTTTGCCTTCTAACTTGCCGGAATCGTTCGGCGCCCCTATAAGCCACGCTTTAATGACAGCGCTGCCTGCCCAGCCGATCCTGAAATCCAGCCATATGCTGGAGATTGAAGGACTTTCCGAGGGGGAAGTTAGCGCCCTGCTGAATCTGGCCGACGGTTATGTGGCCCAGAATCGGGCCGCGGATAAAAAGTCGAGCCTGCTTAAGGGCCGCACTCTGGTCAACCTGTTCTTCGAGGCCTCCACCAGGACTCAGTCCAGTTTTGAACTGGCCGGCAAGCGGCTGGGCGCCGACGTGATGAATATGGCGGTCAAGAACTCTTCGGTCTCCAAGGGTGAGACCCTGATTGACACCGCCTCTACCCTCAATGCCATGCAGCCGGACATTCTGGTGGTGCGCCACCAAGACGCCGGTGCCGCCGAACTGTTGTCGCGCAAACTTTCCTGCAGCGTCATCAACGCCGGCGACGGCGCCCATGAGCATCCCACGCAGGCACTCCTGGATGCGCTTACCATCCGGCGCCGCCTTGGTGGTTTCGAAAACCGCATCATCGCCATATGCGGTGATATTCTGCACAGCAGGGTGGCCCGCTCCAATTTGCGGCTGCTCTCCATGATGGGAGCGCAGATTCGGCTGGTAGCGCCCCGCACCTTGATGCCCGCGGAGGCTGCCCGGCTTGGCGTTCTTGTTACCAGCGACATGCGCGAAGGCCTGAAGGACGCCGACATCGTAATGATGCTGCGCCTGCAGTTGGAGCGGATGGGCGGGGCCTTCATTCCCTCTCCTCGCGAATATTTCCGCTTTTGGGGTCTAGACCGGGAAAAGCTGGCCTATGCCAAACCCGGCGCGCTGGTGATGCATCCCGGGCCGATGAACCGCGGCATCGAAATCGCCTCCGACATCGCCGATGATGTCGAGGTCAGTCTGATTCAGGAACAGGTGGAGATGGGGGTCGCCACCCGTATGGCGGTGCTGGACGCTCTGAGCCGGGGTCCTGCATGAGCAACCGCCGCATCGCCTTCAGAAATGCCCGCCTGATTGATCCGGCGGCCGGCATCGACATCAAAGGCGGCCTTTTGGTCGAGAACGGAAAGATCGCCGATATCGGCCCCCGCCTGTTTAATGACGCCGAGCCCAGTGATCCGGAAGTGATAGACGCGCGCGGACTGGTGCTGGCGCCGGGTCTGATTGACGCCTGTGTTCACACCGGCGAGCCTGGCGCAGAACATCGCGAAAGCCTGGCCTCAGCCTCGGAGGCGGCGGCGGCGGGCGGCATCACCACCATGATCGTAATGCCGGACACCGATCCGGTCATTGATGAGCCTTCGCTGGTGGACTTCATCCTGCGCCGGGCCGCCGCCACGGCGAAAGTGCGGGTGCTGCCGATGGCGGCCCTGACGCGTGGCCTGGCCGGCGAAACCATGACCGAGATCGGCCTGTTGCGTGAAGCCGGCGCCGTCGCCTTCAGCGACGTGGGACGCACTATAGCCAATGCCCGTGTGCTACGCCGCGCCATGGCCTATGCTGCCACCTTTGATGCGCTGATTTGCGCTCATGCCGAGGATCCGGAACTGACCGCGGGCGCATCGGCGACCGAGAGCGAATTCGCCACAAGGCTGGGAATTCCGGCGGCACCGGCCATGGCTGAGAGCCTGATCGTGGCACGCGACATCGCCTTGATCGAACCAACGGGTGCCCGCTATCACTTCGCGCAGATTACCACTTGCGCTAGTCTGGACCTCATCATCGCAGCCAAGCAGCGCGGTCTTCCTGTCACCTGCGGTGTCGCCGCCCATCACCTGACACTGAACGAATTGGATGTGGGTGCCTATTACACCTACCGCAAGGTTTCGCCGCCGCTGCGCGCAGAAGCCGACCGTGCCGCCATGGCGGAAGGAGTTGCGTCCGGCGCGATTGACCTGGTTGTGTCAGGCCACCAACCGCAAGGCGCGGACACCAAGCGCCAGCCTTTCGCGGCAGCCGCGGCCGGCACGGTGGGACTGGAAACGCTGCTGCCCGCCGCGCTGGTGCCTTCT
>JAFAVT010000276.1 GCA_019242275.1 Alphaproteobacteria bacterium
ACAGGATCGAACTCCGACGGGTCTGTTTTGAGTTCCATTCCCCCTTCGCGGAGGAGAGTTTTGACCTTGGTCCCGTGGATTTAACACTTCGGCGCGGCGAAATATTGCTGATCTGTGGCGGCAATGGCGCCGGAAAAACCACCTTGCTGAAGCTTCTTGCCGGCCTTTACCAGCCGGTTTCGGGACAGGTGGAGCTGGACGGGCAGCCGATCCACGGTGTTCGCAATGCCGCTTATCGCGAATTATTTGCCGTGATCTTCAGCGATCCCTACCTGATGCGGCGGCTTTATAATTTGTCCGATCTGAATCCGGAAACGGTCAGGACGTTGCTGGTTGAGCTGGGGCTGGACCGCAAGACCAGCCTGCAAGATGGCCGCTTCAGTACGACTCGCCTCTCCACCGGGCAGCGCAAGCGCCTGGCTTACGCCATCAATCGGCTGCGCGACCGCCAGATCTACATTTTCGACGAGTTCGCCGCCGACCAAGACCCGCAATTCCGCAAATACTTCTACACCGTCCTGCTGCCAGGGCTGAAGGCGCAAGGCAAGACGGTGATCGCAGTAAGCCATGACGAACGCTGGTTTGGAGCCGGCGACCGGCTGGTCAAATTGGATTGCGGCAAGATCGTCGCCGTCGAAACCGTTGAAATCCGGCCGACCTGCTAGTTCTTTTCGGTTTGCCGAATGCGGGCCCGAGCCCGCCAGAAGCGCTGCACTGCAGTGAAATTGGCAAAGACCGCAACAACGACAAGGCCGAGATACAGCGTTCCCGGTAGCAGGGGTAACGGCACGAAGGGGTCCAGGGTAAGGGAGACGCAGATGACTAGGATCCGCTCGAGCCGTTCCATCAGATCGGGCCAGTCGGTATTGTCCACTGGAATTTCCAGTGCCGTGCGCGCCTTGTTGTAGCTGGTGAGCAATGAACCGGAAAGAGCGAGAAAAGAGAGTGGCCACCAGCCCGTCACAAAGGCAATGGCGAAGAAAACCGCAATCTCCTGATAGCGGTCGATCACTGCGTCAAGATAGCCACCAAATTTACTGCTCCGGCCGGTGCGCCGTGCCACCGCCCCGTCGAGCCCGTCAAATGCAAAGGAAAAAGCCAGGCCGAGGCCGAACCAGAAGGAATTGTGATGCCATGCATAAGCGCCGCAGTTTGCCAACACCAGCAGCAAACCCATGACCGTTATCTGATTGGGGCTGAGACCCAGCAACACCAGCGGCGCGGCCAGCGCATTCCATATTCTGTCCGATAGAGCACGGCTACGCGAATCAAGCATTGCGGTTTTCATTCCTGCCCGAGGATAACAGGGCTGACATGGTTGCGCCCCGCATGAAATTTTCTTTCTAAGCCTTGATGGCTCTCTGATTGCCACGGGGTAACTGACGCAGCCAGGCAAACTGAATCGCCAGCATAAGTACGACAAGAAACCACCAAAAACCCTCATGCAGAAGAAAATAGGCTACTTCCGGCAGCTCCTGACTGAGCATATTCGGATCGCTGCCATATATCAGCAGCTCGAGCGCCCTTGAACCCAAGCGGAGCGGCTCCGCGTAGAGGCAGAACATTATTGCCGCGATCCCCCAATTAGAGAGCCTGCTATTCGCAGAACGTAGAGCGATCACGCCGGGCAACAAGGCCAGCAGAAATATGGCGCGGTACCCTACATTGGTTGAAGACAAAAAACAGAACGCCATAATGGCTGAGCCAGCCAGCATCAGAGCAGAGTGCTCTGCCGGCGGATTGAGCGGGGGCCACCGCATTGATAGCCGCCATCCCGCAAGAAGAGATGCAGCAGTGAGGGCATAACGAAGCAGCGGGGTTACAAATGGCGGCAGGCCAAGCTCATCCCTGGCGGCGAGCGCGACCAATGCTGCACCAAAATTGTCGCCGAAATAGATCGGGGGCGGCATAAGGCCCGGAATACGCATCAATTCCGACCAGAAGCACGCAACAAAGATGGTAACTGAGACCAGCGCTACTGCGCAAAACATTAAGAGGCGCCGGTAGAGCGCAGATGCGAAGATGATCAACATGGCCAACGGATAAAATTTCAAAGCCCCGGCAGCTAGAATTGCCGCCAGTGCCATCCACTCCCGGTTGTGACGCCAGAGCCACAGGGCCGCCAGCATCATAACAAACATCAGCACGTCAACATTGGCCCGTTCTACTGCAAAAACCACGACGGGCGACAGGGTGGCTGCCAGCGCAACCCAGAACTCGCACCAGCTTCGCGGTGCCAAGGCCAAGGGCAGAGCCGCAATAAAGACTGCATCCATCAGCAATCCGAGCGGAATCGCAGTCTTAATGCCGCCTGTAGGCAGCAAATACCAAAGCGGCGAATAGTTGGAGGGCCGTTGCAGGGGATCGCATGGGTTATGCGCCATTACGTCGAAACCGCGGAGATAACACTCACGCCAGGAAAGAGTACCTGCGAGATCAAAAAAGGGCAGAGGCGCCCGCGCATACCATTGGCCAGGAATATAGACTCCCTTTACGCCCCATATAGTGTCAAGCATCCAGTGCAGCCCGGCGCTTTCCTGGAGCCAAAGGACCAAAAGCGCACCATAGAGAAAGGCAAGTACCAGCGCGAATAGGTGGATGAAATATTGCTTCTTCATGGCAGGCGCCAACCTCGCAGGCGCGGATAATACCCCGCATAGGCGGCAAAACGGCGGTCATAGTGCGAGCTTGCAGTGGCATCGGGTAGGAAGATTCGCCCGGCTGCAATCATCGCAGCAGCTGAATCGAGGTTCGCATGCCAGCCAGCCGCCACCGCGGCTATCAGGGCAGCGCCGCGCGTGCCGCAATATTCCGGTGCTTCCATCACTTCGATCTCGCGGCCCAGGACATCCGCAAACATCTGCGCCCAAAAGAGATTGCGCGCGCCGCCACCTACCAGCCGCAAGCGCTGCGCAGGGCGCCCCGACAGGCGATCGAAGGATCTCATCGCCCATCGCACATTCAAGGCCACGCCTTCATGGATGGCGAATGCGATTTCTTCCGGCCCGCTGGCCAATGACAGGCCAGCGAAACCGCCACGAATGCGTGGATCGTCCACGGGCACGCGCTCGCCTGCCAGCCAGGGAAAGAACATGGCCACGTGTGGTGTGGGCTCGAATCGGCGGGCAGTGGCCTCAAATCCGGAAAAATCGCCTTCAGCCAGACCCAAAAGCTTCCTGCCCCATTCGAGACACGACCCGGCATTCTCCTGGGTGGCGATAAGAAGAAAGCCATCGCCGTCGGCTGAGGTGAGGCAGCCAATGCCCGTGCGCGGATCAACGCGGGAGCGGGGCACCCGCGCCGCCAGCCAGGCACTGGTTCCCAGATAAAGATGCAATGCCCCGCCTCCCGGATCGCCGGCGCCGATTGCCGCCGCCGCCACATCGCCCGCGCCCACGCTCACCGGCGTGCCCTGCCTCAGTCCCAGCGCCGAAGCCGCCCGCGCAGTCAGGCCGCCGGCCAAATCCGTGGCCCGGGCGATATCAGGCAGCAGCGCACGATCAAGGCCAATCACGCGCAGCAATTGCGCAGACCAGCTTCTGCGCCCGTTCCTGGCGTCGAAAAGCCAGGTAAGATGAGCGCAATCATAGGACGTGACAAAGCGCCCAGTGCAGCGGGCCAGAAGATAATCCTTGACGTCGAGCAGCTTGTGAACCCGAGGCCAGAGCTCGGCGCGATTCCTGTTCAGCCAGACGATCTTCGAGATCGCATCCTTGCCCGAAAGGCTGGGAGCGCCACCCGTTAGCCATAGCCAACGCGCCAGCTTCAGGGGTTCATAACCCGCCACCGACAGTTTGCCGCCGGCGATCTCCCGCGCCACTGCCGCCGAACGCGTGTCCAGCCAGATCAGCGCCGGATGCAGCACCGTTCCTTCGGCATCCACTGGTATGACGCCTCCCATCTGTGCTGACAGGCCGATAGCGGCTACACGCGCAGCAGCATCAGGTATAGCCTTGATAAGGTCGGCCACGACGACCTGCATGGCGCGCTCCCAATCTTGCGGTGCCTGCTCGGCCCAGCCAGGCTGAGGCAGATGCAAGGGGTAGGATCTTTCGGCATGAGCGGCGATAGCGCCATCGCGGCGCAGCAGAGCAGCCTTGACAGCAGAAGTGCCGAAATCAAAGCCGAGTACCAGATCTGCCACCATGCTCCCCACGGCCGAAACTCAGGTCGCCAGCCCTCCGGATATTATGACATACTGCGGCATGATCAACATTGGCGGGCCTTCAGGGCTGTAACTGGACGGCAGGGCTAAGCGCGCCATGTCTGAGACATACGATATCGTCTATACGTGGGTGGACGATTCTTGGCCCGGCTATGCCGACACATTGGCGTATCATGCGGGCGATGCGCATGATCGCAATCCCAACCGCACCCGCGATAATCTTGATCTGCTGAAATTTAGCCTGCGTTCCCTTGTGGCCCATTGCCCTTTTGTCTCCAAGGTTTATCTTGTCACTGCGGCGCCGCAGATACCGCGATGGCTGGATACCAGCACAGTTCGCGTTGTGCATCACGATGCCATTCTGGAACAGCTTCCCACCTTCAATTCCTTCGCCATTCTTTCGGCGTTGCATCACCTTCCCGGCCTGTCGGAGCGATTTCTCTATGTCGAAGATGACATGCTGTTCGGCCGGTCGATATCGCCTGACGATTTCCGATTGCCGGACGGGCGGTTACGGCTCTATCCGCGCCTGAATTTCACCCAGTCTCCGCATGACACGGAGAGCATGCGCCTGTCGCCCTGGAATCGGGCTCTAGCCCATTCCAATGCCCTGCTTGATGCACAGTTCGGCAAGCGGCGGCGGCGACTGGTCGGCCACATGCCTTTGCTGATTGACAAGGCCTGGTGGCGTGAAATGGCCGAAAATTGGCCGAAGGATTTTGCCCGCACCCGTGCCTCGCGGTTCCGCAGTACGCGCAACGTTGCGCCGGAGCACCTTTATCCCTGGTTCCTGTTGCATACCGGACGCGCCGTGATGGAGAGCCTGGGTCAAACCTGGTGTGATGCCGCTTATGTACCGCTTGAGAATACGCCACTGATCAGCGCCTTGGCACTGGCGCGCGCACGGGGGCGTAAATTCATGGCCCTGAATGACGGCTTTGGGGCCATGCCACGGCCTGCAATTGTGAAGGCTGCGAAAAATTTTCTTACCAGGGGATTTCCGGTTAAATCGCGTTTCGAACTTTGACTCGATGGCTGGCAATCGCTTCGGCGAAAATCGCTTCCAGCCGGGGTGCAAGAAATTGACAGTCATAAGCGGGCGCGGTTGCGCGGCCCCAATCTCCCAGACTTTTTCGCAATTGCTTGTCCGCCACCAGAACCGCCAATGTTGCGGCGAGCGCGCTGGCATCGCCTGGCGGGACCAGGAAGGCCGCAGCTTTTCCCATCAGCAAGGTGCGATAGCCGGCATTGGCCGCCGCCACCACTGGCTTGCCGGCCGCCATCGCCTCGGTGATGATGATACCAAAGCTTTCGCCATAAGGTGACGGCGCGCAAAATATATCGCAGGCCGCGAACCAGGGCGCGGTTTCTGCCGGCGCCCCGGCAAAGACAACATTGGAGAGACCATGGCGCTTGGAAAAATTGCGGAGCACCGCTTCTTGCGGTCCGGCACCGGCGATGATCAGGCGCAGCGGCGCTATATCGCTGATCGCGCGGAATGCCTTCATCAGCAACATGGCGCCTTTGCGCTTCTCCAGCCGTCCCACGAAAAGAATGTTGAGGCGACCATCATCAAAACCTGCCTGTGGCTGTGCTGCAGCAAAGGGTCGCAGATCCGTGAAAGGCGGCAGGACGATGACTCTCTGGCCGGCAGCGGACGCCAGATGGCTGCGCGGCGCCTCCGACGGAATTACCACGGTGTCAAAGCGAGGCAGCAGAGCGCGACCCAACCGTCGGAACAAGACCCGCAGCAGGCGCCCCCCCAAGCCGTGTGGGGGCACATCGTGAAACGTCGCCACCGCCGGCCCGGAAAAAGCGCGCAATGCTTGCAAGGCCATGAAAGGTGTCCATACGGTATGAAAATGGGCCACATCAAAACCGCCGTGCCGCATGAGTTGCTTCAAGCGCGCGCGCTCCCGGCCCAGCGCTAGGCTGAGTTCAAAGCGCGTACCGGAAAGGCCGATGCGAAGAGCCTGTCCCAGGCGCACGATCTCGACACCCGGCGGCGACGGCAAAAGCGGACTGGTGGTAGCCGGCGCAAGGATGGTTACGTGATGCCCCCGCGCGACCAACGCCGCGGCGCTGTCGCGGATATGGCGCTGTACGCCGCCAGGCCGGTCGATGTCATAGGGGCATATCTCGACGATCCTCACGGCGCTGATGGTTGGTTATGGGGCGTCATCCCATTCGATCATACACGTAAGTAGGTTAGCAGAAGAGGCAGGGCGTTGACCGGGAGAGTGGGTCGTTTTAGCGTTATGTGGCGGCTGCGCCTGGTAGCCTCTTGGCACACCGGAGTGTTTGTGGGAAATGTTGGTACAGGTGGAAGATTGCAAGGTCTCCGGGCAAGCCGCCCCACATCTCATGTCCGCTGATTTATGAAAAACGGTCTTCGCGTCGGCATTGTCGGCGTCGGCAATTGCGCTTCCTCGCTGGTTCAGGGCGTGTCGTATTATCAGAACACGCCGGATGATGCAGAAGTCCCGGGGCTAATGCACACCAAACTCGGTGGCTATAGGGTGCGGGACATTGAATTCTCCTGCGCTTTCGACATCAGTGCCAACAAGGTGGGCCGCCCGCTAGCCGAGGCCATCGACGCGGAGCCCAACAACACGCTGTTTTTTGCCCCCGCTCCGGCCAATGACGTGGTGGTCGCCCGTGGTCCGACACTTGACGGCCTTGGACATTACTTGCGCGACATGGTGAAGGAGAGCAATGCCGCGCCGGTGGATGTCGCTGCGACGTTGCGCAAGAGCGGTACGGATGTGGTGGT
>JAFAVT010000288.1 GCA_019242275.1 Alphaproteobacteria bacterium
AATGCTGCAACAGCATTGCGATCATAGTGCCGATGTCACCATCGCGTGCCTGGAAGTGCCCCGGCTGGAAGCCAGTGCGTTTGGGGTGATGGCAGTTGACGCCAATGACCGCGTTACCAGTTTTCTGGAAAAGCCCAAGGACCCGCCCGGAATGCCGGGCAATCCTGAAACCAGCCTGGTTTCGATGGGGGTCTATGTCTTTCGCACGAGCTTCCTGATTGAGCAGCTTCGCCGCGATGCCGCCACCGCCGGCTCGTCGCGAGATTTCGGCAAGGACCTTATTCCTTATCTGGTGAAGAACGGCAAAGCGGTGGCGCATCGTTTTTCTGAATCCTGCGTCCGCGCCGCCGGTGAGAAACAGGCCTATTGGCGCGATGTCGGAACGGTGGATGCCTATTGGGCGGCCAACATTGATCTCACCGATGTGGTGCCGCAACTGGACATCTATGACCGTTCATGGCCGCTTTGGACCTATTCGGAGATCGTACCGCCGGCCAAGTTTGTGCACGACGATGACGGCCGGCGCGGCTCCGCTACCTCCTCGCTGATCGCAGGTGATTGCATTGTCTCCGGCTCCGCCATAAATCGCAGTCTGCTCTTCACCGGTGTACGTACGCACAGCTGGTCTGTGCTGGATGAAGTTGTCGCCCTGCCGCGATGCCACATCGGCCGGGGGGCTCACCTCAAGCGCGTGGTGCTGGACCGCGGTGTCGAGATTCCGCCGGGCTTGATCGTGGGCGAAGATCCCGAGGCGGATGCTGCCCGTTTTTACCGCACGGATGCGGGTATCTGCCTGATCACGCCGGACATGATAGACCGCTTGGTATGATTAGCGTTCTCTCGGTTGCCTCGGAAGCCTATCCGCTGGTGAAAACCGGCGGCCTCGCTGATGTGGTGGGCGCCCTGCCCGCGGCACTGGCGGGGCACGGCGTCAAGGTCACGACCCTGTTGCCCGGCTATTCGGCGATGATGACCGCACTGAAAGCCGCTCAGCCGGTACATCATTATGATTCGCTGCTGGGCGAGAGCGCCACGCTGCTGAAGGCCGAAGTCGTGGGACATCCCTGGCTGGTCCTGGACGCACCAGCCCTGTTCCGCCGCGAAGGGGGCCTCTATGGTGACACGAGCGGCAAAGACTGGCCCGACAACTGGAAACGCTTCGCAGCACTGGCCCGGGCCGCCGCTGATCTGGCTTCGGGAGTGATCCCCGGACATGCCTTCGACATCTTGCATTGTCACGACTGGCAAGGGGCGCTGGCGCCGGCCTATTTGCACTTTGGACCCATCCGCAGCAAGCCCGCGGCGAGCATCATCACCATCCACAACATCGCATTCCAGGGCCGTTTCGATGCCGGTATTTTTCCAAGCCTCGGCTTGCCGCAAGCAGCCTATGATCTACACGGGGTGGAATATTATGGCGGGGTGGGCTTTCTGAAAGCCGGTCTGGCGCTGACCGATGCCATCACCACCGTCAGTCCCGGCTATGCGGCGGAGATTCAAAAGCCGGAGTTCGGCATGGGGCTGGAAGGCCTGATCCGCGCCCGTGCCGCCATTGTCACCGGCATCTTGAACGGCATTGATACCGGAATATGGAATCCGACGCACGATCCCCTGCTGGCGGCCAACTATGACGAGGCGAGCCTTGAACGGCGGCAGATCAACAAACGCGCGCTTGAACAACGCTTCGGCCTGGAAAGATCCGACGGCCCGCTGTTCAGCGTGACCAGCCGCCTCACCTGGCAGAAAGGCATGGACATCCTGGCCGGCGAGCTGGATGGCCTGGTCAATGCGGGCGGGCGGCTGGCCCTTCTAGGTAGTGGCGAACCGGCGCTGGAAGCCACTTTCCGGGAAGCGGCAGGGCGTCATCCTGGCCATGTTGGGCTGGTGCTGGGGTATGATGAAGCCCTTGCGCATCAACTTCAGGGTGGCGCCGACGCCATCCTGATCCCCTCGCGTTTCGAGCCTTGCGGTCTGACCCAGCTTTATGGTTTGGCCTATGGCTGCGTCCCCGTCGCTACCCGCACCGGCGGGCTTGGCGACACCATCATTGACGCCAATGATGCCGCCCTCGCCGCAGGCGCCGCCACCGGCGTGCTGGCCGAAGACGCGGCCCCAGCCACCATCCGCCGCACCATTGCCCGTGCCATTGCGCTCTACTCGCACCCGCCGCTGTGGCGGGCCATGCAGCTTCAAGGCATGCGGTGCGACTTTTCCTGGCAGCGCGCCGGCTATCGTTACGCCGCGCTTTATGGCGGGCTGGTGTGATCTCCCAGCCCGGCGTGCAATTTACAGCAGATGGCGTGCGTTTTGCCGTGATCGCAGCCGAAGCCCAGCGGGTTGATCTCTGCCTGTTCACGGGCGGGCGCGAACGCCGGCTGCCGATGGCCCGTGACGGGGAGATGCATTCGCTTACGGTGGCCGACATCGAGGCGGCCCAGGCTTATGGCTATCGCGCCACCGGAACCTGGCAGCCGGAGCAAAACCTGTTCTACGACCATAGCAAGCTGCTGCTCGACCCTTACGCGCAGCAACTGGATCGCCGCTTTGTCTTTGATCCGCGCCTTTCACAGCGCGGTTTCGACACCGCCGCGCTGGTGCCCAAGGCGTTGGTGAGCAAGCCCGAAATGGTGCCGCAAAAGCCGCCACTGTTTCAGCCCGGCGGCTTCATCTATGAAGTCAATGTTCGCAGCTTCACCGTCCGTCATCCTGACGTGCCGGAGAAATTGCGCGGCACCGTTGCCGCCCTCGCTCATCCCGCCATCATCGCGCATCTGCAAAGGCTTGGCGTGGACGCGGTGGAATTGATGCCGCTGGCCGCCTGGATTGACGAACGGCATTTGCCTGCTTTGGGTCTGCGCAATGCCTGGGGCTATAATCCGGTGACGCTGATGGCACTTGATCCGGGATTGGCGCCCGGCGGCATCGCGGAACTGCGCCAGACAGTCGCGGCTCTGCATAGCGCCGGGATCGGGGTGATCCTGGACCTGGTTTTGAACCACAGCGGCGAAAGTGATGCGGCTGGCCCCATTCTCAGTATGCGGGGTTTGGACCGGCGATATTATGCCCGCGACGCAAAAGGCGCGCTGATCAACGACACCGGCACGGGCAACACCCTGGACACTGCCCAGCCCATGGTACGAGGCCTTATATTGGAGACGTTGCGCCACTTCGTGCGCCATGCCGGTGTGGATGGATTTCGTTTTGACCTCGCCACCGTGCTGGCGCGGGGACCTGACTTCGATCCCGAGGCGCCGATCTTCCGCGAAATCACCGAAGACCCCCTGCTGCGCGATCGCATCATGATTGCCGAGCCCTGGGATATCGGACCCGGGGGCTATCAGTTGGGCAATTTCCCCCAAAATTGGCTGGAATGGAACGATCGCTATCGCGACGATGTGCGGCGCTTTTGGCGGGGCGATGCCAGCATGACGGGTGTGCTGGCCACAAGGATGATGGGATCTTCCGACATCTTCGCCGGCGATCAAACCCGCAGCGTCAATTTTCTGGCGGCGCATGACGGCATGACACTGGCCGACATCGTTACCTATGAGCGCAAGCATAATGAGGCCAATGGCGAGGATAATCGCGACGGCCATAACGAAAATTTTTCCTGGAACCACGGCGTCGAAGGCCCTAGCGACGACCCGGCTGTTGCGGCCGCCCGCGCCGCCGACCAGCGCGCCTTGCTGGCGATAATTTTTGCCTCACGCGGCACAATCATGTTGACCGCCGGCGATGAGTTTGGCCGCAGCCAGCAAGGCAACAACAATCTCTATGCGCAAGACAATGCGCTCTTATGGCTCGATTGGGAAATGCGTGACCGCGGCCTGGAGAGCTATGTGGCCGAGCTTTCGCGCGCCCGCAAAGCACGCCACACCGGGGCGGACCTTCTGGCGCATGGCGATTGGTATGCGTTGGATGGCGCGCCCATGAATCCCGTTTCATGGAATGATCCCGCCAGTCCCGGCTTCCGCCTGGTCACCGCGGAAGGGACGCTAACCGTTAACCGCCTGGAAAAGACCGTTAATTGGACTGCGCCTATATAGCGCGGGAACCTTTGCCGCCAATTTGTCGCAAAGGCGTTTTTGCAAGATGCACCTGATCCAATTGCTGTTGCCGCTGACGGACAATGACGGTCGGGCGTTTCCCGACCAATTTCTGGCAGGCATCCGTGACGAGTTGGTGGACCGCTTTGGCGGCATTACTGCCTTCCTGCATGCCCCGGCAGAAGGAGTCTGGCGGCAGGGCGGCAACCGTCAACGGGACGATATTGTCGTGATCGAAGTCATGACTGCGGCATTGGATCGGCCTTGGTGGAAGGCGTTCCGCCACCGGCTGGAACGTCAGTTGCGGCAGGAAGAAATCGTCATTCGCGCCATTGCTTTCGATCCGCTATAGGCGCCGGCCGCGTTGCTGGTCGAGGGCCACAAAGGCAAAATGGTCCCGGATGTGCTGATTGAAATATTGTCCCTTGGAAAAGGCTTGGCTCATCCCGCGGGCAATCTCCGGCGGCACCGCCAAATAGCGGTAGCGCCGGCCACTAATGAACTCAATTTCCATTTCGTGAGCCGGGGCCCGATAGCGAAAATCGCGTATGACGGTGGACGGCATGGCTATTTCGCCAAAGTACGGAAGGTGATCGAATAACGAAGCTCTTGCTGTGGCGGGATGCTGTGCTCCCAGCCCTGGCGCGCATCGCCAGACAACAGATAAGACGAACGCGGCGCCAGTAATTGCTCACGCCGCTCCCAGCCGGCTCCGGCTTGACGGCGAAAGCGCAGCCGTGCCGACGAAAGCAGGGAGACGCCGACGACCTCGCCAAACTCTTTCTTGTCGCGATGCCAGCCGATCGGGGACCCAGGGGCATATTCCGTCACCAGCGCCTGCACGAAAGTCTGCGGCGGGCGGCCGGCGAAACCTGCAATTTTCTGGCGCAGCGACAATAGGGGAAAAGGGAACGAGGCGGCATCTTCCACCGCCCGGCGCTGATAGTCGTAATGATAACCAAAGGAAACAACCCGGCGGCTGCCGGTATAGCCGTGGAACTCAAACGGTTTCAGCGGTAGCGCGGAAATCCACTCGGCCAATGCTGCTTCTTCCCCAGCGGTGATCAAATCGAGCTGGTAGCAAAAGCCTTGCGGGAGAGAGGAAGCATCAGTGAACAACTCAGCTTGCATCAAAGACAATGTGGGTATTGCCGGCCGGTTTTTCCACGGCCAGCCGCCTCGCAGAACCTGCCTTTCAGAGATCGAACAAATTGGCGAACACCTTTCCTGGCCGCATCTCCGGCTGCAACTGATCGAAGGTACAGGAGCGCACCGCCTTGTCCGGTCGCCAGCGCAGGAACTTAGTGCCATGGCGGAAGCGACCATCGGTGACGTGGTCATAGCGGACTTCCGCCACCAGCTTGTTTCTGACCGGCACCCAAACGGCGCTGCGCTCGGTTGACCAGCAGCTGGGCCCGCCCGGCGCGTTGCCGGAAAAACCGGGCTCCGCCTTGAGCGCCAGTAATCGCCGCGTCAATGCAGCGCGATCCTGGCCGGCGAAGCCGGAGGTAAAGCCAACATGGTCCAGCCTGCCTTCCTCGTTGAACAGGCCCAGCAGCAGCGAACCTACTTGCCGCGAGCCGGTGGCATAGCGAAAGCCGCCGACCACGCAGTCGGCGGTCTTGAGGTTCTTCACTTTCACCATGGCGCGCTCGCCGCTGGCATAAGGTCCTTCGAGCGGTTTGGCGATCACGCCGTCGAGACTGCCACGGCCAGCCTGCTTCAACCATTTCTGGGCGACAGCGCGATCGCGGGTATAGGGCGAAAGGCGCAGGCGTTCCTGTGCCCCGAAGCCGGCCACCAACTTCTCCAGCCTGGCGCGGCGCGCGCTGAGCGGCTTGGCGGTAAAGTCCGTACGGCCCTCTGCCAGCAGATCAAACAGAATCATGACTGCCGGCGTTTGTGCCGCCAGCTTGCGCCGCCGACTTTCGGCCGGGTGCAGCCGCATTTGCAAGGCATCGAAGGAAAGCTGCTCTCCCACCGGGATGACCAGCTCGCCATCCAGCACCCACGAGCCCGCTAACCGGCTAAGAGCCGCCTCCATTTCGGGGAAGTAAGACGTCAGGGCCTTGCCCGATTTCGCCATCAGGGTGACGAATTTGCCTTCCTTGAACGCCAGACAGCGAAAGCCATCCCATTTGGGTTCGAACTGCCAGGTGCCATGCGGCAGAGTGTCGGCGACACGGGCTTCCATGGCGGAAATGCTGGTGGGTAAAGGCAGGGACATCGCAGATCAACGGCCGACACATAGCGGCAAACGCATAGTCCGGGCCGCGTTTCCCAAGCGCCCAGCGCAGGAACAACCAGGCGCACTTCCCGCCGAATTCGGTCATGGCCGGTTCCCGCAGGAAACTCTGTTGCCAGCACCAACAGTCTGTGCCCCAATGTCCGGAACGGTACGGGCCGGGGAGCCGAAGTGTCAAAGCACGTGGAAGCGCAAACCGGCCCCGGAACGGCACCCGCCGATCCGTCTGCGGCCCAATTGAAGAGCGCCACCCTCGATCCAACACCCATCGCAAGAATCGAAGAAATTTACCGCCCGCTCCATTTCGACATCAGGAGATTGCCATGACCATGGAAT
>JAFAVT010000095.1 GCA_019242275.1 Alphaproteobacteria bacterium
AAGACAAAAGCGCGCACGTCGGGCCGGCGGCGCTTCAGGTCCAGCATGACATAGCCGATGCGCTGGCCAGGGCCATGATAGGTGTACTGGCCGCCGCGCCCGGTGCGGAAGACGGGAAAGCGCCGGTCCAGCAGATCGGCATCGTTCGCCGAGGTGCCGGCGGTATAGATCGGCGGATGCTCCAGCAGCCACACCTGCTCGCCGGCCCTGCCTTCTGCGATGGCCTGGCTTCGCGCTTCCATGGCGGCCACGGCCTCGGGATAGGACACTAGCCCCTCAGAAATTTTCCAATCCGGTTTCAGGCCCAAGGCGACATTAAGCATTCAGCAACCATGATCCGGCAGCATCGCAGCTTCTGGAATGTAAGGGCAGACCGTATGGCTTCCAACGTGGACAATGTGAAGGTGGAAATCTCGGTGGTCCTGGGCCGCTCGGTAATCCCTATGCATCAACTGCTGCGCATGGGGCGCGGCGCCGTCATCGAGCTGGACACCAATCAGGACGATCCCGTTACCATCCTCGCCAACGAGAAACCGGTGGCCAGAGGCGAGATCGAGATCCAGGGCGACAAGATCGCGGTTTCAGTCGTGGAATTGTTGCAGGGCTATATATAATACACAAAACAACTGTAATACAATATATTCTCCACCTAAAACTTGCATTTTAGGGCGGCCGGGCATACTTGATCCCTCTGAGAGGACGCATGCTGCCCATTACTCTCAATCCTCATACCCTGAAGGCTGCTCTAATAGGTGCCGGCGCCGCTTTGGCGCGCCGTACAGCCCTGCTGGCCGAGGCTGGGGTAGAAGTGCGCCTGCTTCCCCCGGGGGCATCCGATGCGGTCCTGGCTGGGCTGAACCTGCTGTTCGTGGCAGGCTTAGCAGAAGGCGAAAGTCGCGTCTTGGCCGCCCGCGCCCGGGGACTAGGTGTTCTCGTTAATGTCGAGGACGTGCTGCCGCTGTGCGACTTCCATGTTCCCGCCATTGTACGCCGGGGTGAGTTGCTACTGACCGCCTCCACCGGCGGGCAGGTGCCGGGTCTGTCACGTGTGCTGCGCGAAAGCCTGGCGGATCGCTTCGGGCCGGAATGGACCGGACGGCTACGCGAACTTTCTGCCGCCCGCGCGCGCTGGCGCTCGGAAGGGCTTTCGCCGGCGGAAGTCTCCGACATGGTCCGTGCACGGATCGAATCCGAGGGCTGGCTGTGAGCAACAAAACCAAATTCACGGTGATCGATTCCAGCCGGGGCATCGCTCCCCGCCCCGATAGCCGCCTTGATCCGGGCGTGCGCGCGCATCTGACCCAGTTGCAACAGAAGGCAGAAGGACGCGATGCCCACGGGATCCTCGAGCTTGCCCTGACCGGCGAGTTCGCCGGCAAGGCCGCTGTGGTTTCCTCCTTCGGAGCGGAATCGGCCGTGCTGCTGCATCTGATGGCGCAGGTTGATCCCAACACGCCCGTGCTTTTCCTCAACACCGGGAAGCTGTTCGGCGAGACGCTGCGCTACCGCGACCGCCTGCAGGACACGCTGGGGCTGGGCGACATCCGCACCATCGCGCCGACGCTGGGCGACCGCGCCCTCAACGATCCGGAAGGCACGCTGTGGTCGCGCGACGCCGATGCCTGCTGCCATTTCCGCAAGACCGTGCCGCTGGCGCGGGCCTTGGTGCCCTTCGCCGCCCAGGTGACTGGCAGAAAGCGCTTCCAGACCCGCGAACGCGCCGACATGCAGGCAGTGGAATTTCACGACGGCCGCTTTCGCTTCAACCCGCTGACGGATTGGTCATTGGCCGATTTGGAAGCCTATGTGCAGACCCACAAGCTGCCCCAGCATCCACTGGTGGAAGACGGCTATCCTTCCATCGGCTGCATGCCATGCACCCGCCGGGTACAGCAGGGCGAGGATTACCGCGCCGGCCGCTGGTCCGGCTTGGATAAGGACGAGTGTGGTATTCACATCGGCACCGACGGCGAGGGCATTTGACGCCGTTTCACGGAGAAAACCGTAAACTCACATGGGCGGGCTCGCCCCGCCCATCTAGAGCAACAAATATCGTGCTTGCGGCTTTAGAGGCGCGCCCAGCCGCAACGTGAGGCGGGAAGGCAACCGCCTTGTAAACCCGCGAGCGGATTGCTAAACCCCGGCGCCTACCGGGATATTTCCCATTGGCATGCGGTCGTGGCGGAATTGGTAGACGCACTACCTTGAGGTGGTAGCGCCGCGAGGCGTGGAAGTTCGAGTCTTCTCGACCGCACCATTCATCTTCAATCGCTTTGAGATTAAAGATGAATGACAAGCGCCCATAGGCGGCGCTAGCGTCCGCGTAGCGCGCCGCCGTCATGGGCGCGCGTCAGGCGAAAACGCCGGACCCGCCTCTAAGAGCCGAATGGTTGATGGTGCGTGTCTGGGGTCCGTGGGCGCTATTGATGATCCGGTCTTTAGTGATTGAATTTCTTGATTAAGCGACGCCATCGCATGCTGCACCTCATTAAACTCTGCGTCGGCTGCGACAGTCTTTCCGATCTGGCGGCCTGGCAGAAGCAGCGGCTGAAGGAAAAGCGTGCCCGCGGGCAAAAGCCCGAACTGGTGCACGTCACCCGCCAGATGCCCAAGCGCGGTGAGGAACTGCTGGCCGGCGGCTCGCTTTATTGGGTAATCAAGGGCCAGATCGCGGCCCGCCAGAAGCTGCTGGAACTGCGCCCGCTCAAGGTCAAGGGCGTGCCCCATTGCGGACTGGTCTATCAAAAGGACTTGATCGCGGTGCGGCCCCGCCCCCGCAGCGCCTTCCAGGGCTGGCGCTATTTCGAGCCTGCGGACGCGCCGCCCGACCTCACGGTGGGCGCCGGCGACAGGAACCTGCCTGAGGCGCTGCGCCGTGAACTTGCCACTTTGGGATTGCTTTAAGCCTCTCTGGCTTTTCCAAGGCTCCCCGCTATTCTGCCGCCAACAAGAAACGGGCAGGGGATCGGCATGAAGAAGTTTTTATTCGCCGCGCTGGCGCTGGCGCCGCTGTTTGTCATGTCGGCGGACGCTCAGAAAAAGTCTGCGACCAAGCCTCTCGCTGCCAAGGCGGCGGTAAAAGCCACGCCCAAAGCCACGGCCGCCGTAAGCCCTTATCAAAAAGATGCTACGGCGCGGGACCTCACCCCCCTGATGCCCAAACCGGTGGCACCCTTCGAATGGGCCTATCCGGTTGGCCCCGCTGGTCTGCCGCGCCCTGATCCCAACGTCACCTTCACGGCGGAAGGGGCCGATCCTTCCATGAAGCTCACCATGCGCCAGATCGGCGACGCCTTTGGACCGCCCGATTGGTTCCCAAAGGAGCATGCACCGCTGCCCGACATCGCCGCCCATGGCCGGCGCCCGCATGTTAATGCCTGCATCCTTTGCCACCTTCCTAATGGCAATGGTCATCCGGAATCGGCTTCGGTCTCCGGTCTCAGCGTAGATTACATCATCGCCCAGATGCACGCCTTCCGTGACG
>JAFAVT010000010.1 GCA_019242275.1 Alphaproteobacteria bacterium
AATACCCAGGTTGCCGCGGAGCGCATCCGTGAAACGGGGTTTGTTCCCAAAACCAGCCTTCAGGACGGCCTGATGCAGACCCTGCAAAGCGAAGGCGCCCGCCAGACTTTTTCATGAACGCACGCCGCAAAATTCTTCTGGTGTTCGGCACCCGTCCGGAAGCCATCAAGATGGCGCCGTTGTGCCATGCCCTGCGCGCCGCGCCGGATTTTGAAACCCTGATCTGCGTTACCGCCCAGCATCGGGAAATGCTGGACCAGGTTCTCAACATCTTTGCCATCCGTCCCGATATCGACCTAAACATCATGCGGCCGGGGCAGGATCTGTTCGATGTCACCACGCATGTGCTGTTGGGCATGCGCGACGCGTTGCGCGAGCACAGCCCCGAAGCCATGCTGGTGCATGGCGATACCACCACAGCCATGACGGCCGCCATTGCCGGCTTCTATGCCGGGGTGCCAGTGGGGCACGTCGAGGCGGGACTGCGCACCTACGATTTGCGGGCGCCGTTCCCGGAGGAGTTCAACCGCCAGATCGTCTCCAAGGTGACGCGCTGGCATTTCGCTCCCACCGAGCTAAACCGCAGCAATCTGCTGGCGGAGAAGGTCGATCCTGCCGCCATCACTATCACCGGAAACACGGTCATCGACGCCCTGTTCTGGATGCTGGACCAGATCAAGGCAGACCCCGCCCGCGCGGCCCGGATCGACGGCTTTCTGGGCGAGAGGTTGTCGTTCGACTGGGGCAACTGTCCCTTCGTGCTGATCACGGGTCACCGCCGGGAAAATTTCGGAGACGGCTTTCTGCAGATTTGTCAGGCCCTAAAGGATTTGGCCCGGCGCCATCAGGACATCCACTTTGTCTATCCCGTGCATCTCAATCCAAATGTGCAGAAGCCGGTGAATGAAATCCTCGCCGGACAGGATAATGTCCATCTTCTGGCGCCGCTGGATTATGAGCCTTTCGTGAGGCTACTGCAACATTGCCGCCTGGTCCTGACCGACAGCGGCGGTGTGCAAGAAGAGGCGCCCAGCCTGGGCAAGCCCGTGCTGGTGATGCGCAACGTCACCGAGCGCCCCGAGGCCATCGCGGCTGGCACCGTCAAGTTGGTGGGAGCCGACCATGATAGAATCGTGACCGGGGTCAGTGAACTTCTGGATTCTGAAGCCAGCTACAATGCCATGGCCCGTGCCCATAACCCCTATGGCGATGGTCAGGCCTGCGGCCGGATCTGCGACGTGTTGCGCAACCTGCCATAGCCATCTAATTGTCCCTTACAGTGCAAGGTGAAAAAATGCGCATCGCCATTATCGGTCTGGGTTATGTTGGGCTGCCCGTCGCTTTGGGCATGGCCCGTCATTTTCCCCATGTCGTCGGCTTCGATATCGACAAGCGCCGCATTGCCGCGCTGACCGCCGGCGAGGACTGGACCGGCGAGACCGATGCCGCGTCCCTGAAGCAGAGTCCCATCAAATTCACCGCTGACGAATCAGCCCTGAAAGGCGCCGACATCTTCATTGTTTGCGTGCCGACGCCCATCCATGCGGATCGTCGTCCCGACCTTGGGCCCTTGAACTCGTCCTCGCGCACGGTGGGACGGGCCATGAAGAAGGGCGCCATCGTCTGCTACGAATCCACCGTCTATCCCGGTGTTACGGAAGAGTATTGCGGCCCAATCTTGGCCGAGGTCTCCGGCCTGACGCAGGGGCGCGATTTCAAGCTGGGCTATTCGCCGGAGCGCATCAATCCGGGCGACAGGGAGCACACGTTCGAGAAGATCAAAAAAGTGGTGGCGGGCGAGGACGCGGAAACCACGCGCATTCTCGGCGAGATCTATAGCGCGGCCGTGACCGCCGGCGTGCATCTGGCGCCTTCTATCAAGGTCGGCGAAGCCGCCAAAGTTCTGGAAAATACGCAGCGCGATCTCAATATCGCGCTAATGAATGAACTTGCGGTGATCTGTGGTCTGATGGATATCCGCACAAAGGACGTGCTGGCGGCCGCCGGCACGAAATGGAACTTCCTCAAATTCAGCCCCGGGCTGGTGGGCGGCCATTGCATCGGTGTCGATCCTTATTACCTCACCTCCAAGGCGCAGGAGCTGGGCTATCATCCCGAAGTCATCCTGGCGGGCCGCAAAATTAATGACAGCATGGGCGTCTATATCGCCAACCGTGCCATCCGCTGCCTGGGCGAGGGCGACAAGCCGCTGCGCCAGGCGCGCGTCGGCATACTGGGCCTGACCTTCAAGGAGGACGTTCCCGATATCCGCAATAGCCGCGTGCCGGACATCATTAAGGAATTGAAGACTTTTGGTATCACGCCGCTGATCTGCGATCCGCATGTCAATCCGGATGAATTGGCGCATGAATACGGGCTCAGCTTGAACGGCCAGGAGGAGTTCCAGGGCTTGGACGCGTTGATCCTCGCGGTGCCGCATAAAAGCTTCCTCACCGACAAGGACAGGCTGTCCGCCATGCTCAACCCTGGCGGAGTCATCCTTGACGTAAAGTCAGTGCTCGAGCCGTCACTGATTCCCGCCACTCTGCGTTACTGGAGCCTCTGAGCATGCGCGTCCTGGTCACCGGCGCTGCCGGTTTCATCGGTTCCAGCGTCAGTCATGCCTTGCTGGCACGCGGGGATGAGGTCATCGGCATCGATAATCTTAACGACTATTATGACGTCAGCCTGAAAGAAGCGCGGCTTGCGCGACTGACACCGCAAAATGGCTTTACGTTCCGCAAGCTGGACGTTTCGGACCAGTCTGGCGTGTTGAAGCTGGCGGAGGATTTTCCAGACATCGACGGCGTGGTGCATCTGGCTGCCCAGGCCGGCGTCCGCTATTCGCTCATCAATCCCTATTCCTATGTCACTTCCAACGTGATGGGGCAGGTGGTGATGCTGGAGTTGGCGCGCAAACTTTCCGGTCTCAAGCATTTCGTCTACGCCAGCTCTTCCTCTGTCTATGGCGGCAACAACAAGGCGCCTTTCTCGGTGGATGATCCCGTGGAGCGGCCGATTTCGCTTTATGCGGCGACCAAGCGCACCGACGAGCTGTTCGGTTACACCTATGCGCATCTTTTCGGAATCACCTGCACTGGTCTCCGCTTCTTCACGGTCTATGGTCCCTGGGGCAGGCCAGACATGGCGGCTTTCCTCTTCACCAAAGCAATCATGGCGGGTGAGCCGATCCGGGTCTTCAATCACGGCGAGATGTGGCGTGACTTCACCTATATTGACGATATCGTCAGTGGCGTCGTGCGCACGCTGGATCGCCCAGCGCAGGGCGTACCGCCTTGCAAGGTGTATAATCTTGGCGGCGACAAGGTTGAAAAGCTCACCGACTATATCGGGCATATCGAAAAGGCATTGGGGCGCAAGGCCATCATGCAGCTGGAACCTCTTCAGCCCGGCGATGTTCCCGCAACCTCGGCGGATATCGAAGCCAGCCGCCGCGAGTTGGGCTTTTCACCGACCACGCCGATTAGCGTCGGCATCCCGAAATTTGTCGAATGGTACCGCAGCTATCATCGTTGAGGTGGCTCTATCATCGCGAGAAAAAGGAGACATCCTTGGAAACGACATCTTTGGAAAGCCACTTTGAGTTTGGGCCGAATTGGGAAAAGCTCCTGCCCCAAATCGATGAAGACCGCGTGCAATCCGCCAAGTCCGATATTGCCAAATTCATGCAACGCACGTCCCTGGAAGGGCTTTCCTTTCTTGATGTCGGGTGCGGAAGTGGCCTGTCCTCCTTGGCTGCCTATCGGCTCGGTGCCGCTTCGATTGTAAGCATCGATATCGACCCGAAGAACATCGCCAATTGTGAGGCGCTGAAGCGCAAATTTGGTGTCCCGTCGGACTTCCCTTGGCAGGTTTACATTACAAGCATTGTCGAAGATGGGGGGGCGCATGCCTTGCCGATGGCAGATATTGTCTATTCCTGGGGTGTCCTTCATCACACTGGCGACATGTGGAAGGGGGTCGACAACTGCGCCCGTCTCGTGAAGCCGAATGGTCTACCGTACCTGATGCTGTACAGGGATGCGCACCTGGCCTCTACCTGGCGCGAGTTCAAGCGGATTTATACGCGGGGTGGCGCGATCACCAAATGGCTGATGCGCAACTCCTTCGCTGCGGTACAGATATTGGGGCTGTTGGCAAAGGGACGTAATCCCCGGCGCGTCATACGCGATTACCCCAAGAATGGCCGCGGCATGGCGTGGTACGTCGACAGCATCGACTGGATCGGCGGCTATCCATTCCAATATGCCAGCGCTGAAGAAACAATCGCGTTCCTGGCCAAGCGCGGGTTCAAGCTTCAGAATATTTTCCCCAAAATCACGCCGCGGTCTTCCGGGATAAAGGGTACGGGAAGCTATCAATATTTGTTCGTGAGAGAGAGCCTCTAGCTCGCGCTTGGTCAAATAGAGAAGTAGGAGAATTTGAGTGGCGCAAAGTGTCTGTGTCGTGGGCCTTGGCTATATCGGTCTGCCAACCGCCGCGCTGCTTGCAAGCGTAGGCTATGAGATCGCTGGCGTGGATCTGAACGACGCCGTCGTTGAGACGATTAACCAAGGCCGTATTCACATCGTAGAGCCTGACCTGGATGCCTTTGTGCGGTCGGCTGTCGCTGCCGGTCGATTGAAAGCCTACTCAAAGCCTCAGGCCGCAGATGTTTATATGATCTGTGTTCCCACGCCCTTTCACGAAGGGGAAGGAATTCCGCAGCCGAACATCGACTATGTACTGGCGGCGACGCGCGGCATCACACCGCTTCTCAAGGCCGGCGATCTGGTAATCCTGGAATCGACATCCCCGGTGGGAACGACGGAGCGTATGCGCGATGTCATCCGGGAGGCCGGCGTCGATGTGGACCAAGTACATTTGGCCTACTGCCCAGAACGGGTGCTGCCCGGCAAGATTATGCGCGAACTGGTGGAGAATGACCGCGTCGTGGGCGGCCTGACGTCGCAGGCGACCGCCGCCGTCGGTGTGTTCTATCGCACCTTCGTTAAGGCTGCTGTTCTGGAAACCGATGCCAGAACCGCCGAGATGTGCAAGCTGACGGAAAACAGCTACCGCGATGTTAACATTGCTTTCGCCAATGAACTGTCGCTCCTCTGTGCCAGGTCCGGAATCGATGTTTGGAAGCTGATCGCGCTGGCCAATCATCATCCACGCGTGAATATTCTGCAACCCGGCGCTGGCGTGGGCGGGCATTGCATCGCCGTTGATCCCTGGTTTCTTGTTGCAAGCGACCCGGAGAATGCGCGGATCATCAAGACCGCGCGCGAGGTCAACAACTACAAAACTGATTGGGTCGTCGAACAGATCGGTCGTGCCGCCGAAGCAGCCAGTAAACAAACCGGCAAACCGACTACTATCGCATGCCTGGGCCTGGCCTTTAAGCCTGACATAGACGATCTGCGGGAATCGCCAGCGGTTAGAGTGGCGGAAGCACTATTGGCGGATGGACGCAAAGTCATCGCTGTCGAACCGA
>JAFAVT010000032.1 GCA_019242275.1 Alphaproteobacteria bacterium
GTCTGGGCCTGTGACCGCCGCGGCAAAGGCTGGTTGGCAAGGCCGGGCCCCTATGGTTTGCTGGCCCTCAAAGGGCGGGCGTAACCCCATGTGGATCAAAGCCATCCTCCCTCTCGGCGCCTTGGCGCTGGCTGCGGTGTTGCGGCCCGTTCCTGTACCTGCGCCTGCATCGCCGGTGCTTGCCGCCAAACCGGCCGCCGACATCGCCTTCCAATCCATCTGCCGTGACGGCGTTTTGCCGGAAAGCCGCCCCGACGCTGCCTGGGTGGCGGCCGGTGTTGACGGTTGCCGCCTGGCCGCCGTGCCGGCCGCCTTTGACGGCGCCGCCGCCCCGCGCGAAAAGATTGTCGCCGCCATGACGGAAGCCAAACGCTATGACCGCGCTGCCGCTTCCTTTCAGCAATGCGTCTCAGGCTTTGTTGCTGCGCACCGGCAACTGACGCCGGCCCAGCGCCTGATCGAGGCTCACCGGCTAGCTGCCGGCCAGAAAGCCCGTGACTTCGCCGCCGCCCAGATGCGAGGCGAGATTGAAGCCTTCAACATGTATGGGATTGATTGTTCGGGCTGAGCGCCCATGAAACGCAAACAACAATAAACGAGGGAGGATTTTATGAAGACCGTGATGCGTTCCCGCAAATTTCTGATGAGCGCGGCGATGTTGGGGCTTTTGGCCGTCACCGGCGGCGCGCCGGCGCAGACTGCCGCCGATCCCATGGTGC
The DNA here is from genome assembly GCA_019242275.1 of Alphaproteobacteria bacterium. Classification (GTDB taxonomy): domain Bacteria; phylum Pseudomonadota; class Alphaproteobacteria; order Micropepsales; family Micropepsaceae; genus Rhizomicrobium. The sequence goes on from JAFAVT010000032.1 coordinate 720, forward strand.
CGTGGTTTGAGGCCGACCCGCTTTGGCCCAAGCCTCTGCCCAATAACTGGATCCTGGCCGCCGTGATCGGTGTTGATGTGGATGCGCGCGACAATGTCTGGATCATTCACCGGCCGCAGACTTTGGAGCAGAAGGAATCCTATTCCACCCGCAATGAAGCTGACTGCTGCACCGCCGCACCTGACGTGCTGGAGTTTGATCGCGCCGGCAATCTGGTCCGCCACTGGGGCAAGGTTGAAGGCCATGACTGGCCCAGTTCCAATCACGGCATCAGCGTGGACCGCGACGGCAATGTCTGGCTGGGCGCCAATGGCGCGGCCCAGCCCGGCCCGCCCCCTGGCAGCGCGGCCCAGTTCGCGGTGGCGACAACGGGGCGGGGGGCCGCACGCGGCGCCGCGGCGCCGGCTGCCGCACCGGCCGCGGCGGCCGGCCGCGAAGGCGGCGGCGAGCGCGGCATCTATCATGACAGCTTCATCCTGAAGTTCAGTCCTGACGGCAAGTTCTTGGGCGAAATCGGCAAGGCCAATGGCAGCAAGGGCAGCCTCGACACCGACAATGTCAAAGGCGTGGCCCAGATTCGCTTCATCGCTTCCACCAACGAACTGGTGGCGGCTGATTGGTATGGCAACAAGCGCATCTCGGTGTGGGACGCCACCACGCTCAAGTTCAAGCGCATGTGGGGCGCTTACGGCAAAAAGCCCGACGACACGCCAATTCCGCACTATGACGTCAACTCGCCGCAGTTTGGCAATCCGGTGCATTGCGCCCAGCCGTCCAATGACGGGATGATCTATGTCTGCGACCGCACCAACAACCGCATCCAGGTGTTCAAGACCGACGGCACCTATCTGCGCCAGCACATCGTCAAGCCCGACACCAAAGGCGACGGCTCGGTGTGGGAAATCGCCTTCTCCCGCGATGCGGCACAAAAATTCCTCTACATCTCCGACGGCGCCAACGAGAACATCCATGTCTTCGACCGCGCCAGCATGAAGGAATTGTATTGGTTCGGCGGCGGCGGCCGTCAGCCAGGTCAGTTCTATGCCGTGCATTCGATCGTCACCAACACCAAGGGCGACATCTACACCACCGAGACCTATCGCGGTCAGCGGGTGCAGAAGTTCAAATATATGGGACTGATCAAGCTCAGCGAGCTTGTGAAGAAGCATGTGGTCGGCGGCAGTCTGATCAATCCGTAACCGAGTAAGGGCACGGGAAGATGAAACGCAAGAATCCTCCCGATAAACAAGACGTGACGGAGCGGGCCGCCGGAAACGGCCTGCTCCATCGCCGCGCTTTGCTCACCTCAGGCGCGGTGGGCATCGCAGGCGCCGGGCTGAGTATCGGTGCGACGGCCGCGGCGGCGGAACCGCTGACCGAACCGCAATGGGGGCTTGAGATCGGCGAAGACACGCCGCCTTATCAGACCCCGTCGCCTTTCGCCAAAAATATCGTGCGCACGCTCGCCAATCCCAAATTCGAGCCGCGATCGTCTCTTTCCCGCACACCGCATCATTT
>JAFAVT010000056.1 GCA_019242275.1 Alphaproteobacteria bacterium
ACGCGCTGGACCAGGGCTGACGGGATCAGCGAAATATCAACAATACCTTCCTGAATGGTGGAGGAAGTAACGCGCTGGTGGTCGAACAGCACCAGGTTGCGGTTGGCGCCAAGGTTGCGAAGGGCGACGCTGTCGAGGCCGGCGTTCACCTGCACCACGCAGCCCACGTTCGAGCCGGTCTGGATGGACGTGCCGCCGCGGATCTGGGGGAGTTCGCGGATTTCGTCGCCGATATTGATCTTGGCGTCGCGATTGATGGTGTCAATGCCGATCACCGTCACCGGGGTCGGCTGGGTGAAGCCCTGCAGGTCCAGACGGCCGGCGGAGGAATTCACCGTCTCAATATCGTCGGCCGGAGCCGGGGCGGGCGCATTGCCCTGCGCATAGGCGCTGGTAAAGGCCGCGCCAACCGTGAGCGCCGTGGCCGAGCCGCCGAGCAACAGATTCTTCAGCAGATTATTCATACTTCCCCCTGAAAAAATAAACGCGTGTCACCCGTCATCTGTGTGAGAGTGCGGGCCTTCATCGCGCAATAGGACAATCTTTGGCGCTTGCGTCAATGCTGTATTAATGTCACGCCATGCTGCATTGCAATATTGGAATGTTGCAGCGCGTCACGTTAACGAACTAAGCCCTTAGAAATTGGCTTTAAACGATAAGTGCATGGGCGAAGGTATGGCGTCGCGAGAGGCGCATAAGCGGCCTTTGCCGGCGTCACGTGATGGTGACGGCCAGCGGCTTCTGACCCGCCAGATTGAAAACAAAGCGGTCGCCCGCCTTGAAAGGAATCATCTTCATCAGGGCCCCGGAAATCACCACGTCACCGGGCTGAAGGCTGACGCCAAATTCCAGCAGCTTGTTGGCCAGCCAGGCACAGGAAATGGCCGGTCCGCCCAGTACAGCAGCACCCGTGCCCTCAGCCACCTGGGCGCCGTTCTGCGCAATCGTCATGCCGATCGCCGCCAGATCGGCATCACGCAGCTTCCTGTCCCATGGCCCCAGCGCAAAACCGCCATAAGAGGCGTTGTCGGCAATAGTGTCGAAGAATTTGATCTTCCAGTCGGCGATGCGGCTATCAACGATCTCCACGCCCAGGGCACAGGCTTCCGTTGCGGCAATCACATCGGCAGGCGTGATGCCCGGACGATCCAGCGCCTTGCCGATCAGGAAAGCGACTTCGCCTTCGATGCGCGGCGAAATGAAATCGGCCGCCGGCACCGTCACTTCGCCGTTCTTCGCCTCATAGAAACTGGATCGCCACAGCGTGCCATAATCGGGTTGATCAACGCCCAACTGTTCCTGCACCGCCTTGGCGGTGAGACCGATCTTGCGGCCCATCAGCTTCTCGCCGCGCGCCAGCCGCATCGCCGTCCATTCGCTTTGCACGGCATAGGCGTCGGCCAGAGTGCCGACACTTTCACTGATGGCGAAATGAGCGATGGGCGCTTTCGCCTGCATCGCGGCATCCAGCTTCTCGGCAAGCGTGCGGATCAAAGGAGCAGCGCCCATGACAATGTCTTTCTCTTATTCGCCGCGGCCGGCACCGCCGGCGCCACCACGGCCACCACCGGCATTTTCCGTGTTGCCCATGTTGGTGATGGGATAGGCGCTCATCGCGGTGCGAACATTGGGGCCTGAGGGCGCTTCCGCCGCCATCTGGTGCCACATGTCCGGCGCGGCATAGAGCACGTCGCCTTCGGTGGCGTGAAATTCGCCGGTGCCTTCGAACTGGCCGCGAATCTGGCCGGCCTGCACCACCCACCATTCGATGTTGCTTTCATGCAGATGCCCGAACGTGCTGTTGGGATTGAAGGGCGGCGCACCGGGCTGCAAGGGACCGCTGCCGATATTGCCGGTCTGGCCGGGATTGCACTTGTTGTCAGCCGGGTTGACGAAGCCCAGCAGTGGATTGACCTGGATATGGTCGTCTGTCACCCGCGGCAGCGGCGTGCACTTGTCCAAGGCTTCCCACAGGTTGGAATAAAGCTTGTTGGTGCCGGTATAAGCGCCCGGCCGATGGGCGAAGGATACCTTGGTGAGCACCTTGCCCGGTTGCGGCGGCGGCGGCGCTTCGCTGGCCGGAGTCACGGTCTGATAGAAATAGGGATGGATCTCGACCCACAGCGCGTTTTGCGAACCGGTGATGTCATAAGAATAGATTGTGTCTTCCATGATGTTAACGATACCGCCACGCGTCGCCGTCACCGGTTGTTGTCCTTCGACGGTGAAGTGCATCTCGCCGCGGATGATCACAAACGCCACCGCTGCTTCGATGTGCATGCGCGGCGTGATTTTGGTTCCGGGCGCCGCCGAATTATACGTCACATCTTGGAGGCCATCCTTGATGATCTGCTCTGACCAGGTGTTCTGACCGCGATGGGCGGCGATGAGGTCGGCCACTTTCCACAGCGGCTTATGCGGCGGCGTGTAAACTCCGCCCTTGCCCTTGTTGATGTACCAGATCTCGGCCGGACCGCGGCCACCACCGCCGCCGCGGCCACCACGCCCGCCTGCCGCGCCGGCGGCCGGCGCACCGGCAGCAGGTGCCTGGGCCGGTTGGGCAGGCGCCTGGGCGAAGCTTTCACAAACACAGAGCATGGCGAGCGCACTGACGGCGCCAAAAGCGATCAGGGTTTTCGGGGCAGACATGTCATCCTCCGGAAAGTGGCGTTTTTATTGGGACAAAAGAGAAAAAGGGCCGCGGCTTCCAGGGGAGAGGCCGCGGCCCGAGTTCGCAAAATTCCTTGCGGAATTTCGCCCTTGGAAGCTGATTGCAGACGCCGGTCACTGGCCCGCCGGCGGGGCCACGGTCGGCACCGGCGAATCCACCGGCGGACCGCCGGGCGATCCGGGACCGCGGCCCTGCGCGTTGCTCCAGGGCACATTGTGCTGGATAGTGTAGCGGGCAATCCCGGCCGGCGTGACCCCGGCGGCATAGACGACGCCGTTCTTGTCGGCCGTCACGCCTTCGGGGCTGGAGGTGCCGCGCATGGCATTGTCAGGCGAAGGCTGGCCCCAGGGATCAGGCACGAAGGTGGTGACGATACCGGTTTCGGCACTGCCGATATGGATGCCGCGCAGAAAGCCTGAGCCGGCGCCCGAACCGGAGTCGGAGACATAAAGAATGTCGTTCTTGTCCACATAAACACCGGTGGCGCGGCCGAACTGCGGCCAGCGGTGCAGCACCTTGCCGTTGGGATCAAAGACATCCACCGTGCCGGCCGCGCGGTTGGCGGAGAAGATATTGCCATGGCTGTCCATGCTAATGCCATGGCTGCAATCCAATCCCCGCGCGCCCGGATCGCACGGCCATTCGCGCAGATACTTGCCGTTCTTGTCGAACACCACGATGCGGTTATTGGCCGGCTGGGTGTCATGCACGTCGGAAACAAAGACTTCGCCGGTGACGGGCGAAACCACCACGTCGGACGGCTGGCTGAGATGAGTCTGGTCCTTGCCATAGACGCCGGGCACACCGATGCGCAGCAGCAGCCGGCCCTGCGGCGTGAACTTCAACACCTGCGCACCCGCCGGGGTCTTGACCGAGCCGGGTGCGGGATTGGGGAAGTTGCCGCGGCCGGCGCGGGCGGCGTTGTCAATGTTGGATTGCAGGTCCGTCACCCAGACATTGCCGTCCCTGTCTATGTCCAGGCCATGAGGATAGCTGATCATGTCCGCGCCCAGTTGGGCGGTGATCTTGCCGGCGGCGTTGAAGCGGATCACCGGATTGACGTGACTGCCGGCGCATAGGTCCCAGCCGCCGCAACGCTCCGCGATCCAGACCGAGGTGCCGTCTTTATCTATGGCGATGGCGCTGGCGCCGCCCAGGAAACGGCCCTTGGGCATGGTGTACCAGCCGGTATTGACAGAATAGGGATTGACCAGGGCACGGTCGCCCTCGCTGCGCTTGCTGTCGGCAGCGGGCTGGTTGCCCCGGCCGCCGCGGCCACGGCCGGCGGCGTTGTCGGCCGCGCCGGCCGGCGCCGCTGCCGGTGCACCGCCGGGCGCGGGTTGGGCCAGGCTGATCGCCACGGGAAGACCGGCGGCAAGAGCCGCCGCCGCCAGCAGAATCCGGGCATGACGCACTGCAAGCATGACTTCCTCCCATGGGCGGTCCGCTGTCGCCGCGAAACCTGCCGTTCGGGTGAATCCTTAGGAACCGCCCCCCACTCTGTAAATTGACGGAGCCTTATTGCGAGCGCAAAATCTCTCACCTGATGAGAGTTTTTGGCGCACTCTTTTTGAGTTTGCGCGCTGCGCTCTTCAGGGTCCGGCCACACACAAAGAGCCAGCCATCATGAGTGAGAAAAAGGTCAAGGTCGCCATCATCGGTTCCGGAAACATCGGCACCGACCTGATGATCAAAATTCTGCGCACCTCTGAAGTGCTGGAAATGGGCGCCTTTGTCGGCATTGACCCGGACAGCGATGGTCTGAAGCGGGCCGCCCGCATGGGTGTCGCCACCACCCATGAGGGGATTGAAGGCCTCACCAAAATGCCGGTCTGGCCACAGATTGGCATTGTCTTTGATGCCACCAGCGCCGGTGCCCACAAGAAGAACAGCGAAATCTGCAATGCGGCCGGCAAGGTGATGATTGATCTCACCCCCGCCGCCATCGGTCCTTATGTGATCCCGCCGGTGAACGGCGAAGCCCATTTGGACAAGATGAATGTCAATAT
>JAFAVT010000149.1 GCA_019242275.1 Alphaproteobacteria bacterium
TACAATGGTAAGAATGCCGTCATGGCCGATACCCACGACGCCGGCAGAAACGCCGGACAGCACGGTCTCGGTAAATCGCCGACGGGCCTCGTTGATGCGGTTCGCTGCAACCAGGTCCTGACGCTGCGCCGACAATTGCTGTGTCATGCGGTTGAAGGCTAATCCCAGGGTCCCGAGCTCATCATCGTCTCTGGCGACCCGCACCTGTGCGGAAAGATCGCCGCTAGAAACCTTTTCGGATGCCTCGACCAGGTCAGAGATCGGACGCACCAAGCGGTTTGCCGCCCAGAGACCCGACCAAATCGCTGCCAGCAAAACCATCAGCGTCCACAGACCATAAAGAAGCGCAAAGATCAGTTGCAGGGTGCGGCGGTTCTGTTCCAAGGCGTGGTATTCAGTCACCGCGCCCTTGTTTCGCTGGTAGTAGGTGAAAGCGGCAGGATCAACCAGGCGCACGATTAGAAGGTAGGCATCGTTGAAAGTGTCGAGGTGAACCAGTGCCCACAGCCGGCCGGTCTTTTCATCAGCTCCTACTACGGGATGACCGTGCCGGGCATCAGCCAAGTCTGCGGCGGAAGGTGCCAGTTCTTGGCTATAGGGCAGCCGTGAAGACGAGCCGCGCAAGACGCCGGCGGAGTTGACGATGAAAGACCCGACTAGGCCGCGATCTCGCGTCATCAATTCCAGCTTCTTGTAAAGCTGTGTCTGGTTGATGTTGTTGCTGGCGTCGCGAAGGCTGCGGTCGTTCTGGATGCCGCCTGCTATCTCCACCATGTCCACCACGATACGGTCACGCTGCTCCTGCACATACTGGCGGGCAATGTTCACCGAACCATCAAGCGCTGTACTGACATTGGCTGAGAACCACGCCTGCATGCCGACGTTCAACGTCACCGAGGCGAATACCGCGACGATAATCGCAGGTACGATAGCGATCGCGGAAAACCAGGTGACCAGCCGAAAGTGTAGTCGGGCCCCCGCGCCACCCGAGCGCCGCGCCGCTAGCAGGCGCGCCACCCGCCAGCAGATCAGCCCGGCCAGCACCAGCATCAGAAGCAAATTGATTGCGCCGAGGATGATCAGACTGGCGCTGCTGAGATTGTTGGATGTGCGGGTTACCAGCAGGTAGGTGACGATCACCGACATCAGCGCCAGCACCGCCACAGCAAAGGCAAGCTGCGAAGGCCTGGACACCGCGCGCAATCCGGCGCGCCGCTCTGGGAACGTATTCTCGCTAACCATGTCTTCCGTCAGACCGGGCTCACCCCATAATCCCAGTCAGTCCCGGCAGTGTAGCTGAGCCACGGACTGTTGCAAGAATGCTGCGATGTATTTTGGTGACAGAGTTAAGCCGCTGGAAACGCTAGATTCCTGCGGCCGCCAGCTTACCAACAGTAGCCACACTGCACGCAGTTCGGCTACTCGCTTCGCAGCCCCTTTATCACTTCCAACCCGAGGTCCTTAATCTTCTTGCGAAGCGTATTGCGGTTTAATCCCAGAAGCTGGGCAGCACGAATTTGATTGCCCCTGGTCGCCGCCAAGCAGATGGAAATCAACGGCCGCTCCACGTCCTGCAGGATGCGGTCATAAACACCGGGAGGCGGCAACCGGTCTCCCTGCGCCAAGAAATAGCGTGTCAGGTATTGCTCCACCGACGTAGCCAGAGATTTCGCTCCCCCTTCTTCATCGGAAGCCGTACGCGCCGGCTCTTTCAATTCAGCAGCAATGGCGGCGGCGGTAAGAATATCGCCGGCGTGAAGAACGGCCAGCCGGCGGGTCAGATTCTCTAGCTCACGCACATTTCCCGGCCAACGATGGCGGCGAAGTATCTCCAGTGCCTCACTGTCCAGCGACTTGTGCGGCAGGCCATCTTCTTCCGCCTTGCGCAGAAAATGGCGGGCAAGATCGGGAATGTCCTCCACCCGTTCCCGTAAGGGAGGCAATCGCAGCGGCACGACATTGAGACGGTAATAGAGATCTTCGCGAAACAGACCCTGGCTGATCAACTGGCGCAGATCGCGATTGGTGGCGGCAATGATGCGGACATCCGTCTTGATCGGCGTGCGCCCGCCAACGGTGGTGTATTCGCCCTGCTGCAACACTCGCAGCAGTCGGGTTTGTGCTTCCAGCGGCATGTCGCCAATTTCGTCAAGAAAAAGGGTGCCGCCTTCTGCCTGCTCGAAACGGCCGACACCGCGGTTGGTGGCGCCGGTGAAAGCGCCGCGCTCATGACCGAAAAGCTCACTTTCCACCAATTCCTTGGGAATGGCAGCCATATTGACAGCTACGAAGGTGCCATAGCGGCGCTTGCCGTAATCGTGCAGCGCCCGCGCCACAAGTTCCTTGCCGGTGCCGCTCTCGCCCATGATCATGACCGTAAGATCGGTCTGCGTGAGACGGGCGATGACTCGATATATTTCCTGCATCGCCGGCGAGCGGCCAATCAGAGGCAGCCGTTCATAGCCTTCGGCATGGGCCTCTTCGCGTTTGCCGCCCGGGCTAGCCAGCGCCCGCTGCACCACCTGCGTCAGCTCTTTGAGGTCGAACGGCTTTGGAAGATATTCAAAAGCACCCCGCTCGGCCGCAGTGATGGCGGTAAGCAACGTGTTCTGCGCGCTCATCACCAGAACCGGCAGATCTGGGCGGATGCGCTTGATGCGGGGAATCAGGTCGAAACCACTCTCATCCGGCAGCACCACGTCGGTAATGACCAGATTGCCCTCACCCGCCGAAACCCAGCGCCACAGGCCGGAGGCAGTGCCGGTGGTACGCACGTCATAGCCAGCGCGCCCCAATGCTTGGTTGAGCACGGTGCGGATGGCACTGTCGTCATCGCAGACCAGGATGGTTGCGGTCATATCAAGCGGCCTCCGTCCCAGCTTTAGGCAGCAATACGCGAAATATGGTGCGGCGGGGAACGGAATCGCATTCCACGACGCCGCCATGGTCGCCGATAATTTTGGCAACCAATGCCAGACCCAAACCCGAACCCCGCGCCTTGGTGGTGACAAAGGGGTCGAAGATGTGGGTCAAGATATCGGGCGGCACGCCGCTGCCATTGTCACGTACCGTCACTTCAAGCGGTAACGAGATACGTTCGCCACCGGCGCCGGCACCAAATTTCACACCGGGGCGATAGCCGGTGGTCAGCGTGATTTCGCCGCCGGTTTCCGGCAGCGCATCGGCAGCGTTTCGTACTAGGTTTAGAAAAACCTGGATCAGTTGGTCGCGATCGCCCAGTACCGGTGGCAGGGAAGGATCGAAGTTTTCCTGGATAGACACGCCGCGGGCAAAGCCGGATTCGGCCACGCGCCGTACCCGGTCCAGCACTTCGTGAATATTTACCGGGTGGCGGCTGAATCCGCGGTTATCACCGAAACTTTCCATGCGATCTATCAGACCGCGGATGCGATCGCTTTCAGCGACGATCAGCTGGGTCATTTCCCGCTCACTCGGACCCAGTGATTCCTCGATCAGTTGAGCCGCGCCGCGGATGCCGGCCAGAGGATTCTTGATCTCATGGGCCAGAACCGCTGCCATGCCGTGCATGGAACGTACTGCCCCACGCGCCATCAGTTGCCGGTCCATACGCTGGGCGAGGCTCCGCTCCTGCAGCGTCACCACCAGCGTTCCTTCCGGCTCGGGCAGCGGCGTCACCGAAACATCGGCGAGACGTTCGCCATGGCGAGGCGTAGAGACGTCCACATCGCGTTCGGCGGCAGAAGAATTGCGTTCCCGTGCCTGGCCGATGAGCTGGAAGAGCGGCGAATCGAACGGCAACACGTCAGACAGATTCTGCTTCAGGAGCAGGCCGGCCCCTGTATCGAAGAATTGCTCAGCGGCTGGATTTACAAAGACAATTTCCTGACCCGGACCCACCACCAGAAGCGGCATCGGCAAGGAAACCGCGATAAGACCGGTACCGGGAGGCTCGGCGCCACCATTAGGAGATTTGGGGAGGGTATGCATAAAAAATGCCTATTACTTGAGCATGCACCACTGTTGGCGATATTATAGGCAAGTTGTCGTGGAGCAAGAACATATCGCGGGGCGGCGCGACAAATGTTAGGGCAAGAACGAGGGTTGCAAATGCCGAAAACCGCCATTTTGATCGTAGCCGCTGGCAAGGGCGAGCGGGCCGGAGCCGGCTTACCCAAACAGTATCAGCCCCTCGCCGGGCAACCGATGCTGCGCCGGACGGTACAGGCCTTCCACGGTTATCCGGTGCAAGTAGTCATCGGCCCCGGTCAGGAAGCTCTTGCGGCCGAAGCACTTAAAGGCCTGTCCCTGCCCGCCCCTGTCACCGGGGGGGCGCGGCGTCAGGATTCCGTCAGGCTGGGTTTGCAGGCGCTGGCACCCCGCGCGCCGGATTTCGTGCTGATTCATGATGCCGCGCGACCGCTGATTTCGCGCCGGATCATCACAGCCATCGTATCGGCGCTGGAAGGCGGCGCCGATAGCGCCCTGCCGATGGTGGCCGCGGCCGACACTTTGCGGCGCCGCCATCCGGACGGCAGTTGGAGTCTCGTTTCCCGTGATAATTTGTGGCGCGCCCAGACCCCTCAAGGGTTCACCTACGAGCGCATCCTGAGGGCGCATCGTGACCACGCAAAGAAGGACGTCACCGACGATGTTGCATTGGCGGAAATGGCGGGAATGACAGTGATCATGGTGGAAGGCGAAGAAAGAAATCTGAAAGTAACTCGCAAGGAGGATTTCGCTTTGGCTGAAGCCTTGTTGGGCCAGGAAATACGCACAGCCAGCGGGTACGATGTGCACAAATTCACCGATGGCGACCATATCTGGCTTTGCGGCCTGAAAATATCGCACAGCCATGGTTTGGAAGGTCACTCCGACGCAGACGTTGGTCTGCATGCCATCACGGATGCCCTCTTGGGCTGTCTCGGAGAGGGGGATATTGGAATGCATTTTCCTCCTACCGACGAACGCTGGCGGGGCGCCGCAAGCTGGAAATTTCTTGATCACGCCGCCTCATTGGTGCGGGAGCGCGGCGGCCTGGTTTGCCATGTGGATGTGACCCTGATCTGTGAGCGGCCTAGGATCGGACCACATCGTGAAGCGATGAAGGCCAAGATTGCGGAAATTCTGGCGGTTGAACCTTCGCGGGTTTCGGTCAAGGCCACGACCACCGAAGGGCTGGGCTTTACCGGCCGGCGCGAGGGCATTGCCGCTCAAGCTATCGCCACGGTGAGGCTTTGATGAAATTGCCCCGTGCTGCAACCATCGTCGCGACCGTCTTCGGGATCGGTTATTTCGATGTCGCGCCCGGCACCATCATGAGCGCTGTGGCGGTGCCGCTCGCCATCCTGATCGGCATCCATGGCGGTGGAGGTATGGGAATCCTGGCCTCCAGCATCATCGTCCTGGTGATCGGGATTCTCGCCTGCGCCGAGCATGTACGCGAAACGGGCCGCGAGGACCCTTCCGAATGCGTGATAGACGAACTGGCGGGTCAATGGCTGGCCTGTGCCTTTGCCATGCTGACATTGGGCGGTTTATTACCGCCAGCGGGCATTTCCATTCCGGCTTTCGGCCTGGCTTTTCTGTTGTTTCGCCTGTTCGATATCTGGAAGCCTTGGCCGGTAAGCTGGGCCGACCAGACTCTCAAGGGCGGCCTCGGCGTGATGACTGATGACATGATCGCAGGGCTGATGGCCGGTATAGGCGTCGCCGTCGCGCGATACTTCGGCCATATCTGATATGTTTTCGCCGGAACTGCTCGACCAAGCGGAAGCAATACTGGCACAGGCACGCGCAAAGGGTCTGAAGATCGCCACAGCGGAAAGCTGCACCGGCGGCCTGATCGCGGGTCTCCTGACAGAGATTGCCGGATCTTCGGATGTCTTCGAGCGCGGCTTTGTCACCTACTCCAACAAATCGAAAACAGAACTGCTGGGCGTGGAAGACGAATTGATTCGCGAGTACGGCGCTGTATCATCTCAAGTCGCCGTCGCTATGGCCGATGGCGCCCTGACATATTCGGGCGCGGATATTTCCATCGCCGTCACGGGCGTTGCCGGGCCTGGTGGCGGCTCGGCACACAAGCCGGTGGGGCTTGTTTACATCGCCAGTATGAGAATTCCATCCACTGTCAGAGGTGGCGCACTAGAATACCGTTTCGGCGATCTTGGCCGAACAGAGGTTCGGCTCAAGACAGTCGAAGCGGCACTGCGAATTCTGAAACAACTGCTCTAAAAAAAGCATGGCCCGCAGGATGGCGGGCCATGACGCAGTCTTTAGGCGTTTGACTCAATTCCCTCCTCCACCGCCGGGCTGGAACCAGTGCAGATTGTCCGGGCGCGGAATGAAGGCCAGGCGGGTCGAAGGTGCATCTCCCGTGGCGGTGGCGCGGTGCCAGCGGCCATTCGTCGTCGCCACCAGATCACCATCACCCACCGTCACCAGCTTCTCGCCTTCCACCAGGAACTGCTGCTTACCTTCGACGATCAGCCAGAATTCCGGGAAGTTGGCATGCATATGGCCCCATTCGGTATCGGGCGGGGTCGGCACCCCCTTCTGCGAACGCAGGATGGTGACATAGGTGTGATCATCGCGGATCCAGACCCCGGTCTTCTTGCCGTCCTGCACGATCTCCTTCTCGAAATCTATGAAGGGACGATTGACGGCGTCATACTTGCCGTGGCCGGTATAGGTGGCCTGGATGTATTTGAAGCCCGGCACCGGTGTCGGCGTCTCGGTGAGAGGATATTGCGGCGGCTCGCCGGCGGGCTCGACCTGGAAATACACCACCGGTTCATTGCCGACCGTTTCCATCTGGTAGGTCAGGCGGTTGGGCACATTTACCAAGAAATGTTTGCCGGCAATGAAAGGCTCCTGCCCTTCGATCGTGACTTTCATCTGGCCCGACTGCACTTCCCAGAAGGTCTTGTCGTCGGCATGGAAGGCTGTCTTGGTCTTCTTGCCAGGTCCCATGGAAATCCAGTAGGCGACGAAGTCGCGCGACAGATGGACTTCCTGCTTCCAGTCCGTCTTGCCCTTGTGCGCGGCCATAACGTCGGCAAAGCGATAGACCAGCTTGTTGGGCGCCTTGAAGGCCGGCAGCTTGGTCGGCTTGGAGGCCCAGGCCAGGATAGGCGCATTGCCGCGGGCGGCCGCCACTGCTTTGGCGGCATCCTGCTCCTGCGGCGCCTGGGCCTGCGCGCCTGTCAGCGCCACAAGCGAAACGGCGGCTACGGCCGCCAAACTCTTTGTGAAATGCATGTCGCGTCTCCCGATGCTCTTTTGAACAAGCTTAATTGGTTCCGCCCTCAGCCGCCAGTTGGTCATGGGCAATTTGCTGCAATGCACGAGTCTGGGGTCGCGAAAAGCCGAGATCGTCGGCCACGGTTTCGTTGTCGCCCAAGGACATGGGATCACGACCGGTAACCCGGCCAAAATCCATCAATGCTTCCAGATAATAGCCATAGGCGCTGGCATGATAGGAATCCCAAGCCCAAAGGTTGATCTTGCCGGCCGGCACGCCGCTATAAGGATTGTCGCCCGCCACACCGATATCCATGGCACGGTTCCAGGCCAGACCCAGCGGGATCACGTCGGTAATATTGGCACTCTTCGCGGCCGCCAG
>JAFAVT010000303.1 GCA_019242275.1 Alphaproteobacteria bacterium
TATTCCCTCGAAATAATAGGCTTCATAGCGCTGAGGCCAGGCTTCGATCCCCGCGTGAAACCAGCGCGCCGCGTCCGCAACCCGGTTCAACTGCGCCGCCGTCACGCCGGCTTCCAGAAAAGCTTCCAGTGGAAAAGGTGCAATGGCTGACGCCCGGCTGAACGCCTCCAGGGCGCTGTCCAGGCGCCCTTCTGCCTTAAGCCGCAGGCCCTTCTGCAACTCGTCAAGCATATCTGATTGCAGCAAAGGGGGGCCCATGACCGAGATTTTAGCATAGTCGGAAGGGTGGTTGAAAAAGCAAAGGGCGGCCTTTTGGGCCGCCCTTTGTTTGCATGAAAACGCCGATTCTCAGAACTTCAGGTTCAAGCCGACAAAGAAGCGACGGCCAAGGATATCGTAGGTCGCCGGATCGGTACCGTCCTGCTGGCTGGGATTGTAGGACCGCGGCTGGATGTCGGCGACGTTGTTGATGCCGCCGCGCAGCGTGAGGTAGTCGGTCAGGGCATACGAACCGAACAGATCAATATAGGTGGTGGCCGAAGTACCCTTCACCGGACCGATGCCAAGATTTTTCCCGGTCCAACCAAGGATATCAAGCTCGTTCCGCATCGCATCAATGTAATCAAAGCGGGCACTGAAGGAAGCTTTTTGCAGGAAGGCCCAGGTCACCGTCAGCGAGCCCTTGGTGGTGGGATAGGCGCTGTCGGTGTTCAGGCCAATTGGCGAAGTGACACCGACCGTGCCGGCATAGTCGTTGCTGCGTCCGGTTGGTGAACCCTGCACGCTATAGCTCATGAGATATGTGCCGGCCAGATTGAAATCCAGCGAGCCCCACATCGGATCAGCGCCAATAGTGTCTTCCAGGTTGAGGTGCCAGTTCAAAGCCAGGTCGAGACCATCGAGCTGATACTTGGCCAGGTTGGTCTCGAAGCCGCTGATATATAGCGACGTCATCGACAGGATCTTATGGCCGGTTGCAGAGCAAGCCGCATTCGTCTTCGAATAGGACGGGTTCGAACCGTCATAGTTGAAGCAACCATAAAGGATGTCGAAGGCATCGATTCCGATGGGCGAATGCAGGTCTATGTTCCAGTAGTCCAGGGTAGCTGAAATGCCGGATAACCAGGGATCGTGCATGTTGGACTGGTAGCCGAGACCGAGCGTAAAGGTGTCAGCAGTTTCCGGCTTCAGCTTGGAATTGCCCCCGGAAATGACTGTGGCCTGGCCGCTGACCTGCTGGAAGGTGGCAGAACCAACGTTGGCCGAGAAGGCCTTACATAAGGCCGTGACCTGAGCGGCATTTGCCCCAGTGCGGAACGGGCTGTCAAAATTGCATGGATTACCCAGGCCCGGCGAGTCGCTGAAGCTGGCCGAAAAGAGTTCACTGATATTGGGCATGCGGGTGGCGACCTGGAAAGAGCCGCGCGCCGTGACTCCTGGCATGATGCCCCAGTCGCCTTCCGCCTTCCAAGTCCAGGCATTGCCGTGGAACGTTTTTGCCTGTTCGGTATAGCGGGCGCCTAACGTAACAGAGACGAAATCCGCCCAAGGCGCATCCTTGATGAGAGGAAGATAAAGCTCGCCGAAGGCCTCCTGGTCATAGGTAGCGCCGTTTTCGGACGTACTGGCGGTGAAGCCGGAAATATCGCCGGAGGAAAGGAGCGGGTCAGCAAGGAAGGTATAGGTATTTTCGCGATAGTCCATGCCCAGCGAGAACTTGGCGGCGCCGGCGGGCATATCGAACAGGCTACCGGAGACCGTGCCTTCAACATCGGTGAAAGTAGTGTGAGTCGAGTTCTTGGTGACGCGGCTAATGCACGCTAGCGATTTTGGGCCAAATTTCAGCCTGCCGAAGGGGTTGAGGTCGCTGTAGCCATTATTATCACCACAACCGACCGACGCCCCATTGCCAAACAGGATGGCTTCCACCGCCGAGTTGGAGACATTGCCGAACTGAGTTTCGATGGTATCGAGTTGGCCATAGCTGGCAAAAACATCGAAATCCAAGTTGGTGAAGGGCAATTTGCCCCGCAGCCCCGCCGTTTCCTGGAAAATTGAGTTGTTGAAGACGTCAAGCCTCGGGCCTAGCGCCAGGAAGCGGGTGTTGAGCAGAAAATCCTCAGTAGCGCCGGTGCCGGGCAGGGCGCTGTCACCAGTACGGCTGTTCAGCAAGGTCCTGAGGTCGGCTGGAATGAAGGGGTTATTATAAGTGGTGCCGTTCACAACCACGCCGGCCGGCACAATGTAGCCAGTGGATGAATAGCTACCCCCGTCGATCGTCGTGCCACCCTTGGTCGGCGCCGGGGTCGGCGCCAAGGACTGGGCAGAATTGTAGTTGGTAAAACGGCCTTCGACATACACTTCGATATCTGGCGTCACATCGTAATGGCCGATGGTCATGAAGTTTTGCCGCTTCAGCGGCAGGACTAGCAGGTTGGGCGGCTGGAAATTGTAAGAATAGCTCTTGCAGTTGGTCGGTGTGGTGGGGTCGGCGCAGAACAGCCGAGCAGGATAGCTGAGATCGGATTTGTAGTTATAGACCTGGTTGGAACCGTTGGCGCCGCCGAAGTTGAACAACGTGCCGTCATCATTGAAACCAAAGGTGGAAAGATTACTTACGGTGCCAGCTGGCGCTCCCCCATGGGCAGCAAAATAGGCATTCACCGCCGCCTGGCTGGGTCGATTGAGGGCCCCCTTCTCAACTGCATAGGAGCCTGTCGGCGAACGGCTGGTGGAAGTGGTGGCCTGATTGGCGAAGGGGCGGGCGCTGTCAAAAAGTTCGCGGCGATAGCCATAGTCATAGCTAAACACCATGTTGCCCTTGCCGCCGTCGAAATTACCGCCGACGGTGAGCGAGGCACTCAGAGTATTTCCGTCACCCCGATCGCTGACGCCGTACTGGAAGTCGGTGGCGACGCCCGAAAAATCCTTCTTCATGATGAAGTTGACAACGCCGGTAATGGCATCTGGGCCATACACGGCAGAAGCACCGCCGGTAATCACTTCAACACGGCTGATCAGTGAAGTCGGGATGGTCTGGAGGTCAACCGTGCCGTCGTCGTTCGACGGTGCGGCGCGGCGGCCATCAATCAGCACCACGGCGCGCTGTGGACCCAAGCCGCGCAAGTCTATCTGCTGTTGACCGCCATTGCCCGGATTGTTCGAGCCGGCGCTGATGCTGGGCACCACCTGCGGCAGGGTCGCCAGAAGGTCCGTCACTTCGATGGCGCCGGTGGCTTGAATCAGATCGCCAGAAACAGTCGAAATTGGTGAGTCGCTGGCAAAATCGCGATTCACGATGCGCGTGCCGGTTACGGTGACTGTCTCCTGCGCTTGCGCGATCTGTACGCCGCAGACGATGGCCGAGGTAGCGGCGCCGAGCAGCAGCGCCGTCTTCACGTTGGAATGACGGAAGGAAGAATTCATGATGAGAACCCCGCAAAGATATTTGGTGACTCGCATTGGCGAGACTTGCGGAAATCCAAGCATCGTGCAGCGCAGCATGTCAAAACGGAAACTGGGCTATGCAGCTTTCAAGTGGCTCTAGTGACAATAAGGTGACAGAAACGCGGAATTGAAATAATATTTCAATACCTGTCATGGGTCCGCAATCGCCGTACTGAACCACCCTGCCTTGGCGCCATAAGTGCGCACGCTGAGTGGCTGTGTAATTTTACGGCCATGAAACAGGCCGGGGTAGCGGGGAATTTGACCGCGTTCAGCAGCGACGAAAAGGACGCGCGCCGAGATCTGCGGGCCTGTGATGCTCGTTTCCTGACAGTCTTTAGCAAGTCTTCAGAGAAGCGAATTCCGCGCCACAAATATCGACTAGGCTGCTCCCGCGTTAAGCTGAAAAAATTTGGGGGCTCGCCATGAAAAGCCGCGCGATCGGAACGATGTTGGCCCTTGTCGTCCTGGGCCTGCCGGCAACGCTTGGACAAACGCGCTCCGGGCCGACCGAATGGCGAGACTGGGGCGGTGATGCGGCCCGTACGCATTTTTCTCCATTGCAACAGATCAACGCGAGCAACGTCTTTCGTCTAAAGCCGGTCTGGGTATGGGACGGGGGCACCTTTGGCCGCTCCTGGGAAATTACACCTCTGCTGGTGGATGGACTGCTCTATGTTTCGGAATCCGGCAGCAGCGATGTGGTGGCGCTGGCGCCGGAAACCGGCAAGGAAATTTGGCGTCACAAGGCCCCCAACATTCCTGGCCGCGGCGTGGATCGCCGTGGCTTCGCTTATTGGGCCGGCGACGGGACGATGAAGCCCCGAATCATTGTCCTTTGGGGCCATTTGATGTTCGGGCTTGATCTCAAGACGGGCGAACTTTCAGCGGACTGGCCTTCGGGCGGTCTTGATATCGGTCTTCCAAATCCCGCCAATGGCGGCGCGATCGGCGGCGGCGTCTTCGCGGCCTCGCCACCCATCATTTACAAGAACCTGATTATCACCACCGCTGCTTCGGGCTTTCAGCCATCACCGGCCCAGCCGGCCGATCCACACGCCAATGATCTGCGCAACGGCAAACTTGTGTGGACGGCGCGGCTGATTCCAGGCGCGGGCGAACCCGGCAGCGACACCTGGGGCCCTGAACCGCAGAATATCGCGGGCAGCGGCAGTTGGGGGATTCTTGCGCTGGATGAACAGAGCGGCACCGTTTACGTGCCCACCGATTCCGGCAGTCCCGATTATTCCGGCATCTGGCGTCCGGGCGACAATGCCAACGCCGATGCCACTGTGGCGCTGGATGCGCAAACCGGCCGCATTAAATGGAGCTTCCAAAACCACCACCACGACATTTTTGATCTTGATACCAATGCGGCGCCGTCCCCGGTCGAGATCACGCGAAACGGCAGACGCATGAAGGTGATTGTCCAGACTACCAAGCAGGGCATGTTGTGGATTCTGGATGCGCAAACCGGCAAGCCGATCTTTCCTTACGAAGAACGGCCGGTGAAGCAGAGCGCTATTCCAGGCGAAAAATCCTCTCCCACTCAACCTTTCACCATTTTGCCGCCGGTGTTGTCGGCAGCCACTGTGCGGCGGGAAAATCTTAGCCGACTTTCCGACCGTGCCAACGCCGAATGCAAGGCTTTGTACGACGCCAACAAACTGGAGGATGCGACACCCTTTAACCCGCCCCGGCCCGATGGCGCCTGGACCATCATGCCGATCGGCGCCATCGGAGGAGTGGATTGGGGCGGCGCTTCGATTGATCTGGACCGCGGCTACGCAGTGATGAACCTGGTGAACTTGCCCACCATGATCACAGTAACCAAAAGTGCCCAGGGCATTCGGGGCAATGACGGCTACCGCTCCACCTCCGGCAATGTCCGTTTTGCCGACAATGATGGCCGCAGTTGCAATGGCGGGCGGCAGGGCGAATTGGCGGCAGTGAATTTGGCGACGGGGCGGGTGGTCTGGCAGGTGCCTTTGGGCTCGCTTGAAGATGCCTATGGCGCGCGCGCCAAAGACTTGGGTGCCACCAGCATCGGTCCGACATTGGCGACACGCGGCGGAGTTGTTTTTGCCGCCGCGACCGACGACCGGCTGCATGCCTATGATACGCTGAGCGGACGCCTGCTGTGGCAAATGAAGATGGCGGCGTCTGCCAATGCCGGGCCGATGACTTACATGGGCAAGGATGGCCGGCAATATGTTGTGGTTGCAGCAGGTGGTCCCGGGAACGCCCGTCGGCCCTCGCCACGCGAGACCGGGGTCTTCCACCAGACCTTGGTGGCCTTTGCATTGCCGAGAGCTACCGACAAGCCTTTGGATATCATCACGCCCTATCCCAAGCGCGAACTGCGACCGGGCGAAAGTTTGGCGATGGATTCCTCCGGCGGTGCCAGGCTGGTGCCGGCCCCCGCCAATCCGTGAGGCGGTACGCATTGATAAGAGGACGCGCATTTATGGTGGGCGAGAGAGCGATGCGAGGAAAGCGATGAAGAAATTTGTTTTGACTGTGGTCACATGCGCCCTGTGCAGCACATCGGGACTAGCACAGGCGCCGCTCGCGCCGGTACCGCCGCCCATGAATATCCCCGCCCCGGGACCCCAAACCAATAGGCCCTATGCGCCGCAGCCCATCTTGCCGGGCGGCATTGTCATGACTCTGTTCCCGCCGGGCTCGCCTTATCTGAAAGCAGACAAGGTGAATATTCCCGAAATTTACAACATGGACAGGACGGTACAGGGGCGGATCAACAGCATTGTTTCGATCCACAACCCCTCCATCGAAGTGCATTTTGCTCCGGCCAGTGTCAACACCGGCACAGCGGTAATCCTGGCGGCGGGCGGCGGTCACAACACGCTCAATGTCGGCAGCGAGTCCGCCGATTTCGTGCCCTGGTTCTACAATCACGGCGTCACCACCATCATCCTGCGCAATCGCCTGCGCCGCGACGGCTATGATCCCAAAACCGACGAAGTTTACGACGCCCAACAGGCTATCCGTCTGGTGCGCGCCCATGCCAGGGAATGGAACATTGATCCTGCCAAGATCGGCATCATGGGCTTTTCTGCCGGAGCGGAATTGGCCGCCCCTGCTGCCATCGCCTTTGATGACTTTGATCGCAAGAACAACGCCCAATCTGATCCGCTGGCAGGCATTTCCTCCCGGCCTGATTTTGTCGGTATTATCTATCCGGGGCCGTCGCCTTTCACCCGCGGTGCCAAGCCGCCCATCCCCAGGAATACGCCGCCCGCCTTTATCGTTTGCGCCGGCTGGGGCGATAAAGTCCATGCGGTGTGGGCTGATGAGTATTTCTCGGCCATGCTGAATGCGGGCGTCCCCAATGTGGAAATGCACATCTATGCCCGCGGCCATCATCCTGGTGACCGGGTGGGCGAAGGCGAACCGGTTTCCACCGGTGGGTTGATGGATCGCGGCTTTATTGCCTACGGCACCTGGCCCGACCGCATGGTGGACTGGATGAAGGACCTCGGCTTCTTCAACAAGCCTGGCGTTGTCACCCAGGCGACAAAGGACATTGACGCCTTCGTTAAGGCAGCGTCGGCCGGAACAGCGCAAAGCCCGCCGCGGCCGGAAACCGCGCCGCGCAATTGAGTTTCAGTTCTCGTCGGATGGCTGCGGGAAGCGCATCTCGCCATACAGATTCGCCAAAGCCTCTGACGAGCCGGTGAAAGCCGGTCGTGGTGTTTTGCGCATCGCCATGATCTTGCGATAAAGCGCGTCCGCCATTTCGGCATTGATGCCCCAGCCCGCCAGGTACATCAGGCGCAAATTGTGATCGGTGTTGATCTGCGCGCCTTTCAGCCAGTCATGCATTGACGGCTCGTCTCCCAAATAAGTGGCATACATTGACGTGGCGGTGGGAAATCCGATCTGGCGCATTG
The DNA here is from genome assembly GCA_019242275.1 of Alphaproteobacteria bacterium. Taxonomy (GTDB): domain Bacteria; phylum Pseudomonadota; class Alphaproteobacteria; order Micropepsales; family Micropepsaceae; genus Rhizomicrobium. Next base: position 7,362 of record JAFAVT010000303.1, read on the forward strand.
ATTCCCGCACCTTGGCGAAGTTCGGGCGTCGCAGCTTCGCCTCGGCGGCGTCAATGTCTATTTTTAGCGGCTCCGCCTGCCCCATCAGGACCAGGTCATAACCCTGGCCATTGTTGAGATTGGCCCAGACCGTGCCATGTGGAAAGACGGCGAAGAAAGTGGCGAACTCGCTTTTCACTGTCTCTTCGTCGCTTTCATAAAGAGGAACATAGAGCGTGAAATAGCCGCCCGGATTGAGATGCGCCTTTACCTTTTCAAAATAGTCCTTTGAATAAATGCTGGCAGTACCCTTGACCCAGACATCCAGCGGATCGGAAGCGATGATGTCGTACTTCTCCCGCGTCGTCAGCATATAGTGCCGCCCATCGTCATAAACGATGGTCGTGCGCGGATCGTTCTTCACATTGTTGTCGTAAGGCGCGAAATATTTTGTCGAGGTCGGCGGTACCTTGGGCTCCATCTCGACCACGGTTATGCTTTTGACGCTGGGATAGGGCGTGAAACTGCCGGCGGACACGCCGGCGCCAAAGCCGATGCCCAGCACCTTTACCGGATTGGGATGAACAAGAGCCGGGATATGCCCGATCATCCGTTGCAGGCTCATGTCGAACGGTTCATTGGTTGCTTCGACATGTCCGGCGACACTGATCTGGAGCGATCCGTCGCTGACTCGGGTAATGGCGAGCGAGGAGTTCATACCTTCCTGCACTTCGAGCACCTTGGCGAAGGGCGAGAGTGTGCGGATTTGCTTGCCAAAGGCCACCAATTCCCCGGGCTGCTGCGGCAGCGCGATGGCCAGGAGCAGGACCAACGCGCCGGCCGCGGCAAGGCCCGCGCCGGCGAGTGCGCCTTTGCGGGTGAGGCCAGGCGCAAGCAAAACAAAACCGCCCAGCGCCACCAGAACCAGCATGGTGCGCTGCGTGTCGCGGGTGCCGATCCAGGCAACCAGCACCAGACTGGCCACCAGCGCGCCGACAATGCCGCCAAAGGTGTTGGCGGCATAAACGCGCGCTACAGGTTTCGCCGAATCGTCGTTGCTGCGTTTGGCGGCCGCCATGGCAAGCGGAAAACTGGCGCCCCACAATAAGGTGGCAGGCAGGAGCGCCATCAGGCTGCGTTCCAGATTGGTCAGCGCCACACCCCACCCGTTCATGGCACGTGGTTCCGGCAGAAAGGGAAGTATCTGGCTAATGGTGTAAGCGGCCCAGCAAATGCCGGCCGCCAGCAGAATCTGGCACCAGCCTAATGCCGGGCGCGCCTTGAATGCGCGCAGCAATAGCGCGCCCAGACCACTGCCGATGCCGAGGCCGATCAGGAACACGGCCAAAATCAACGAGAAAGCGTAGGTCGTGCCATCGAACAACATGCCAAGCTGGCGCGTCCACACGACTTCTGCACCCAACGCCGCGGCACCGGAAATGCCGATTGCGAGATAAACGGGCAGAGGATCGGCGTCCTCTTCTGCGGGAACCGCAGGGGGTGCCGCGTCTTCCACCACCAGAGTCGCTGCCGGCGCAGCCTTTGCCAGAAGGAAACTTGCGAGGGCGATAGCTGCATTAATTGCGACCGCGGTGTAGGTCGCGATCGAAAGATCGAACAGTCGCAGCAGATAGAACCCTGCCAGCAGGCAGCCCACCACAGCGCCCAGCGTATTGCCGGCATACAGAATGCCCCACCAGGAAACGCCCCGGGGGGTAGCGGAAATAAAACGGGAGATTGCCGGCAGCGATGCTCCCATCAGGAAGGTCGGCGCGAAAAGGCAGATGGCGCAAAGAATGCCACGCATCAGCATGCCCGCAAGACCGCCCTGATCGGCAAAGAAATAAACATCGTCAATCAGTGGCAGTCCCCAGAGGACGAGAAGACCACAAATGCCAATCCCCAGTTCGATCACGGCATAAACCCGTAAAGGATGGTTGGCGGGGCCCGTCAGGCGCGGCAAGAACCAGCTTCCCAGGCAAAGGCCACCCATGAAGGTAGCGAGCAGAATGCCCAGCGAAATGGCACTGGCCCCGATGGCCAATTGCAGCATCTGATACCAGACCACTTCGTATATGAGGGCAGCGCAGCCGCTGGCCGTGAACAACAGCAACACAAGCGGCAACAACAGGGCAGCCGGCGGGTTGGCCGGCGACTGGGTATGACTGGACATGAATAGGTTCCCCGAACTCTTCTTAATTACCCTTCGACCGAGCTATCCGACCATACTGGCGAGATGCTGCCAAGCGATCCTCGCCGACAGGAAGCTTGTAAAACTGTGTCGGCTTAGCCGGAAAGCGGCATCGTGGCGGCGGTGTGTTCCAGATTTTCGGCTGTGGCCGCCAGCATCTCGGCCAGCGGACGCGGTTCTCGGTTAATTGAATAAGCCGTCTTCAGGCCGACCGCACGGATATCCGTAGCCGAAGCCGAAAGCTTGCCGCAAAGCGCAATAACCGGTGTTTTTCCGGCGTGGGCACAAACGCCTTGGATCAGTTTTCCTTGAAGACTCTGTCCGTCAATATGACCTTCGCCGGTGATCACCAGGTCGGCATGGCGAACCGCAGCGTCGAAGCCCACAAGGTCCAGGACCATCTCAATTCCGCGTTTGAGGGTGGCATCCAGGAAGGCCATGCCGCCGAATCCCAGGCCGCCCGCAGCGCCGGCGCCCGGCGCTTCAGCCAGCCCGTTGCGGCCGAGCTGTTGCTCGACCAGGCGCGCAATATGACGCAGGCCTTCATCCAGATGCGTCAAGCTCTGCTGATCGCCGCCTTTCTGGGGTCCATAAATCCAGGCGGCGCCATTGGGGCCGTAAAGCGGATTGGTGACATCGCAGAGGACTTCGACCTTTGCGAACAATTTTTGCGACGGTGGTACGATCTTCGCAATCTGCTGCAAATTGCCGCC
>JAFAVT010000157.1 GCA_019242275.1 Alphaproteobacteria bacterium
CCTGGTGGCGCTGCTGAAGGGCTGGGGCGTGGATTATACCCCGCTGAAAGTGGTGCTTGATCCCGTCAGCGCCCAGCGTATCCGCAATCCCGCCGATCCTGAGCGGGCGGCAACGCCCTATCCCCTCTGGCTGCATTTGACGGATGCGAATTTCTCCAAGTCCGATCCGGTCACCGCCAGCCTGACCGGTGTCAATCTGGCCAGCGCCGGCGCTCTTGCACCCACCAAAGACGCCACCACCAAATTCGAGCCGCTGCTCTTTTCCAGTTCGCAAGCCTCCCTCTATGACCGCAACGACACGCTGGTGCTGAAGGACCCCGGCGCCCTCACGGCCGCGGTCCATCCCGGCGGCAAGCCCATCACCCTGGCGGCGCGGGTGACCGGCCGCGCTGTTTTTCCCGGCGTGGCGGAAGGCAACATCAACATCATCGTGTTGGCCGACACCGACATCTGGGACGACCGTTTCTGGCTGGACAGCAGCGAGCAAGGCGCCGGCGCCCCCTTCGCCGACAATGAAGGATTCGTCCTCAATGCCGTGGAAAGCCTGACCGGCTCCGACGATCTGATTTCCCTGCGTGCCCGCGGCAATGTGGATCATCCTTTCACCCGGGTGCGCCAGATGCAGGCCGAGGCGGAAGGCCAGTTCCGCGAAACCCTCGATGCCTTGCGCGCCAAGCTGGCCGGCTCGCAAAGCGCGCTGGCCGAGTTGCAGCAGGGCGGCCAGGCCACGGCCCTGACGCCGCAGCAACAGGCCGCGATTGACAAGGCCCGCCGCGACATCGCCGCCACGCGCGGTCAGTTGCGGGAAGTGCAGCGCAATCTCAATGCCGATATTGACCGGCTGGGAAGCCTGCTCGCCTTTCTCAATATCCTCGCCATGCCGCTGCTGGTGGCGGGCTTTGGCGTCATCTTCGGCCTGATCCGCCGCCGCCGCGCCCGCGCCACCGTCAAGAGGGCCCCGTGATAGACAGCCGCCGACGCACATTGATGATCCTGGGCAGCGCCGCCCTGGTCTTCGCCCTGGCTGCGGCTGTGGTGTTGTGGCAGCGGGCTGAGGAAGGCATTGCCCGCTATACCCCCGTCGCCTTCCTGCCGGGCTTTGCCGAAAAGGCCGGCGGAGCGGCCCGCATTGAAATCAGCGGCCATGATGGGCGCTTTGCCGTGGTGCTGACGCCCAATGGCTGGGTGCTGCCGGAGCACGGCAACTACCCCGCCAATTTTGACGAAGTGCGCCAGACTCTGATCACCCTGGCCCAGCTCACCACCATCGCGCCCAAGACCAACCGCGCCGACTGGCTGCATTATCTGTCGCTGGATGACCCGCCGCGCGGCCTTGGCAACGATCTGGTGGTGAAGGATGCCGGCGGCGCCGTGCTGGCGCATCTTATTTTCGGCAACAATGAAGAGCTTCCGGCCGGCAATGCCGTCTTTGTGCGGCGACCGGGGGAAAGCCAGAGCTATCTTGCCAAGGCGGTATTCCCCCTTCATGGCGCCCTGGCGGATTGGATCAAGACCACTTTGTTCGACATGGGGCCGGGCCGGATTCAGGAGCTGGTGGTAACGCCGGCAAACGGCCCCGGCTATACGGTGGGCCGTCATTTCAGCGCAGAGAATGTTTCCGTGCTTAACCCGCCGGGGGCGGCGGCCGACCCGCAGATTGTCAACAATCTGGGCTTTGCCGTTGCCGCTTTCAGCTTCACCGATGTCCGCCCCTCCGCCGAACTGGATTTCAAGGGCGCGACACGCGTGGAAGCACACGGCTTTGACGGTCTGGCCGTGGCCTTGTTGGTGATCCAGCAGGGCGAGGATTATTGGGCTGAGGTCAGCGCCGGCACCGCCCCAGGGGTGCCGGCGGCCATTTCTGCCGAAGCAGCGCGAGCCAATGCCCGCACCCAGGGCTGGGCATTCAAGCTGCCGCCGGACAAGGGTGCGGTCTTGCTGACCAGCCGCCAGCGTCTTTTGACCCCGCCGCCGCCCGACAAGCAGGGCCAGATCATGGCGCCGGGCATGAAGCCGCCGCCGCAGTAATGGAGCGGCCTTGGATTTTGTGGTTGCAGAATCTTCCCCCGCCTCACCATGGCCGGCCTTGAGCCGGCCATCCAGGACCGCAAGCGCCGGTATTTGTTACTCTGGATGGGCTGGGGTCGGTAGCGACAGCGTACCGACGCCCATGGTGAGCAAGAAAGATCACGACTTAAACAAGGAGCTGCTCTAGCAAACCCTCTTCAGGCCACCCGCTTCATCTGGCGGCGGAAAGCCAGCAGCAGCTTGCGCAAGTCCGGCTCGGTGACGCGGCGGGCCGCTTCCTCAAACGGCAGCCAGAGCAGTTTGCG
>JAFAVT010000287.1 GCA_019242275.1 Alphaproteobacteria bacterium
CGTGCGGCGGTGGGCAGACAGTAGGCGATTCAATTTGGTGGCGAAGTTCTGTAGTTTGCCGCCGGTTGTTCACCCGGATTTGCCATGTCCCAGTCCACCGCCGCCCGTCTTGGCTTCGCCGCTCTGGCGCTGGCGGCGCTGCTGGCCGCGGCAAGCATCGCCGGCGTGCGATTGGGCCTTTTGCCTTACACCCAAGGCTGGCAGTTGATGATCCCGGCCACGCTCTTGGGCGCCATTGCCTTTTGCTTTTCCCTGGTCTGGCTGGCCAAGGCCCTTGCCGCCAACAAGCGCAGCGGCCGCGGCCCTGGCCTCACTGCCCTGGTGGGTTCGCTGCTGCTGCTCTACCCGCCCCTCAGCAGCTTTTGCCACCGCCTGACCTCGCCGCCCATCCATGACTTCACCACCGACACCGAGAACCCGCCCCGCTTTGTGGCGCTGGCGAAACTCAGGGCACCCGGCGCCAACGCCCCTGCCTATGACGGCCAGGCACGGGTCAGGACCGCCGACGTCAAGCTCGCCGATTTCCGTTTCTGGCTGCCGGGCGTCCATCGGGGAGAGACGGTCAGCCTCGACGAAATGCTGCACGACAATTATCGCGCCGAATTGAAACCCAATGCCGGCTTTGCCATCGGCTCGAAAGACCCCATGGCCACTTTCTTCTGGCGCGACTTTCAGGCCGCCAAGAAGACCGGCTGGACCATTGTGGACTACAGCGAGAAGGACGGCCGCATCGAGCTCAGCCATGCCAGCTTCTGGTTCGGCCGCATCTCAGACATCGTCATTCAGGCCCGCCGCGCCGGCGCCGGCGCCCGCACCGATCTGCGCAGCCAGAGCCGCGACGATGCGATTGACGACGGCGCCAATGCCGCCAACGCCAAATATTTCTTCAGCCTGCTGCGCCGCTGAGCATTTTGGTCAGCTTGAATTGCTATCCCCACGCTTCGTCCCTCGGCGGGCTTGGGATGAGGAGGCTCACATGCGGATCATCATTCAATATTATCCTCACCCTGAGCCTGCCCGCCTTCGCCAAGGCTATGGCGGGTCACCGGTCCTGTTGTCCGCCGCAGCTTTAGCGTAGGCGGATCGAAGGGTGAGGCGGCTTGGTCCGGCCTAAAATTAAAGTGGTCGAAACACCGATATTTCGGGCATTTGCACCGCCGCCAGCCGCAGTAGAAACCTCCCGTTAGGGTTGTGGCGCTAGTATGACGGCATATTCACGCCTCATAGTCTGGTGATTTTTCGTGTCCAGCGACCGTTCCGTTCGTTTTCTTGACGCGCTGGCCGGCGCCGCCACCAGCCGCGTCCTCAACCTGCACAAGATCGCCCGCGACAACCGCGACAATCCCGAACATGGCGAAAAACCCCTGTTCGTTTCCCCCGCCATCAACAGTGCCTTCATCATCAAGCACCGCGCCCGCGCCGACGAAACCTATCTTTTCGGCGACGTTGCCACCACCGTCACCAAGATCATCACCCCGTTCGATCACGGCGAGCTCAAGGCCGGCGGCCGTTCCCTGTTCGTCGAGCAGCGCGGCTTTCGCGAGGCCTTCCGCCAGATGGGCTGTTATGCCGGCGAGCCCGATAGCCGCGATCTCACGGTGCTGCGCCTGCTGGACAAGGTGCCGTCGCTGGATCCTTTCCTGCTGCGCGAGCATTTGCGCAATCATGAAGTCGAAGTGGCGCCCTGTTATTTCACCATCTCCGCCGGCGATCAGGAGCGCATGTACCGCTTTGTCGCCGCCGAATTGTCGCGGCTGGTGGCCCTGGCCGGCGGCGAACAGGGTAGTGAAAGCTCCAACCGCATGGTCGAAGCCATGCTCTCTTCCCGGGTGGACGAAAAACTGGAGCCGCTGCGCCTCACTCTGGGCCTGACCGGCAACGACTTCCGCGAAGGCGTCTTCAGTTGGCGCGGCTTTCTTTACTACAAATGGTCTATGGAAAAGTTCTGGCCCGATGTCATGGGCGTCTTGCGCCAGATCAGCGCCATCCAGCCCCAGGGACAGGTGACGCCGGAACAGAAAGTCTTCCTGCAAAATGCCCGGCGCAGCATCATCCAGTTGGTGCGCGACAACGGCAACGACGTCACCAAGGCGCTGTCGGTCTATGACAGCTCATTCGCTGATCTGGTGGCGCATCAAAGCCCCAAGACCTTCCGCGATTTTCTGCTTTCGGCGCCCTACATGTTCCTGGAGCTGGGCGAAAAGCTGGGCGCCATTTCCCACATTGTCAGCTTCTGGCGCTATCGCTTCCCGGCCGGCGGCATTGTCCATATTGACGCCGAGGAACTGGCCGCCATTTTCCACGATTTCGCCAGCGGCTTCGGCGAAGCGGTAAAGGACGACCGCCCCGCCATCGGCCAGCCGCCGGACGTGATTGACGCCCGCCGCAGCGCATAATCCGGTCTCGCTTTGCGCAGATGAGCACGGCTCTTTACCTCCCCCTTGAGGGGTGAGCCGCGACCCGACAGAGGCGGGGCAAATCAATCCAGTGGATTTGATTTGAGCGGTGAACGCCGCGAGCTTGGGCGAGCGGCCGGATCGGGACCGCGAAGCGGGGCGGCAACCTCCCAACTTGTCATCCCGCGCGCACCGCAGCACGAAGTGCTGCGGTGCAGATGCGGGACCCACCAATTAACATTTGAAACCAAAGTTCCCGCTCGGCGTTTCCTCGCGGCATTTTGACGAGGACCGATTTATGAAAACCACGCTTTGCGCCGTGGCGGCCGCCGCCGCCCTTTTCACCGCCGCCCCAGCCGAGGCCGCCAACAAGGCCGAATTGCTGCGCGACGCCAATCTCACCGTCAATCACCTCAAAAGCGACCCGGCCTTTGCCACCGCCGCCCGCATGCTGCGGGATGCCCGCGCCGTCTATGTCGTGCCGCACCTGGTCAAGGGCGGCTTCATCTTCGGCGCCGAAGGCGGCTCCGGCGTGCTTGTTCCCCGCGCCGCCCGCGGCTGGGGCGAGCCGCGCTTCTATGACATGGCCTCGGCCTCGTTCGGCTTCCAGGCGGGACTTGAGAAAGCCGAACTCGTCTTCATCATCAACAGCGAAAAGGCCCTGCGCGGCATCGAGGCCGGCAACTTCAAGATCGGCGGCCAGGCCGGCATCACCGTCGCCACCCTGTCGTCCGGCGCGGAAGGCGCCACCACCGCCCATGGCGGCGACATGGTGGTGTGGTCCTCCGGGACCGGCCTGTTCGGCGGCGTCGCCTTTAACGGCAGCGTCATCAGCCCGGACAAGGACCTCAACGCCACCCCCACCACCGGTCGCGAGGCCGTGGTCCTGCGCGCCAATCTGGCCAGCGTGCGGTAAGTAACAAGAGCGCGCCGCCTCCTAAGTTGTCATCCCGGGCGCGGTGCAGCGCGAAGCGGTGCATCGCAGATGCGGGACCGTGAGGAACGGTTTGCGCAGCAAACAAAACGGTCCAGTGGACCGTTTTGCGTGACGAACGCCGCGAGCTTGGGCGAGCGGCTTGGCAAGCGGGTCCCGTGTCTGCACCGCATCACTTACGTGCTGCGGTGCGCACGGGATGACAGTAGGAGCAGAACCTCTATACTCCGACCAATACAGACCGCCGGAGGACACGCGTGAACCCCAAGCTGATCGCCATTGTCGCCACCCTGACCCTGTGCGGCGCCGCCACCGCCTTTGCCGGCATCGGCGAGGAACTTTCGCTGGCCCAGACCCAGTCCCTGCTGGCCTACCGCTTCGGCGGCCGCGGCGAGGCCGGCATTGCCCAGGGCAAGATGTATCTGCAGCATGTCATCAACTGCCTGGTGGGGCCGGGCGGCGAAGGCTATGACCTGAAACAGCCGGAGCTGCCCCCCGGGCGCGGCGGCCGTGCGCAAGTGCCTGCGCCGATGGACCCTTGCGCGGCCGACAAGACCAACAAGGGCGCCCTGAATGACGCCGCCAGTCCGGCGCAGAAGCAGAAGGTGCAGGCGGCGCTGGCCCTGGCCAAAACCGCAATGACCCTCACCGAAAATGACAAGCTGACCGAAACCGCCACCGCCCTGGCCGATGCCCTGGGCGAGGCCAAAGAGGCGAAATAGGGGCCTCGCGTAACAAACCCAATTGTCATCCCGGATGCACCGCAGCGTGTAACGGTGCGGTGCTGATCCGGGACCCATAGTGCCGCTTGCGAGCCGCTCGCCCAAGCTCGCGGCGTTGGCTTAGGCTTTCTTGGCAAGCTTGCGAGCCTAGAAAGCCTTGCCCCTCTTCGAGCGTAGCAAGGGAGGCGTCACGCAAAACGGTCCACTGGACCGTTTTGTTTGCTGCGCAAACCGTTCCTCACGGTCCCGTGTCTGCGGCGCATCATTGCATGCTGCGCCGCGCACGGGATGACAATTGATCAACTCACCGCGGCGCCGGCGCCGGCGGCAGTCCGGCCTTGGCGCGCGCCTCGGCAATGGCGGCGCTGATCTTGCGGCTGGCATCGGCCATGGCGGCGTCAATGGCGCTGCGCACTTCCGGCCGGTTCATCGCATCCGCGCCGGGATTGATCTCAAGATTGATGCGTACACCATCCCTTTCCTGCTGCATGAACATCTGCGCCGCATCGTCCCGCGGCCCGACAAGGGTAAGGGTATTGGGGGCGCCGCGCACGCGCGACGGCGTCGTCAGGGTAAGACCATTGTTGGTATTGCTGTTGCTGTCGCTGTTCGGCTGCGTCCCGCGGCGGGTGGTGATGGTGCGACCATTGACGCTGATCGTGCTGTCCGCCGACTGCGCGGCAGAGGATTGGGGTTCGCCCTTGGGCCCTATCGCCTCGGCCAGCCGCCGTTCCTCGCGATTAAGGGACTCAGCATTGCCTTCCCGCCGCGCATCCTCCAGGCGCGCATAAGCTTCGCGCCGCGCATCTTCGGCGCGCGCATAGGCCTCACGCTCCACATTGGAAAGGCGCGCCCGATCCTCGGCCATCTTCTGCCGCATCTCGGCCAGCCGGGGCTCCATCGCCTCCAGCCGCTGGCGCGCCCGGACGAGCACTTGATCGGCCTCGGCCTTGGTGCGCGCCGCTTCGGCCGCCACCCGTTCCGCCTCGATGGCATATTGCGCCCGCTTGGCCGGATCGGTCTCCGCCGCCGCCTTGGCTTTCGCCTTGGCCACCACGGCATCGGCCTTGGCTTTCATCTGTGCCACCTGGGCCTCGCCGGCTTTCAGTTCGACATTCCTGTCAGCGCCCACTGTTAGGCCGATATTGTTCTCCGCTCTGGGCGCGGGCGGGGCCACATCCTCTGCCACCGCCAGATCAAAGCGGGCCGCGCCCAGAAGCAGCGTCGCCGCCAGCCCGAAGCAAAGAGTCTTGGCCATGTCCATCTTGCTCACTCCCTTGCGCAATGAATTGTCCGAAAGCACCGAGCGCACCCGTTCGGCCAGCGGCGGCCCTGCCATCGCGATCCCGGGCGCCACGCCCTGCCGCTCTGCCGCCAGGCTCACCAGTTCGGCGGCATAGGCCGACGGCGCCAGGCCCGCGGCCAGCACCGCGTCATCGGCGGCGATTTCGGCGGCGCGGCGCTGCGAACGGGCCGCCAGCCACAGCAGCGGATTGGGCCAGAACACGGTGCAGACCAGGCGGGCGATGAACTGGCTGAGGGCATCGCGGCGGGCGACATGCGCCGCTTCATGGCGCAGCACCGCTTCCAGCCGCGCCGGCGGCCAGCTTTGCGCCGAACGCGGCAACAGCACGACGGGCCTGACGATGCCGAAAGTGGACGGACCGACTTCGCGCCGCGACAGGCGCACGGCACAGCCGGTGGCGATCTGGGCCGAAAAATCGGTGCTGGCACGGCGAAGGCGGACAAGCCCCAGCCCGCCCACCACCAGCCGCAGCATTTGCCAGGCAAAGCCGGCCAGCCACAGCGCCAGCAGCAGCAGCACGATATTGTCCGCCGTCAGCAGATCGCGCAGCGATGGCGGCGGCGGCGCCACCGTCACCTGTGCCGCCATCACCGGCATTGCCGCCGGCGCCACCACATGTTCCACGATCCGGCGTGGCGGCAACACCAGCGCCACCAGCGGCAGCAAGGCCAAGACGCCGAACATGGTGGTGAAGACCAGATGCCTCAGCGCCGCTTGCCGGCGCAGCAGCGCCGCCGCGGCGAAGGCGAGAACGGGCAGCAACAGCGAAGCGGCAAAACATTCGCCGGCGAACAACAAGGCGCGCAGAACCAGAATCTCGCTCATTGTCCCTTCCCGTTCACTTGCCGTCCGCCTTGGCCTTGGCGATCAATTTCGCCAGCCGGTCCAGTTCTTCCCGACTGATCTGCGCCTCTTCGTCCGACAGCATCGCCGCCACCGCATCGCTGACCGAATTGTCATAGAAAGTCTTCAGCAGGCCGGCGAAGGCGCGCCGGCCCATCTCACCCCGGGCCACGCGCGGCTCATAGAGATAGCGGGTGCCGTCGCTGGTGTGACGGACATGGCCCTTTTTTTCCAGGATGGTGAGAAGGGTGCGAATGGCGGTATAGCTGGGCGGATCAGGGATTTCCGCCTGGATCTGCGCCGCACTGGCGCGTCCCAGCTTGTAAAGCGCCGCCATGATTTCGCGCTCGCGCCGGCTGTGGCCGTCTTCCGCTTTTTCGCCTTTGGGGCTCTTCTTCCTGCTCATGCCAAAAAATTGGCATGAGTCTCCGGGCGTGTCAATGCCTCATTCCTGTCATGGCCCGCAGTGAGTAGCGACAGCGTACGAACGGGCCACCCAGGTGACGCCGCACGAATCCAACAATTAGGTCAATATTCTATTCTTCGGCGCTGCGTTCCGTGCCCACCTGGATGGCCCACACTCCGGTGGGCCATGACAATTCTTTCAGCCTTGCCACCGCTCAAACATCATCTGATACGCCGCTTCAATCGCCCGCGTGGTGCGCGCGGTATCAAACAGCGGCGCGGTGGCGCGCTTGGTCTTCAGTTTTTCCCGCAAAGCCGCCAACTGCGCCGGATCGCGTGCCAGTTCCAGCGCCCGCGCTTCATATGCCGCCAAATCCTCCGTGATCAGTTCCGGCATTTCCATCGCCGTCAGCAAACTCGCACCCACCCGCCCGGTAAACGAACGGCCGCGGCAGGTGAGCAGCGGCAGCCCCACCCACAGGGCATCGCTGCCGGTGGTATGGGCGCCATAAGGCAGACTGTCGAGAAAAAGATCGGCCGCGCCCAGCCGCGCCAGATGCTGCGCATGTTCCAGCGGCGGGGCAAAGACAAGGCGCGCCGGATCAATCCCCGCCTTCACCGCCGCCGCCCGCACGTTGGACGCAAACAGCTCGCTGGTCTCAAGCAGCCACAGCACGCTCTTGGGCACGGCCGCCAGCAGCCGCAGCCACAAGGCAAACATGGAAGGCACAATTTTGTAGCTGTAGTTGAAATGGGCAAAGACAAAAACGTCTTCCGGCAGGCCCAGTTCATGCCGCGGCGGCGGCGCCGGCGCCATGGCACGCGCACTATCGTTAATCTGATAGCTGGCGGGCAGGCGCATCACCGCTTCGTCAAAGAACACCTCTTCGCCCGGCGGGATCACCACCGCATCGGCCAGAATATAGTCCATATAGGGCGCGCCCAGCGTGCCGGGAAAACCCAGGTAATTGACCTGGATGGGGGCCGGCCGATGGGCAAAAACGCCCATGCGCAAGGCGCCGAACCAGCCATTGAGATTGACCAGAATGTCAACCTCTTCCGCCCGCACACGCTGCGCCGCTTCCAGGTCCGACAAGGCAGTAATGTCAATCATGCGATCGAACGCCGCTTCCAGGCGCGACCGCATCGGGCTGTGCTCCGGCCGCGTATTGTCAAAAGCGATCACTTCAAACCGCGTGCGGTCATGGGCTTCATAAAGCCCGGCGGCGAGATAGGCCGTGGCCTGGGCGCGAAACTCGCCGGAGACATAGCCGATGCGAATGCGCCCGGGTTTACGCTGCATGCCGCGGAACAGCGGCGGCGCCGGCGGGTAGCGGTGCGCGACATAGGCGCGGGCACAGGCCTGCAAATCCGCCGGCGAATCCGACAGGCCCTGATAAACGAAAGGCTCGATCACGGCGCGCCCGGTCCGCACCGCTGCATCCAGAGCCGACTTGGCGGCATCAAAGCCCGACCAGTCGCCGGCATGCATTTTCAGATGCAGCAGATCGGCCGCCACTTCCGCATCATGCGGCACCACCTGTGCCAGCCGTTTCAGATCAGCCAGCGCCGGCGCCAATGCCTGCTTTCGCGTCCAGAGCAGATTGGCGCGGCTGCGCAAGGCGCCGGCAAGATCGGGATCGCGCCCCAGAGCAGCATCATAATCGGCCAGCGCCGCCTCGATCTGTCCCAGCGACCACAGGGCCGAGGCGCGATTGACCAGCGCGCCGGCGTCGCCAGGGAGCAGCCGCACCACCTTGTCGAGATCGGCCAGCGACGGCTCATGGCGGTTGAGCGCGCGCAGCGCCAGACCCCGATTGGTCAGCGCCACCGTTTGGCCGGGCGCAAGCGCCAGCGCGGTGTCGAAAAAGCCCAGCGCTTCCTGCGGCCGGCTTAAGCCCAGCAGCACCGTGCCCAGATTGGTGTTGAGCCCGACATCGCGCGGCATCAGCGCCAGGGCCTGACGGTACAGCGGCTCGGCCTCCGCCAGCCGCCCGGCCTGATGCAGCGCCATCGCCTGGCGCAATGTTGCCTCGGTGGTCATGGTGTCACCATGTCATGCTCTGCGCATGCGGGCCACCCGGAGACACCGATCCGGGGGGCTTCTGCTGCCGCCCATATGTAACCCGACATTTGACACTGGCGTATGTAACCTCATAGGTTACGGAGATGATCACCTTCCGTAGCAAGGCCTTGCGTCTGTTATGGGAGAGAAACGACCCTTCTGGTGTGAACCCGAATGCCCTGCCGCGGGTCCGGCGCATCCTGGCCATCCTGGAGGCGGCGGAAAATCTGCGGGACCTGGACGTACCCGGCTTTCGCTTTCATGCCTTGAAAGGCTTTTTGCCCCGGCGCTATTCCATGCGCGTCACCGGGAACTGGCGCGTCACTTTTTACCTTCGAGGCGGCAATCGCCGAACATGTGGAACTGGAGGATTATCATGGCTCTTAAGCGCGCGATGCCGCCGGTCCATCCGGGGGAAATCTTGCGGGAAGATGTGTTGCCCGCGCTGCATCTGACGGTGATGGACGCCGCCCGCAAGCTGGGCGTCACCCGCCAGACCCTGCATCGCATCATCGCCGTGAAGAACCCGCGCCCGGTGACGCCGGACATGGCGGTGCGGCTGGGCAAGCTTTGCGGCAATGGCCCGCAACTATGGCTCAACATGCAGTCGGCCTATGACCTCTGGCACGCCGAGCGCCGGGTGGACGTGCGCAAGATTCCCACCCTGGAAGCGGCGGAATAACCCGGTAACTCGATTGTCATGGCCCGCGAATGCGGGCCACCCAGGTGACAAAGACTTTTCTGTCGAAATTCGTTGCTTGATTCCCGGTTCTGCGGAGCTAGCAGGCTGCAAAAACGCCCGCGCCACCCTATATTCCCGTCATGGCCCACAATAACGGCATGTTGCCCCGCAAGGGGAAAGGCAAAGCGTCAGCAAAAGGCGCCGAGAACAGCGCAAAATTCGCTGCCGCCATCGCCGCCGCGGCCCCGATTGCCGCCGATCCGCACATTGACCCCGCCTATCTCGCCACGCCCATCAGTCAGCCGGTTTTCACGCCGCATCGTCCGGCGCGGCCGCAAAAGTCCGAAGGCGGCAAGAAGTTCAAGCTGGTGTCGGAATACCAGCCCGCCGGCGACCAGCCCACCGCCATCAAGGAACTGGTGGAGGGCGTGCAGGCCCGCGAGCGCGACCAGGTGCTTTTGGGCGTCACCGGCTCCGGCAAGACCTACACCATGGCCCAGGTGATCGCGCAGACCCAGCGCCCCGCATTGATCCTGGCCCCCAACAAGACCCTGGCCGCCCAGCTTTACAGCGAGTTCAAGGCCTTCTTCCCCGACAATGCGGTGGAGTATTTCGTCAGCTATTACGACTACTACCAGCCCGAAGCCTATATCCCCCGCACCGACACCTATATCGAGAAAGACAGTTCCATCAATGAAGAGATTGACCGCATGCGCCATTCGGCGACGCGGGCCATTCTCGAGCGCGACGATGTCATCATCGTCGCCAGCGTTTCCTGCATCTATGGCATCGGTTCGGTGGAGACCTATAGCGGCACCGCCGTTTCCATCGCCCGCGGCGACCGCATTGACCGCCAGCAGGCCATCGCCAATCTGATCGCCCTGCAATATCGCCGCAATGACGACAATTTCGCCCGCGGCGCCTTTCGCGTGCGGGGCGACGTGATTGATATTTTCCCCGCCCATTATGAAGACCGCGCCTGGCGGGTGGAGCTGTTCGGCGACACAGTGGACACGATCAGCGAGTTCGATCCCTTGACCGGCCACAAGGCCGGCGAGCTGGATGCGGTGAAAGTCTATGCCAATTCGCATTATGTGACGCCGCGGCCGACCCTGCTGCAGTCGATCTCCGCCATCAAGCAGGAACTGAGGCTGCGGCTCGGCGAGCTGCATCAGGCCGGCCGCCTGCTCG
>JAFAVT010000309.1 GCA_019242275.1 Alphaproteobacteria bacterium
AGCACATTGCCGTAATTCAGCAGCGCTCCCGTTGCATTCGGATTGATCTTTAGAGCGTCTTCAAGCAGTGCCAGCGCTTCCGTGTTCCGGCCCTGTTGGGTGCGAATTGCCCCCAGCAACTGCATGGCCTGGAAGTTCGACGGAACGCCGGCGAGCATTTGCAAACAGAGCTGTTCCGCCTCGGCCGTGTTGCCCTGCTGGAAAAAGCCAACGGCGCGGTGAAACAGATGCTTTACGTTTGCAGGGCTCTGGCCTGGCTTCATTCGGCAAACCCTTTGCCTCAGCTACGCGGACCTTGCTTACTTTTCGGGATATATCACGCGCAGATGCAACTCCTTGAGCTGCTTCTGGTTGGCTGGGCTGGGCGCATTCATCAGAAGGTCCTGCGCTTGCTGGGTCATGGGGAACATGGTGACTTCGCGCAGATTTTCCTCGCCGGCCAGCAGCATGACGATGCGGTCAATGCCAGGCGCGGTACCACCATGGGGCGGGGCGCCATGGCGGAAGGCGTTGAGCATACCGGCGAATTTCTGCTCGGTTTCCTCGCGGGTATAACCGGCGATCTCGAAGGCCTTGAGCATCACGTCTGGGTCATGGTTGCGAATGGCGCCCGACGACAATTCATAGCCGTTGCAGACAATGTCATACTGGTAGGCCTTAAGGCCGAGAATGGTCTCGGCATCAGTGTTGTTCAGAGAGAGAAACTTCTCGCGGTCGTACTGCGGCATGGAGAAGGGATTGTGGGAGAAGTCAATTTTCTTCTCCTCCTCGTTCCACTCATACATGGGAAAGTCCACGATCCAGCAAAACTTAAATTCATCCTGCGGGATCAGGTTCAGTTCGCGGCCGATACGGGTGCGGGCCATGCCGGCCAAGTTCGCGGCGCGGTCAGCCTTGGCATCGGCGGAGAAGAAAAGGGCATCCCCAGCCTTCACGCCGGCGATCTTCACCATTTCAGCCAGGGCAGCGGCGGGGATAAACTTGGCAATGGGGCCCTTGCCTACCAGCGTGCCGCCCTCGTCTTCAAACTGGATATAACCCAGGCCCGCGGCACCTTCACCGCGCGCCCATTCATTGAGTTTGTCAAAGAAGCTGCGCGGCTGCGGCCCCGCACCCGGCGCCGGGATGGCACGCACAATCTTGTTCTTGAAAGCCTTGAATTCGACATCGGCGTGGCCGAAGACGGTGCTGACGTCAACGATTTCAATCGGATTGCGCAGGTCAGGCTTGTCGGTGCCATATTTCAGCATCGCCTCGGCATAGGGGATGCGGGGGAATTGGTCCGCCGGCGTCACCTTCTTGCCATTCGCGAACTCCTCAAAGACGCCGGCCAGCACGGGGGCGACGGCATTGAAGACATCGTCCTGGGTGACGAAGCTCATTTCGAGATCAAGCTGATAGAACTCGCCAGGCGAGCGGTCGGCGCGGCCATCCTCGTCGCGAAAACAGGGGGCAATCTGGAAATAGCGGTCGAAGCCCGCCACCATGATGAGCTGCTTGAACTGCTGCGGCGCCTGCGGCAGCGCATAGAACTGGCCAGGATAGCGGCGCGACGGAACCAGAAAGTCGCGCGCGCCTTCCGGCGAACTTGCTGTCAGGATCGGGGTCTGGAATTCGGTGAATCCCTGCTCGATCATGCGGCGGCGCAGGCTGGTAACAATGTTGGCGCGCAACATGATGTTCTTGTGCAGCCGCTCACGCCGAAGGTCGAGGAAACGATAGGTCAGGCGCGTTTCTTCGGGATAATCCAAATCGCCGAACACCGGCAGCGGAAGTTCCTGGGCCCGGCCTTGGACCGCAACGGTCTCAATCCGCAATTCGACATCGCCGGTGGGCAGATCGGAATTGGCGGTACCCTCCAGCCGGTGCACCACCTTGCCGGTGAAGGTTACCACCCATTCCGAGCGCAACTGGTCCACCACGGCGAAGGCGGGAGCATCCGGCTCGATCACGCACTGGGTGATGCCGTAATGGTCGCGCAAATCAATGAAGATCAGGCCGCCATGGTCCCGGCGGCGGTTGACCCAACCGGAAAGGCGCACGGTCGCTCCGACATCGCTTTTGCGAAGCTGGCCGCAGGTGTGGGTCCGATAGGCGTGCATGGCGAAACCCTTGAGGAATCTGGCGAAATTGGCCCGTTTGTGGGATTTTTTGGGGGGGCGGTCAAGTATCGCGGCTACCATCCTTGCTCTGACACAATCGGCGGCTAAGTTGCCGGCCTCGCTTGAGATTTTCGATGAAAAAACTGCTGCTTGCCGCCCTTCTGTTTGCCGTCCCTGCCCTGGCCCAAACACCGGCCAAGCCACCCAACATCATCATCTTTGTTGCTGACGGGCTGCGCTATGGCAGCGTCACGGCCGAGAACACGCCCAATATGTGGCGTCTGAAAACACAGGGCGTGGACTTCACCAACAGCCATTCGCTGTTTCCTACTGTCACCACCGTGAATGCCAGCGCCATCGCCACCGGCCATTACATTGGCGATACCGGCAATTTCGGCAATTCGCTTTGGGTCGGTGCATCGCTGACGAACGGCTCTGCCATTGCCGGGCTGGAGAACAACAATGTCCTGGCGGAGATGAACGCGCGCTTTGGCGGCAACTATCTGAATGAGACCAGCCTTCTGGCCGCTGCCCGCGCCAAAGGCTGGCAGACCGCCATCGTCGGCAAACTGGGGCCATCACGCATCCAGGACCTTACGGCCAAGTCCGATGGCAGCGAGACCCTGATCCTGGATGACTCGCTGGCACGGGAAACCGGTTTTGGGCAGCCCACCTGGTTCACGCAGAAGCTTCAAGCTAAGCACACCGAGGCTGCCATTCCCGTCACCTCGATGCCCAATATCGCCCAGCAGACAAACCAGATGAAAGCGGTGACGCGTATTGTGTTGCCCCACTTCGCCGAAAGCGGCAAGCCTTTCGCCCTGCTCTATTGGAGCCGCGATCCCGATCTCACCCAGCACAGCGCCCGCGACAGCCTTGGCGAGTATGATCCTGGCATCAATGGCCCCAGCGGGCTTGCTGCCGTACGCAACGCCGACACCATGTTAGGGCTGCTGCTCCAGGCGCTGAAAGATCAGGGGCTGGATCGGACCACCGACATCTTCGTCACTGCCGACCATGGCTTTGTTACCAATGCGCGGGAAAGCGCCACCAGCCCTTCGGCGCGCGACGACCAGTTGGGCAACGGCTTTCTGGCCAACGATCTGGCGGCCGGGCTGAAGCTGAAGCTCAGCGGGAGCAATCTGGGCGACGATCCGGCCCACCCCGACGTCATCGTAGTGCCGAATGGCGGCGCAGCACTACTTTACCTGCCTGGTGCCAATGCCGCGAAGCTGGCAGGCGACGCCGTCAATTTTCTTTCCGGGCAGGACTATGTCAGCGGTCTTTTTGTCAATGACCGGCTTGGCACAGTGGCGGGCGCCCTGCCGATGAGTGCCATCAACCTGATTGGCAGCGCGGCCACGCCTCAGCCCGACATCATCGTCAATTTCCGCACTTTCCAGGGCCCGTGCGGCACATTGCAATGTGTGCGCGGCGTCTATGGCGGCATGATCGGCCAAGGCAGCCATGGCTCGTTCAGCCGAGCCGAGACCCGTAACTTCATGGCCGCCATCGGGCCGGACTTCAAATCCGGCTTTGCCGATCCTGCGCCCATTTCCAACGCTGACATCGCACCAACTCTCGCCCGTATCGGCGGCATTGACCTGGCGCCCAAGGGCAAACTGACCGGACGAGTAATCAGCGAGGCGCTGGTGGGTGGCGCCCCGGTAAGGGTGACGAGGGGAACCCAGGCTTCCGATCCGACACCGAACGGGTCCCGCACCATCATGAATTTCCAGGCGGTGGGTGCAAACCGCTATTTTGATGCCGCGGGTTTTGCCGGCAAGACCGTCGGGCTAGTTCCTTAAGTATATGGAGTTGTTACCAAGCCCACTTGTACATGCAATTTTCCCCGAAAATCGGTTCGAATCCGCTATCTAGCCATGATGCGGATCATCGAGACGACCGAACAGCTTGTGGCATTCCTGGCGGGACTGGAAGGCGCGCCTTATGTCACGCTCGACACCGAATTCCTGCGCGACCAGACATATTATCCCCGCCTCTGCCTGATCCAGATGGCAGCGCCAAAGCCCGAGGCGGAAGCGATCATTGATCCGCTTGCGCAAGGCCTGGACCTGACACCGTTCTACAATTTCATTAAACAGCCGCAGATCATCAAGGTGCTGCATGCGGCGCGCCAGGATATTGAGATTTTCTTTCTGCAGGGCGGCGTTATTCCCTATCCTTTGTTCGATACCCAGGTGGCGGCGATGGTGGCCGGCTTTGGCGATGCCGCCTCGTATGAAACGCTGGCCCGCAAGCTAGCAAAGGTGGAAATAGACAAATCCGCCCGTTTCACCGATTGGAGCCGTCGGCCGCTGTCAAAGCGGCAATTGGAATATGCGTTGGCCGATGTCACCCATCTGCGGACCATCTATGAAAAGCTCTCAGCGCAATTAAAACGCAGCGGACGCGAAAGCTGGGTGGCGGAGGAAGTGGCGGCGCTGCAGGACCCCGGCCTTTACCGCATTGAACCGGAAGTAGCGTGGAAGCGGCTCAAGCCCCGCACCAGCAATAAGCGCTTCCTTGCCATGCTGGCGTCGGTGGCGGCCTGGCGGGAGCGTGAGGCGCAGGCCCGCGATCTTCCCCGCGGCCGGGTCCTGAAGGACGAAGCCTTGACCGAGATTGCCGCCCATCCGCCGGAAGATGCCGACGCGCTGGAGAAAGTGCGGGCGGTGCCAAAGGGCTTCGCGGCTTCGCGGCTGGGAAAGGGACTGGTGGAAGCGATCGAGGCGGGCCGCAATGCCACGCCTCCGGAGGGGATCGAGCCAGCACCCTCGCGCCGGCGCCGCGAGCCGTCGCCAGCTGCTATTGACCTGCTCAAGACCCTGCTTCGATTGCGCGCTGAGGCCGCAGGGGTGGCACCACGCCTGATCGCCAATGCCGAGGATATCGAGCGTCTGGCAGCGGGGGAGGATGATGGCGTGGTAGCCCTAACCGGCTGGCGGGCCGAAGTATTTGGCAATGATGCCAGATTGCTGCGCAAGGGTGACCTTGCCATCGCGTTGGAAAATGGCGAGGCGGTAATTGTGGAGCTTGAGGAAGAGTGAGAGTAATCTTGCTTGTCCTCGCCCGCCTGAGTTTACACTCCGGCCGCGCGCAGCGCGGACCAGAGTGCGCGGGCCATCCAGGGCAACAAACACCGACCCTTGCGGCTTTGGATAGCGAACGTAAAGTGGCCATGACAATTGTGGGGGAAAAGAACATGAAAAGATTTTTGCTTGCAGCGTTGATCACCGCTACGCCCGCCTTGGCCCAGTCCCCTGCTTCCGCCCCGGGCGCGCCGGCACGCGGCGCTGTGCCGGACGTGCCGCATAATTGGGCCACCATCGTGATGACGGCGAATGTCAATCATAGCGCCGACGATGCCTGGAAGCGGATCAAGGGTGACGATTACTGCGCCTTCATTACCTACCTGGGGATGAATAGCTGCGTGCTGACAGTGGGTACGGGAGATGTGGGCACCAACCGGCGGCTGAACGGCACCATTGACGAGTTGATGGTGTCCAAGACCAGCCATTCTTATGTCTATGCCCAGCCCACCTCAGCGATTTTCTACCACGGCACCATGGCGGTGGAACAGGTGGATGCCAGCCATTCGCGCATCGTTTATACCCTGCTCTACGACAACGCCAATATCGCGCCAGCCGATCGCCCCGCCGAAATGGACCGCCGTCGCGGGCGTTTCCAGGCGGCAATAGACAAAATGGCGGCGGCGGCGAACGGGCCTTAGTTGTCGCGGTCCTTGACGGCAAACAGGAAGAACACCATCGCCGCCATCAGACAGACAGCGGACACGGCCGCGATGGAGACTCGGCGCATCACTGGATCAACTGGCAGAATCTGCAGCGCGCCGGCAATAGACAGCACCAGCAGCACCAGTCCGATGGAGAAGCTCTGAAACTTGTTCATGGCCGCCACCCCCGAGGCTGCACGTTACCAAACTAGCATGGCGGCCAGTCGGCAGTCGTTATCCTATGACGCGACATAGTTTCGGTCCCGTTCATGAAACGATGGTGATTGTCCGGATCCGATATTGGGAAGTGCCAATCCGCCATGGTCCGCTTTATCTGGACCATCCAATTTCACAAAACAAATTGGACGAGCGGTCCGCTTCTGACCGCAAGGCTGGCCGTAGCAGTTGCGGCGATCAGGCCTGATCCAGATGAACACTGCCGGTGGCGAGATCCTGCGGCTCTTCGCCCTCGTACGGGTCCTCGTCCGCGGACAGCGCCTCCGAGGGATTGGGCACATCAAAGCCGGACGGCGGCATCGCTTCCAGGAAGCCGGCCGCTTTGAGCTCGTCCAGGCCCGGCAGGTGGCCGACGCTCTCCAGCCCAAACTGGACCAAGAAAGCTTCCGAAGTGCCATAGGTAACCGGACGGCCGGGGGTGCGCTTTCTGCCCCTGATCTTTACCCAGCCCACTTCGATTAACGTGTCCAGCGTGCCCTTCGAAAGGGCAACCCCCCGAATATCCTCGATCTCGGCCCGGGTAACCGGTTGGTGATAGGCTATAATGGCCAAGGTTTCGATGGCAGCCTTGGAAAGGCGCTTCTGTTCCGGCTTTTCCTTACGCAACAGGAAAGCCAGGTCGGCAGCGGTGCGGAACTGGTATTTTCCAGCGATGCGACAGAGGTTTACGCCCCGTTTCTCATAGATCGCTTCAAGTGCTGCAAGAATTGCCGGGACGTCGGCACCTTCCGGCAACGATGTTGACAATGCTTTTTCGTCCAGGGGCTCGCTGGCGGCAAACAGCAGCGCTTCCACCATCCGTAGATGTTCGGCGTTTACACCCGCCTGCGGGTCAACCGGCGCATCCATCTCGGTCTCGATCGTCTCAATCATTCTGGCCACACTGCTCATATCATGCCCCTGCCTGTTCCGTTGGGCTCTGCTCGTTTGCCGGCGCCCTGTCGCGTACATAGATCGCGGCAAAGGGTGCCGTCTGCGAAATCTCCACCTTGCCGTCGCGGGCCATCTCCAGAGCCGCCAACAGGGTCGAGGCCAGCGCTGTACGACGTCGTGCGCCTCCCGACCACTCAAAAGGCAAAAGGGTATCAAGGGCGCTCCAGTCATGGATGCGGCCCAGCATCCGCTCCAGCCGGGCACGGGCCTCCTCGATCTGCAACACCGGCGCAATCACCGGATGGTAGGCCGCCCCCTTCAGCCGCTTCACCCGGTCAGTGGCATAAGCCGTCAGCAGATCATAGAGCGTGTCCGTATAGCTGCGCAGCTTGATGACATTGACCGGCTCGGGATCACCACGACCGAAAACGTCGCGGTTCAGCCGCTCGCGCCCCATCAGACGGGTGGCGGCGGCGCGCATGGCGTCCAGACGCTGCAGCCGCCAGCGCAAGCGGGTGGCCATCTCGTCGGCGCTGGGCTCGCCTTGCGGCCCCTTTTCCTGGGGCAGAACCAGACGAGATTTCAGATAGGCCAGCCACGCCGCCATCACCAGATAATCAGCGGCCAATTCCAGATTCAGCTTTTTCGCATTCTCGATGAACTCGAGATACTGCTCGGCTAAAGTGAGAATGGAGATGCGGGCGATATCAACTTTCTGGTTGCGCGCCAGCGCCAGAAGCAGATCAAGCGGTCCCTCAAAGCCATCCACCTGCACCATTAACGCGCCTTCTTCCGGCGAAGCCGGGGCGTCAAAGGCATCAAAAGCTTCGTGAGCCTCGCTCATGTGGTTCCCAGTAACGTTTCCAGCCGCGCCTGCGCCGCCTTGGGATCGAACGGGGCCGGTGTCACCAGCTGCGAGATGGCATGGCGCACACGGCGCAAGGCCGCGCCCTCCAGTTGCCGGCTTTCCGAAGCCACGTCCTTCATCTCGTCCATGTCACCATTACAGTGCAGTACGACATCGCAACCCGCGAAAAGGGCGGCTTTGGCGCGCACATTCAGCGGGCCGTCCAGCGCCTTCATCGAAAGGTCATCGGACATCAACAGCCCCTCAAATCCTATCTCACCGCGTATCACATCCCGAATGACTTTGGGGCTGGTGGTGCAAGGCCGCTGTGGATCAATCGAATCATAGACGACGTGAGCGGTCATCGCCATTGGACAGGAATCAAGGCTGCGGAAGGTGACGAAATCCACCGCCGAAAGTTCCTCCAGATCGGCGGTTACCCGTGGCAATTCCAGGTGGCTGTCGGCCTCTGCCCGGCCGTGGCCGGGGATGTGCTTCATCACCGGCAGGACACCGCCTTCCAACAGGCCGGCGATCTGGGCACGCCCCAGATCAATGATAACGGCAGGATCGGCGGCAAAAGCGCGGTCGCCAATGATCTCATGTGCGCTCGGCTGGGGGACATCCAGCACCGGCAGACAATTGACGTTTATGCCAAGGGTGCAAAGGTCGTGAGCAATCAGGCGAGCGTTGAGATAGGTGGCTTCGCGGGCCGCCTCCGGATCGCCGGCATAGAGCTCGCCGAAGCGGGCGGCCGGCGGGCGAGTCTGCCAACAGGGCGGCTTTAGTCGCGCGACCCGCCCCCCCTCCTGGTCTATCAGGATCGGCGCCCGGTCATCACCCACGGTTTCGCGCAGTTCTGTGGTGAGCGCTGCTACCTGTTCCGGCGTCTCGATATTGCGGGCGAAAAGGATGAAGCCCCAGGGGCGCGTCTCCAGAAAGAACGCCGCTTCCGCCGCCGTCAGAGCCGGGCCGGAAAGACCGAAGATTGCGCGGGAGCGCATCGGCGCTATTTGCCGAGAATACAGCCGACGCCGTCAGCCTTTAGCCGATCACACAGGCTGGCAGCAACATCATGGTCGGTAAAACCTGCGACACGCAGGCGATACCAGGTGCCCTTCGCACCCAAATCGGCCTTCTGTACATCAGGACCATAGCCGGAGAGCAGCGCGGCGTGACGAGCCTTGGTGCTACGCCAGGCGGCATCGGCTTCCTCTTGGCTCTTATAGGCGCCGATTTGCAGCACAAAAGCGCCCTTGGCCGGTGCCGGTGTGGCCGCTGGTTTGGGTACGATCTCTGCCGGTTTGGGCGCAGGGGCTGTGGCGGCATTAACACCCGGCAAGGGCCGCGGCGGTGCGTTGGCCGCCGTCGAGGGAACAGCGGGTGTTGCGGCTTGTTTCATGGCCGGCGGCGGTGAAACCGGCGGCTTGGCGACAGCGGCTTTTGGTGCTGGTGGTGTGGCGGCCGGCGCAGGCTTTGTCGGCTCGGTGGCCACTTTTGCCGCTGGCTCCTGCTTGGTAGTCGGTTGCGATTCAACCTTTACAGGCTGCGGTGACGCAGGTGCGGGGGGAGTGGTCTGCGTCTCATCATCGGGAGGGGCGGGCTGCTCATAAATCTTGAAGCCCTGGTAGGGCACTGCCGTACCACCGGCATTCTGGGGTGCAACTTTTTCCGGCCCTGCCGCGGCCGCCAGCACCGGAGTCTCACTGCGGCCTCGCGCGACGCCCTGGGTATAGGCCAGCCAGACCACGCCGGCGAAAGCGCAAAGCACCAGCAGTCCGCCCACGATCAGCAGAGGCAGGCGCGAGCCTTCGGCATCCTCGTCGTCCTCGGCACCATCAAAGACGCGAACCTCATCGCTCGGCTCGTACATGCCGCGCTCATATCTGGCCATGGAACAGCCCTTATCCCACCTTGGCGATTCTGCCTCCAATTTAGCACCCGGTTGCAGCCGAATCAGCCTTATTTAGGGCGCGGGCCGGGCGGAAACGCTCCGTACTCTTTCCGGCTACGCTCAGAGTGCAATGCGGTTGCAGAACACCCGTTCATACTCCGACAGCGCGTAATTATCGGTCATGCCGGCAATATAGTCCCGGGCCACCCGGCCGCTGGCGGTGTCCCCCGCCGCGCCACACAGGGCAGCCCAGTCCGGCGGCAAAAGATCGGGATCGGCCCGGAAGGCCTCATAAAGGTCGGTGACCACCGCTGTCGCCCGTTCCCGGGTGCTTAGTACCTGCGGATGACGGTACATGCGCTCCATCAAGAACTTTTTTAGCGCCTTTACTTGCTGCCACCGCAGGGGGGAAAAGGCCGCCAAGGCCTTGCCTGCCTGGCGCACGGCGGCGGCATTTGCCGGCGCAGCTGCAGCCAGTTTGCGGCGGGTCTCGGCCAGGAGGTCATCCAACAGGGAACCCATCAGGGTACGGATCAATTCCCCGACAAAGCGGGAAAGTTCAAGTTCGCCATAGCGCGATGTCACGCCGCGGACGTGATCGCCGGCCAGCGGCGCTTCGCCAAGATCGGCAACGGTGAAAAGGCCGGCACGCAAGCCATCGTCTATATCGTGGTTGATATAGGCGATGTCATCAGAGAGCGCCGCAAGTTGGGCTTCGATCCCCGGCCAGGTGGAAACATCCAAAGGCCAGCGGGCATTGAAACTCTGGATAGGACCGGCAAGCGGCGGTGCCAACGGTCCATTATGTTTGACGATACCCTCGAGTGTTTCCCAGGTGAGATTAAGACCGTCAAAATCAGCGTAGCGATGCTCCAGCTTGGTCACCAGTCTGAGCGCATGGGCATTGTGGTCGAAGCCGCCAATGTCCTTGGTCACCGCATCCAGCGCCTCTTCGCCGGTATGGCCGAAGGGGGTGTGCCCCAGGTCGTGCGCCAGGGCCACGGTTTCGGCCAGGTCTTCGTCGCACTGGAGAGTACGCGCCAGGCTGCGCGCCAGTTGTGCCACTTCCAGCGAATGGGTCAGCCTGGTGCGGTAGTAGTCGCCCTCGTGCTGCACGAAGACCTGGGTCTTGTGTTTGAGGCGGCGAAAGGCCGTGGAATGGATGATGCGGTCGCGGTCGCGGGAATAACAGGTGCGGGTCGGGCTTTCGCTTTCGGGATGAAAGCGGCCGCGGCTGCCGGCAGGATGGGTTGCAAAAGGCGCCAACAGGGCCGGCGGCTCGATCACCGGCCCCAGTAGGTGACCGGTGGGCTCTGCGTCGTTGGCAGGCGCGGGGGGCTTTGAAGCGGTCATTGGGAAGACTACATAGACGGTAATTGCGAGATTGCCACCATGAGCCCCATTCCACCGTTCCTCTCCGATCGCGCCGCCCGGCGCATCGCCGCCATTCTGTCCAAGGAACCTGCTGGCACCATGCTGAGGCTGGCGGTAACCGGCGGCGGCTGTTCCGGCTTTCAGTACAATTTCGCTTTGGACGAGACCCGGATGGATGACGATCTGGTACTGGAAAAGGACGGGGCCACCGTGCTGATTGATCCTGTGTCGCTCGATTTCCTGGTGGGGGCGGAGATTGATTTTACCGACGACCTCATCGGTCAGGCCTTCAAGATCAACAATCCCAATGCCACATCTTCTTGTGGCTGCGGTACCAGCTTTTCAGTCTAACTCAGCGGCGGACGACGATAGTCTTTTTCGCTGCCTTGGATCGGCATGCGTGGCAGCGGCCGCAAATCATTGGTTTCGTTTCTCCGCCATGCCGCCCGCATC
>JAFAVT010000316.1 GCA_019242275.1 Alphaproteobacteria bacterium
CCGTCTTGATCCTGATGTTTGTCGCGGTCATCGCCTGCAACATCTTTGCGCTGCGTGTTCTCTACGAGGCGACTTGGCTCCCCATGTCCGACAACTACCACCAATGCGGGCGCATCTTTCGATGCCCCGCGCAACATTGAGCGAGCGGATTTTCCAATGGCGACCTACAGAGAAACCACACTG
Organism: Alphaproteobacteria bacterium; assembly: GCA_019242275.1. GTDB lineage: Bacteria > Pseudomonadota > Alphaproteobacteria > Micropepsales > Micropepsaceae > Rhizomicrobium. Next base: position 184 of record JAFAVT010000316.1, read on the forward strand.
GACAGATACTTGCTCGACGCGGCGACGCTTGCGGAAGGGCGCGGCGAACAGTTGTGGTGCAAGCCTGATCGCAACATCACGGTTGCCGAAATGCAGGCTGCTCTCAACGCCCAATATGGAAACGTCTTCAAAGTCGGCAGTCACGGCAGCAGCCGCTACATCTACCGATATAGCCGCGCCTTCGATGGCGTGTGGGACGGTTCACCGGAGGTCAACACCTGCGAGGAATATGCCGATGGGTCGCGCGTCCACCCGAAGGGCACAATCCCCTCATGGGAACGGAAATAAGGAGCGCAAAATGCCGAAAGAACTGCACGGATATGAAGGGCACGCGGGCTGCTTCCAGCCAACGGAAGTAGACGCTTCAGAGGCCAGATGGGGCGATGTTCAATCCGCTCTGCACACTAGCGGGCACCGTGACGCCCACATTCTTCGGCTGCGGCAAGCTATCCGGCGCGCGGCCAAAATCATTGGCGATTGAGGAGCGGATCATGTCGCAGAACTACGATGACAAGAAATGGTCGCCAGCAACCAGCGAGGAACCGGATGGTGGTTTTAGCGCCGCGCTCGCGCACTGGAATGGGCGAGATTGGTTGTGCGTCTGGCGCGGCGACGATGTGCGGTACAAGACGCGCAGCGCGGCACTAACCGCAGCTATCCGCAAGGCGCGCGAGTTAGAGGCGGCTGGTTATCAGCGCCCTGCTGCCGTCGCATAGAAGGAGCGTCATGGCGCACAATCTGGCTGCTGATATTTACAGCGATGCGACGGGCAAGAAGTGGACCGCGCGCATCACCCGCCACTTGGTCCTCAAGCCGATCTTGGTTTGGGAAAAGACTGACATGCGCTCCCAATGGCAGGCGGAAACGTCAATGGACGCAGCTTGGAAAAGAATTGTGGCAGCCGATGTGGCGGCGGAAGTGAAATAGGAGCCTTAAGCCGATGGCGCATACCTACATGCCGATCATGCACAACCAGAGCAGCGTTGCGACGTTGCCGTGGTCAATATTCACCGGCTTGGATGAAGAACAGGCAATCAAAAACCACAGCCAGACGCTTGGCGAATTGGCCGGACGTGGTGGCCTGAGCATCTGCGAACTGGTGGCCGTCCTCGACCACCGGCCCTGGCGCGAAATGAAATGGGTGCTGGCTTGGTCACGTCTCTGGCAGATCGTCGCCGAGCGCCGCGCGTCCCTCCAACCCTCCACATAAGGCGAGCGGCAGCGATGGAAATTGATCCGGTGAAGCAGGCTTTCTGGATGCGGCGAGTAGAAGACAAGTTGAACGGGATTACCGTTCTGGCTTCGGCGGCAGCATTCTGTAGTTTCGTCGCCCTCATCAACACCTTCATGCGATAGGAGCGCCTACGCGATTCTGATCACATTGCCAGTCACCGGCTGGCAGTGCTGGGCCCAGGCTTCCATCAATTGCCGGCGCCTCTCCAAACCGTCACCACGACTATAAGCCAACTCGGTGTCGTCACCGACCCGATGGGACAGGGCAAGCTCGGCCAGTTCGCGGGGAAAGTTGGTTCGCTCACCAGCCCAAGTGCGGAAGGTGGCGCGCCACCCATGTACCGTAAAGTCGCCCCAGCCGACTGCCGCCATGACTTTCGGCATCGCCATGTTCGACAGTGTATTTCTGCGCTGGCCAGGGAACAGTGGCCCACTCCCGCAGGCCTCGATTCTGGCCTTCAACAAGACCAGCGCCGCAGCGGAAAGCGCTACCCGATGCGGGCGCGCTCTTTTCATGCGCCCGGCCGGCACGGTCCAAAGACCTGCAGCAAGATCGAATTCATCGCCGTAAGCCCCGATCACTTCGTTGGATCGGGCGGCCGTCAAAATCGTAAGTTCCAGGGCACGCGCCGCCAGGCCATCTGCCGCACGGATCGCCGCCATGGCATCCTTGGCCCGGTCGAAGGGCACGGCGGCGTGGTGGCCGCGGGTCAGCTTCTGGCGCTGGCCAAGCAACAGCGAAAGATGTCCGCGCCAGCGGGCGGGATTGTCACCATCGCGCCGCAGACCGCGGGCCTTGGCGGCGTCCAAAAAGTGTTCCAGCCGCCCGCGAAGACGGCGGCCGGTTTCCGGCGTGGCGATCCAGACCGGCTTCAGAACGGTCAAGACATCCTCGGTGGTGATCTCGGCAGGGTTATGCGGCCGGAGGGTGGCAAGTTCCACCGTGGCAGACCGCGTCCACTGATGCAGGGAGAGGCGATTGCGCCACTCCGGCGCCTTGGCAGCGACGACTTCGTCCATCAGTTCGCCGAAGGTCATCACGGCGGCCACAGCGGCGTTCTGGCGGCGGCGCTCAATGATCGGGTTCAGTCCAGCGGCAACCTGGCGACGGGCGCTGGCAGCCGTTTCGCGGGCCTCAGAAAGGCCTGTTTCGCTGAAAGGGCCAAGACCCATTTCGCAACGCTTGCCGTGGTGCCGGAAAATGAAGACCCAGCGACGGGCGCCAGTCGCCTCGACCCGCAGGTAAAGGCCCTTACCGTCCGCGTGCAGGCCAGCACCGAGACTGCCGATCCCCTTGACGGTCAGACGATCTGTTTTGCGCGCCACCCTAAAATCCGCCCTAACAATGGCGCGGGCTTTAGCGGCCCGCCATGGAACGGATTTGCACGAAATTCGCACGGCGCTTCAAGGTTTTTGCGGCGATTGGCACACAGCGGTCCGCTGCGGAACAGCGTCAAGCGCACTCCCTGTCCGCCAGTAAAAAAGGGCCCCTTGCGGGCCCTTTTTTACTGGCGGACAGGGAGCGGTGAACGAACCCTTGTTCGACAAAATCGGCGGCAGCCGATTTTGGGCACGCGGCGGCACAGCCGCCGCGTGATCCGAGGCCGAAGGCCGAGGACGCAAAACAGACCAAAGTCTGTTTTGCGCAATCCCTCCTATACTCCAACGATGCCCCGCCAAGGTATTAAGCCGAAGCAGTTTTTCTTGGTGAGCGAAGCGAGCTTAGAAAAGCAGGCGCTCTGCGAACGCGCAGCGTGAGCAGTGATCCCTCCTGTCCGGACCGCACCTCGCAGCATAAGCACCGCACAATTGACGACGCCGGGCAGGTGAAGGGCACGCGGGTTGGGCACTTACGAAAGAAAAACCAAAGCTATCCCTGCTATGACGAGAATGCCGCCGAGAACCCTCATATACCTCGTATAGTTTTCTTCAGAGAAGGCGCGGATAGCAATGCTCGTTTTCATCCATAGTCCACGCCGGAAGATGGTTGGTTTCCAGAGATAAATCATGCCCATGACGATCAGAACGATTCCAACCAGCATTAAGACCTCCCCGCCCGTTATGTGACCATGTTAAGCCGCTTGATATGCTTCTGGTAGTACCCGGCAAAGTCCACGCTCGGCCCGCGAGACGGCGCCACGCGCTTTCCTGAGCGTAGCGCAGGAATTGAAGAAAAGGGCTGAAAGCGCATTTCCTTCCGCCCCCCCAAAACAAAAACGCCGCCGGTTGCCCGGCGGCGTTTCTGTTCGAAAGCGCTCGGCTTACTGCGTGCCGCCGGATTCCACGGTAAAGTTGTGCTGGCCCTGCGGGAAGGGATTGATGGCCACGCGCGTGTCCATCTGTCCGGCCTTGAAGCTGGCACGATGGAAACGGCCCTGGGCCGCGGTGACAACGTCACCCGCATCCGCCTGGACCACGTCGCGAATACCCTCGATCTTGTATTCCATCTTGCCTTCGATGATGAACCAGAACTCGGTATATTCCGCATGGAAGTGGCCGAGATTGGTGTCCGGCGGGGTGGGAACGCCCATGCCGCGGATGTTGTTGAAGAAGAAGTGATCGTCGGAAATAAAGGCGCCGCCGCGGCCATTGGCGGCCACCACGTCCTTGTAATAGTCCAGATAAGGCTTCTGGCCTTCCTTGATCGGGCCCTTATTGGCGGTGTGGATCACCTTGGTATAGGTGTAGCCTGGAATGTCCTTCGGCTTGTCGGGCATCGTGTCCGCCGGATACTCGGGATACATCTCCGCTTCATGCACCATGAAATAAAGGGCCGGCTTGTCGCCGACCGCTTCCAGCGTATAGGGCGTGCGGTAGGGGATATTGATCTCAAAGCCCTTGGTGGCGATGTAAGGCTCCATCCCGTCAACGCTGACGCGAAGCTGGCCGTCCCACACGATCATGCCGATGCGGTTGTCGGGATACATGGCGCGCGGGGTCTTGCTGCCGGCCGCCAACTGGATGTAGTCGGCCCACATTTCCTTGTTGCGGACGATGGGCTGTTCCCAGCTTGCGGTCTTGGAATGCGAAGCCAGAATGTCGGCGATATGCCAGACCGGCTTGGTCTGGCTGTCATAGGGCGTCATCCGGGTCTTCTTGGGCACCCAGGCAATCGCGGGCGCCGGCGGCGGACCGCCACGGCCACGGCCGCCACGGCCGCCCGGCGCGGCACCCGCAGGGGCCGTCGCGGCCGGGGCCCCGGCCGGAGCATTCTGGGCGATGGCGGTCTCGGCAATCATGCCCAACGCACCCGCCGCCGTCGCGGCGAGCAGCAGTGTTTTCACGAAATTCATTTAGGTCTCCTCCTTTGGACGGCGCGCCGGGAGCAAGGCGCCTTACAGATTTGTTATCCCCCGATTTCGGCGGAGAATAGCCCGTTTCGAAGCGCTCCCATACACGAATCCGGCCCCGGACGAGGCATCACGAAGGTTTGCGACAAATTTTCCGCCGTAAAAGCTGCGGCAGA
>JAFAVT010000017.1 GCA_019242275.1 Alphaproteobacteria bacterium
GCCGGCCGGGGTGCCGCCTGCGCCAAGGAGAAAAGGGGCGCATAGGAAGCCGCCTGCGGCGCCGGGGCCAACCCCAGCGCGGCCCTGAGCGGCTGGGCGGCGGCATAGTAGCAATCCAGGTACTGCCGGGTGTCCCCGATGGAGGCACAGCGGGTCAGCCGCAGCAGGACTTCCTCCCGCACGGCGAGAAATTGCGAGTTGATGCCGCCGGCAGGCGCCGCGGGCGCAGCGCCTGCGAAATAGGAGGCATAGGCGGCCGCCTGGGGGGCCGCGGCAAGGCCCAGTTCCGTCCGCATCGGCTCGACGGCGGCATAGTAGCAGTCCAGATATTGCCGCTGCTCTGCGGCATTGGTGCAGGCCGGCAGGCGCAGCAGCACCTGCTCCCGGTTATCGGCCAGCGCCGGACCACTCAATACTGAAAACACAACCAAGGCCAGAAAAGCGGCCATGGAAAATCTGATCACTGTCATCCCTGTTCCATCCTGATTGCCCAAATGGCGCCCGCCCTGCCCGCTTTTCGCCCGGCGCAAGGGCCATATTATGGTATTGCCGGGCCGGGCGCGAGGGCCGCGCCGGTCATGGTGAATAACGGCAAATGCGCGGCAAACAGCACTGGAACAGACGGGCAGCGGCGCTTGGCGCCGGCCTGGCGGGCGCGGGTCTGGTCTGGGCCGGTTTGCACCGGCCGAGGGGCGCCTCAACCATCAACTTTCCCCGCGGACTTCCCCGCACCTTGCGCCGAGGCAATGCGGCGGAGCCCGCCACCCTCGATCCTCACAAGCTGGTCACGCAATGGGAAGACTGGATTGTCGGCGACATGATGGTGGGACTGATGCACCAGGATGCGGCAGGAAGACCCACGCCCTGCGCCGCGACCGGCTTTACCACCTCCGCCGACGGCCTCACCCACACCATCCATCTGCGTGAGCATCTCTGGTCGGACGGCGCGCCGGTCACGGCCGAGGATTATGTTTTCTCGCTTCGCCGCATCGCCGATCCCAAAACGGCGGCCCAATATGTTTCCATCCTTTATCCCATTCTGAACATGCAGCAGGCGGCGGAAGCCAAAGTGCCGCCGGAGACGATTGGCGTGCGGGCGCTGGATGCGCGGACGCTGGAAATCCGCACCCATTACCAGACGCCTTATATTGACCAATTGATGATGCACCAGACCATGTATGCAGTGCCCCGTCATGTGGTGGAGCGCCATGGCGATGCCTGGCTGAGGCCGGAAAACATCGCCGTCAACGGACCTTTCATTCTCAAGGAATGGCTGCCCAACGATCATGTCCGGCTGGTGAAAAATACCCGTTTCTATGATGCTGCCAAGGTGGAACTGGAGGAAGTCTGGTTCTATCCCACCGAGGACAGTGAAGCGGCCTTGAAGCGTTTGCGGGCCGGCGAACTTGATTTGTGCAACCGCTGCCCGGTGCAGAACCGGGTGGCGGCGGTGCGGCGCGAACTGCCGGGCCTGTTGCGGATTTCACCGGCGGTTTCCACTTTTTACCTTCTCGCCAACTTCTCCCGCCCGCCCTACAACGATTTGCGTGTGCGTCAGGCCCTGGCCATGTCCATTGACCGCGATACCATCTACACCAAGGTGATGAATTCCGGGCTGATCCCGGCCCGTAACTTTATTCCGCCCGGCATTGCCGGATATCCGTACAGCGCCAAGGCCGGCTATGAAGCGATGCCGTTCGCGGTCCGGCAGGAAAAAGCCAGGGCCTTGTTGAAAGCGGCGGGCTACGGCCCAGAGCGGCCCCTGACCTTTGACTTCACCATGTACAACAAGCTGGAATTCAAGCTGACGGCGGTGGCGCTGCAGGCGATGTGGGCTGAGGTGGGCATCCATATGCGGCCGCTGCCGATTGATTCCCAAATTCTCTTTGCCATGCAACGCAGCCATGATTTTGATGTCGCGGTTTCCGCCTGGGTAGCGGATTATCGCGATCCCAAGAATTTCCTTTTCCTCTGCCAGACCGCCAGCACCGATCTCAATTACGGTCTCTACAGCAATCCCGGCTTTGACAAGCTGGTGGATGATTCCGATCATATTCGGGACCCCGCGCAGCGCATGGCGACACTGGCCGAAGCCGAACAAATCCTGCTGGACGATCTGGGCGTGATCCCGCTTTATCATGACACCACCCGCGATTTGGTCTCGCCGCAGGTGAAGGGCTGGGTGTCCAATCCCAGCAACATGAACCGCAGCCGCTATCTGTCGCTGGACCGCAGCGTACAAAAGCTGTGAGGAAGGCTGTGGCCGCGCTGCTGTTGCTGATCAGCCTGCCGGCGGCGGCAGCGGAGTTGCGCCGCGGCAATGGCGGCGAGCCGGATTCGCTGGACCCCGCCCAGGGCGGAACCCAATGGGAAGACAATATTGTGGGTGATCTGATGGTCGGCCTGACCACGCTGGATGCGGCGGCGCGGCCCATCCCGGGCATTGCCGCGCGTTGGGAAGTTTCGCGCGATGGCCTGACCTGGACCTTTCATCTGCGCCCGGCGCAGTGGTCGGACGGCACAGCCGTCAGCGCCGGCGATTTTGTCTTTGCCTTCCGCCGGCTTGTGGCTCCCGCCACCCGCTCACGCTATGCCGCCAATTTGTGGGTGCTGAAGAATGGCGCCGCCATCAGCGCCGGCAAATTGCCACCGAATGACTTGGGCGCAGCCGCGCCCCAAACCGACAGACTGGTGCTGACGCTGGAGCATCCTGCCCCTTATCTGCCGGAGCTTTTGGCGCATATCACAGCCTCGCCGGTGCCGCACGGGGCGAAAAGCGGCTGGGCCAGGCCTGGCGCTTATATCAGCGATGGACCCTATCTGCTGAAGGAATGGCTGCCCAATGACCATATCACGCTGACGAAAAATCCGCGTTTCTATGACGCTGCTCACGTCGTCATGGACACGGTCATCTATTACCCAACCACTGACAGTGCCGCCGCGGTGAAACGCTTCCGCGCCGGCGAGCTGGATTTGCAAAGTCCGGTGGCAGGAACCGAGATCGCCTGGTTGAAGGCGAACCTGCCCGCGTCCTTGAAAGTAACGCCGTCGCTGGCGCTATCCTATGTCGCCATCAATCTGGCGCGGCTGAAGGACGTTCGGGTCCGCCGTGCTCTTAATCTTGCCATTGACCGCGAGGCGATCACGCAAAAAGTGCTGAAGCTGGGCGAGCCTGCCGCCTATGCCATCGTGCAACCCGGCACCGCCAATTATCCGGGTGACGTTGCTTTTGATTTTCGCAAGGCGCCCTTTGCTTCCCGGCTCGCGGAAGCGCAAGTCTTGATGCGCCAGGCTGGCTATGGTCCCGCCAATCGCCTTGCCATCAGCTTTGCTATCACAAACAGTCCCGACAACCGCCGCCTGGCAGCGGTGCTGCAGGCGATGCTGAGCCAGATCCATGTCAAACTCACCATCCGCGCCGCCGACGTGCCCAATCATTTTCGCAGCCTGCGCGCGCATGACTATGACCTTGGCATCGCCAACTGGTATGCCGACTTCAATGATGCTTCCAATTTCCTGGAGCTTTTGCGTGGGCATGCCGGGAACAACTATGCCGGCTACCGCAATCCGGCGTTCGACCGGCTGCTTGATAAGGCGGCAGCTGAACCGGACGCGGCCCGGCGCAGTGCGCTGCTGG
>JAFAVT010000297.1 GCA_019242275.1 Alphaproteobacteria bacterium
GATCTTCGGGCCCGCCGGCACCCCCGCCGCCATGACGTCATAGCCCGAGAGCGGAAAGCGCGGCCGCTCCCAACTGTCCGCCATCGCCAGCAACAGCCGCCAGGCCAGCGCCGGCTGGGAACGGGGAGCCGCTGCCCAAGCGAGGCGGACGCGATCGCGGAATGTGTCGCGGCCCAACCGATAAAGCAGACGCCGCACATCCGCCGCCTTGAGATGCGACGCTATGCGCTCGCCACCGGCCAGCGCTGCTTCGAGCCGATTGAGGGCGGTATTGGAAAGCTTCCAGCGCTCCGCCATTGTAGCGCCCTTGTCCTGCTTCAGCAGCGCTGCCAGCCGCAACAGCGCATCCGGTTCATAACCATTCTCGGTTTCGATCTCACACAACCGCTCCAGCCGCGCCATCTCCAGTTCGCCCGGCAGCACTTCAGACAGAATTCCCGTTGCCGCCATCACACGCAGCACTGGCCCGGGACGCAACGCTTCCAGAAGACGCAGCATCTCCTTGGCGATGCGTTCGGCTGACAAGCTTGCAAGCATTTCTTTCGCCGTCGCCGCGGCCCGCAGCGCCCGCTCGTCGAGCTCGCCCTTGCCATACCAGGCATGGAAGCGGAACAGGCGCAGGATGCGCAGATAATCTTCAGCAATACGGGTGGCAGGATTGCCCATGAAGCGGACCCGGCCGGCGATCAGGTCTTCAACACCGGTGGCATAATCAAAGATTTCGCCATCGGCCCCCGCATACAGAGCATTAAAGGTGAAATCACGCCGGGCGGCATCCTCGGCCCAGTCGTCGGTAAAGGCTATAGTGGCGTGGCGGCCGTCGGTCTTGACATCGCGCCTGAGACTGGTGACTTCAAAGGCATGATGGGCGATGACAGCGGTGACAGTGCCATGATCCATACCGGTAGGGATGGTGCGAATACCTGCCGCCTTCAGGCGCGTCATCGCCTCAGCCGGCGGCATCGGCACGGCAATGTCAATGTCGGATACGGGAACGCCCAGCAGGGCATTGCGCACAGCGCCACCCACAAAACGGGCCTCGATGAGAGCATTCATCACCGCCAGGGTCTCCGGCGCCGTCATCCAAGTATGTTGTTTTGGATCAATTCTCATGGGCTCTCTATAGCAGCCAGCCGCGTTACCAGGTCTACGATGATGGCGGCGGTAGCGCCCCAGATCTCATGCCCGTCATAGGTATAAGTATAAAAACTACGAATCCCACCGTTCAACTCCCGGGTGGCGCGCACGCGGTTGGCGGGATCAGCCAAGAAAGAAAGCGGCACTTCAAACACCGCTGCCACCTCCGCTGGATTAGGCGTAAGGACGAAACCCGGATCAATCACACCTACCAAGGGCTGGATGTCAAAGCCGGTGCCTGTACGATAGCGTGAAAGATAGCCCGCCACTGCCACCCGCTCCGGGACTAGGCCGATTTCTTCCGCTGTTTCGCGCAACGCGGTGTGGCGCGGCGAGGCGTCCTGTATTTCCACCCGCCCGCCCGGGAAACTGACCTGACCGGCATGGCGGACCAGCGCCTCGGTGCGGCGGGTGAAAAGCAAGACAGGTTCATTCGCTGCCACCAGGGGCAGCAAGACAGCCGCTGTTCCCCCTAGGGGTGTCCCAGCGACGCGATGATGGTCGTCATGTCCGCCTTCTTGCGGCGGCACTTGGGGCAGATGTACCGCCAGTCGTGCCGCCAATACAGCGGCACGGAACTCAGACGCGCCGGGGCTTTTCAAAGCGGCCATATTGACGCCTTTTTCGGCGCTCTCCCCTTGCTTTAACCACCGCCGGCGGGGTTGCGCCGCCTTCCGGCCACGGTGCAACATAGCTTCCTTCTCAGCAAGTCAGGTCCCATGAGCGCCGATACCCTGCCCGCGGCGGCAAACGCCCCCGCCCAACTCGAAGCCGCCGCCGGTACCTTCGCCAAGGTGAAGGCGGGGCTTGGCACGGTGATCTTCGGCCAGGATGAGGTGATCGAGCAGACGCTGGTGACCTTGCTGGCGGGAGGCCATGGCCTTCTGATCGGTGTGCCTGGCCTGGCCAAAACCAAACTGGTGGATAGTCTCGGCATCGTGCTGGGGCTGGACACGGCCCGCGTCCAGTTCACCCCCGATCTGATGCCTGCCGACATTACCGGTTCGGAAGTCATGGAAGAGAGCGCATCGGGCGCCCGCGCCTTTCGCTTCATTCGCGGCCCGGTCTTTACCGAACTCTTGATGGCCGATGAAATCAATCGTGCCAGTCCCCGCACCCAATCCGCTTTGCTGCAGGCAATGCAGGAAAACCATGTCACGGTAGCCGGCGCCCGCCATGATCTGCCGACTCCTTTCCATGTGCTGGCAACGCAGAATCCACTGGAACAGGAAGGCACTTATCCGCTGCCCGAGGCGCAGCTCGACCGCTTTTTGCTGCAGATTGATGTTGGCTACCCCGATCTGGAGGCCGAGCGGCGCATGCTTCTGGCTACCACCATGGGTGAAGAAGTGAAGGCCGCCCGCGTCTGTGGGCCCGAACAACTCGTGGAGGCGCAAAGCCTGGTCCGCCGTATTCCGGTGGGCGAGAAAGTGATGGCTTCCATACTGAAGTTGGTGCGGGCTGCCCGTCCTGGCAGCAGCGAAGGCGGCATCGAGCCCGGCATTATTGCTTGGGGTCCAGGCCCCCGCGCCAGCCAGGCGCTGATGCTGGCGGTTCGGGCGCGCGCGTTGCTGGACGGACGTTTTTCCCCTTCCACCGACGATGTCGCGGCCCTGGCGGCGCCGGTGCTGCGCCACCGCATGGCACTGTCCTTCACAGCCCGCGCGGACGGGCTTTCCACGGCAGGCGTGATCGCGGATCTCTGCCAAAGCCTTTTGTGAGTTGTCTTCATTGAACCACGCGCTTCAGCACGAAGCCGAAGGCCTCAGCGCCACGCTGCCGCCGCTGTTGGTGGAAGCCGACCATCTTGCCGCCTCGGTGAGCCTGGGCGTCCATGGCCGCCGGCGCACCGGCACCGGCGAGAGCTTCTGGCAGTTCCGCCGTTATCGCTCTGAAGATGCCGTCACTGCCATTGACTGGCGGCAATCGGCGAAGTCGCAGCATCTCTTTGTTCGTGAGCGGGAATGGGAAGCAGCCCAGACGGTCTGGTTATGGCGCGACGGCGGCGTCAACATGGAATTTGCCTCACAGAAGAATGCCGTCACCAAAAAGGCGCGTGCCGATCTTTTGCTGTTGGCGCTGGCTTCGCTTCTGATACGCGGCGGCGAGCGCGTCGGCTATTGGGGCAACGGCGACCCTGCAGCGGCATCGAAAGTCTCGCTCAGCCGCATCGCGAGACGCCTGATGCACGCAAGTTCGACTGACAGCGAGCCGCGGTCGGCGCCGGTGCTGCGTGGAGCGCAACTGGTCTGGTTTGGTGACTTCCTCGATCCGGGAACAGAAGCGGCAATGACGCGCATCTCTCGCGCTGGCATCGAAGGCCATCTGGTCCGCATCGTGGATCCAGCGGAAGAGGAGTTTCCTTTTACCGGAAGAACCCGGTTTGAAATGGCGCGACAGGAAAGCGAGATTTTTGGCCGTGCCGAACGGCTGCAAGCCGCCTATCGCGCCCGCTTTGTCGCTCATGGAGAGCTGATTGCCGCTGCCGCTTCCCGTCTAGGCTGGACCAGCACTGTCCACCGCACCGACCATGCGCCGCAAGCGGCACTGATTTCCCTTTACGCCGCCATCGGCGGGATGTGATTGCCGTGGATTTGCTGTCGCAACTGAGCTTTGGGGCGCCCTGGCTACTCACGGGTCTTTTGGCCCTGCCGGTGATCTGGCTTTTGCTGCGGGTCACACCGCCCGCCCCACGACCGCAAATTTTTCCACCGCTGCGGCTGTTGACCGGGCTGGTTAATGAGGAAGAAACACCGGCAAAGACGCCTTGGTGGCTGCTGCTGCTTCGCCTTGTGGCCGCGGCGTTGCTGATCCTGGCATTGGCCGATCCCATTCTGGGGCGCGGGCTTGTGCCGCCGACGCCGGGGCCGCTGGTTCTGGTCGTAGACAATGGCTGGACAGCGGCAGATGGCTGGAGCGAACGAGCGCGTGCCATCACCGACCTGCTGCATGGTGCCGGCGACCGTCCCGTTGTGCTGCTGCCGACCGCCTCAACGCCGCCCACCAATCTGCTCAATGCCGGTGAAGCCGAACGGCTGGCGCGCGGGCTTCAACCGATGCCCTGGCCCGGCGATCGCATCACCACCATGGCAGCGCTGGCACGCTGGAAACTGAAAGCGCCTTCGATCATCTGGCTTAGCGACGGCATCGAGGACGGCAATGCCAACAAGTTCCTGGCGGCACTCAAGGCGCGTGGGCCCGTGACGTTGCTGATGCCGCAGCGCGGCGCCTTGGGCCTATTGCCCCCCGCGCGCGACGGCAGCGGCTTCACGGTGGTAGCAATACGGCCTGCTGGCGGACGCGCGGCGGATGTGGAAGCGGCGGCTTTGGGGACAGGCGGCGAGACCCTGTCGGCGGCGAGTTTACATTTTCGCACCGGAAGCGGACGGGCAGAAGGCCATCTCACCTTGCCACTGGAAGTCCGCAACCGCGTTCAGCGCCTGGCGCTGCGCGGACAGGACAGCGCCGGCGCCGTACAGTTACTGGATACCGGTAATGTCCGGCGCCGTGCCGGTATTGTCGCGATCAGCGGCGGCGAACAATCTCTGCTGGCGGATTCCTATTATCTCGACAAGGCGCTCTCGCCTTATGCGGAAACCAGCAAGGGTACCGTCACCAATCTTCTATCGCAGCACGTTTCCGTGCTTGTGCTGGCCGATGTCGGACGCATCGCCGGGGACGATGAACCTAAGATCGCCGACTTTGTGAAAAACGGCGGTATTCTGATCCGTTTCGCCGGCGAGCACGTGGCCCAGGGCGCCGATGCGCTGGTGCCGGTGCCGCTGCGGGTTGGTGAACGCTATCTCAACGGTGCCATGGCCTGGGGTCAACCGCAGCATCTGGGCGCCTTTGGTCCGGACAGCCCGTTCAACGGTCTTGGCATCGCGGAGGATGTGACCGTGTCGCGGCAGGTTTTGGCCGAGCCTTCGGCGGAATTGAATGGCCATGTCTGGGCTCGGCTCAGTGATGGCACCCCGCTGGTGACGGCGCGGCGTCAGGGTCAGGGCTGGATCATCCTTTTTCACACCGCCGCCAGCCCGGGCTGGTCCACCCTGCCGCTGTCTGGCCTTTATGTGGACATGCTGCGCCGGTTGCTGGCGCTGGCGGGCGGCGCCCCGGCGGAAAGCCTGGCCGGCCTTACCACTCTGCCGCCGGTGTCGGTGCTGGACGGCTTCGGCCACCAAGGGGCACCCGGTGGTGAGGTCATGCCAATTGCTGCCAAAGATTTTGTGAAGACCGAGGTCAGCCATCTTCATCCGCCTGGCCTTTATGGCGCGCAAGGAATTGAAAGCGCTCTCAACACGCTGAAAAGCAATGATGCGCTGCTGCCACTACCGGCATTGAATGTCGAACGCCGTGCCTATGGCAGTATAGATGCCAAGGCACTTGAGCCGTATCTGCTGCTGGGGGGGGCCCTGCTCTTGCTTCTGGATACCTTGGCTTCGCTCTTGCTGCGAGGCCATTTCCCCCGCCGTCTTTTCACCGGGGCC